>NZ_JBITDI010000003.1:657781-703357 GCF_044454005.1 Nocardia sp. NPDC051570 | reverse complement strand
GTCCAACCCTTCAACCGGGGGGTATGAAAGGGCCGGAACCAATAAAACTATTGGCACTGACATTCATCGACACACTATTGAGTTCTCAAAGAACACACGCACAAACCATCGTCCGAGCTAAAGCCCATCGGATCGGTGAGGCAACTTTTCAAGCTTAGCTCAACCGTGAGCGCAGAACCAAATCCGCGATCTTGATGGAACCAGTGTGATCGTCAGGCGCTCCTCGTCCAACCTCGTTTCCCTCGCCTCTCGGCTCCGGGTCGGTGTCCGTGTCGCTCTGACCTGGAATAAGTTACGTGTCGCCCGATTCGATGTCAAATCGGCTGGTCAAGAAGGGTTTTGGTCAGAGGACCCGTTCGACCTCGGCCCCCAGCGACCGCAGGTTCTCCACGAAATGCGGGTAACCCCTGTCGATGTGGAACACGTCGTGCACCTCCGTCACCCCATCGGCGACGAGGCCGGCCAGGACCAGACCCGCCCCGGCGCGGATATCCGACGACCACACCGGCGCGCTCGACAGCCGCGGAATCCCGCGCACCACCGCATGATGACCATCGGTCCGCGCGTCGGCACCGAGGCGAATCATCTCCTCCACGAACCGGAACCGCGCCTCGAAGATGTTCTCGGTGATCATCGAGGTGCCGTCGGCGATGGCCGCCAGGCCGATCGCCATCGGCTGCAGGTCCGTCGGGAATCCCGGGAACGGCAGGGTCGAGAAGTTCACCGCGCGCGGCCGCTCGGCCTGCACCACGCGAAAACCGTCCGGTTCGAACGAGATTCGCGCGCCGGACGAGCGCAGCTTGTCCAGCACGAGCGACAGATGCTTGGGGTTCACCCCGGTGACCCGCACATCGCCCTGCGTCATCGCGGCCGCGATGCCCCAGGTGGCGGCCACGATCCGGTCGCCGATCACGCGATGGGTGGTCGGCGAGAGCTTCTGCACGCCCTCGATGGTCAGCACCGAGGTCCCCGCACCGCTGATCCGCGCGCCCATGCGCGCCAGCATCGTGCACAGATCCACGATCTCCGGCTCGCGCGCGGCATTGTCGATGACCGTCTCACCCTCGGCCAATACCGCGGCCATCAGGATGTTCTCGGTCGCGCCGACCGACGGGAAGTCCAGTCGGATGCGGGCACCCTGCAGTTCGTCGGCGCGCGCGACCAGGCAGCCGTGCTCGATCTCGCTGGTCGCGCCGAGCAGGCGCAGACCGGCCTGGTGCATATCCAGCGGACGCGAGCCGATCGCATCGCCGCCGGGCAGCGCGACCACGGCCCGCTTGCATCGGGCCATCAGCGGTCCGAGCACACAGACCGAGGCGCGGAACTGCGTGACCGCGGGGAAGTCCGCGTGATACTTGGGCTCGGTCGGCGAGGTGATGGTGACCACCTGGCCCTCGACCACGACATCGCAGCCCAGACCCCGCAGCACCTCGGCCATGAGCGGCACATCGAGGATGTCGGGGCAGTTGCTGATGGTCGTCGTGCCCTCTGCCAATAAGGCGGCAGCCATCAGTTTGAGGACGCTGTTCTTGGCGCCACCGACCGCGACCTCGCCGGCAAGCCGACTGCCACCGGTCACCAGAAACCGTTCACTCACGGGGGCCAGCCTAATGGTCGGGGGCGTCGGTCGCGGCGTCTCCACTACCTGAGGCCCCGGGGCGCCAGGGCACATCGCCCTCCGGATTCGCCACGCGACTGAGAATGAACAGCAGATCCGACAGCCGATTCAGATACTTCGCGGGCAGCATGTTCGTGTCGTCGGGGTGCGCGTCGAGTGCGCCCCACGCCGAACGCTCGGCGCGCCGAGCCACCGTGCGGGCGGTGTGCAACAGCGCCGCCAGCGGCGTGCCGCCGGGCAGAATGAACGAATTCAGCGGCGCCAGTTGGGCATTGAACTCATCGCACCATGCCTCCAGCCGATCGATATAGGGCTGGGTGATGCGCAGCGGCGGGTACTTGGGCTCGGCTACGACCGGGGTGGACAGGTCGGCGCCGGCGTCGAACAGATCGTTCTGCACCTGACGCAGGACCTGGAGAATCCCCGGCTCGGGCTGCCCGATCGCGATCGCGACACCGATCGCGGCATTGGTTTCGTCACAGTCGGCGTAGGCGATCAGTCGCGGGTCGGTCTTCGGCACCCGGGAGAAATCGCTCAATCCGGTCGTGCCGTCGTCACCGGTCCGGGTATAGATCCGCGTCAGATGCACACTCATGCAGACAGTATGTCTGCCTCATTGGGTCGGGCGGCGCCGGATACGGTCGGATGGCCTCGACTCGACCCAGGACAGGAACGCCGCGAGCGAGCCGCGGTCCAATGCCAGCTCGTAGCTGCCGTCACCGTCGGAGACCGTGACCACGATGATGTCGTCGGTCATGATGTCGTATTCGTCCCCGACCGGACCGCGTCGGTCCACGACCTCGATGCCACGGCGGTGAATCGTCGAATCCGGGCCGAGCTTCAGGCTGGTCAGCTTGAAGAAGACCATGCGGTCCTCGTCATAGCGGATCAAACCGTGCCGCCAGCCCTGACCGCCCTTGGCGGGTAGTACCCGCAGGATCGCCGCCGTCCCACCGCGCCGCAACATCACGAACCGGTAGATGGACGCCAGCGCCAGGCCGACGAGCAGCAGCACCAGAATGATCAGAAGCACCATCCCGGTCCGCAATCCAGGTCCGTCCCTTCGCTTTTGCCCCTGTGCCCTCGCGAGTGTCGTGCCATCCCGAACAAGGTCACCGTGGGGGCGAGTCTACAAACCACCCCCGTACCGCAAGCGACCGGTACGCCTCTGTCCCGGTCGAGCCTATCCGCCGACCGGGTGTATGAGCACGATGTCAATGAAACATTTACTCGGACAAGGCGTTTCAGCCCATGCTGAACGGCTCACCCCAGACCGTGGTCATGCTCTTGGCCTTGTCCGTCGCGACGACGGCGGTCACGAAGGTCCGGGCCTGGGCGTACCCCGCGCAGCCGTCGACGGCGAAGGTCTCGTCGGTCCAGCTCACGCTGGCGTGCGGACCTGTCACCTTGTGGAAGCGCTTATGCGAGTCACTGCCGAAATCGTCGGGCCGCTCGATATCGAGCAGGTAGCGCGCCGCCGTCTGCCCCGGCGCGAGCACCAGCGTCTCGGTATCGCCGATAGTGCCGCTGAAGCTGGGACTCCGTCCGCCCGTCTTGATCGACCCGGATTCGTTCTCCCGCGAGGTCAATCCATTGATGTGGACCTGGCATCCGACCACATAGCCGGGGTAGAGCTTGACCGATACCGAGCCGGAGTCGCCACCCGAAACATCGACCACGCCGCGGCCGGTGGTCCATACGTTGCGATGCAGCGGTGTCGCGGCCATCGACCCGCTGATCTTCGCGGACTCGTCCTCGATCGACACCGTCACCACCGTGCCATCGCCCAGTGTGCGGGTGATCGCGCCGCCGGGCAGCGGGATGAACGTATCCGCATCAGCGACTCCGGCGGAGCACAGCCACAGCGCGGCCGCGATCGCGACCGTCGGCACTCCCGTTCTTCGGATCATGCGGGCTCCCTCGTCTCGTCGTGACGCCCTCAGCCGATGCTGAACGGCATGCCGTAGAGCGTGACCTTCGCGTAGTCGACCCCGATGAGTTCGACGACGGAGAACTGCCGAGCCTGCGCATAGCCGCCGCAGCCCTGGAGCTCCATCGCGACGTCCTGATAGTCCAGGTAATAGGTGCCCGACTTCGGCATATCGATGGTGTTGATCTGCACCCACTTGATCTCGCCGGGGCTGATCGGAAACGAGATTCCGCCGGACAGACCCGGGCCGGTGGTGGCAATCGAGAATCCGAGCGAATTCGTCAGAGCACCCAGCTGCACCTGACAGCCCACGATGTATCCGACCGTGAGACCGGATGATCCGTGCGTGGACGAATCGTCGGTGCCGGGCGAATTCACCGCACCGTTGTTCGGACCGACGACACCGGGCGGAGTATCGACGACGACGGTCACATTTCCCGACACCCAGGCCACCCGGCTCGCGCCGTTGGCGGCCAGCGAGGGCGAAATGATCGCACGCTCACCGGTACTCGTCATCGAAATGCCGGGCCGATCGATATGTCCGTCGGGCAATGGGACGAACGCATCGGCACGCGCGGCCCCGGTCGACCACAAACCGATTGCCGATATCGCAGCCACCACCCCTACCGCGAATCGAACGGTCCGGGGCCGGACAATTGCTTGCTGCCTTCTCATTCACCCCTCGCTCCGCCAATTCATGGGTAACAGGTGGTGTTGTCGCTATTACATCATCGGCAACGCGCACATCGGGCCCCGAAACGCCGTATGGCGGCCCTGGATACTTCCGGGACCGCCACACTGACAGTGAATCGAATTGTCGCCCTTGGCAACTCAGGCGTCGGCGGCCTCCACCGCACGCACCCGAGCCCGCGCCGCGTTCTGCGCGTCCTCGGAGGCGTTCGGATCGGCCAGCACCGCCCGCGCGGATTCGATATCCACGTCGGCGGCGAATTCCGCCGACTCGGCGAGGATTCGGACGGTCTTCGCGGTGACCGAGAAGAATCCGCCATGCACGGCCGCCACGATGCGCTCACCGTCGGTGTCGACGATGGTCACCGCGCTGTCCTCGGCCAGCTGGCCGAGGACAGGCTCGTGGCCGGGCATGATGCCGATCTGACCCTCGGTGGTCTGGGCGCTGACGAAACTCGCCTGGCCCGTCCACATCCGGCGCTCGATGGAAACCAGATCAACTGACATCTCCGCCATGATGACTACTTCCCGGCGATCTTCTTCGCGGCCTTCTCGACATCGTCGAGACCACCGCAGGAGTTGAACGCCTGCTCGGGGAAGTGGTCGAACTCGCCCTTGCAGACCCGATCGAAGTCGTCGATGGTCTGCTCCAGCGGCACGACCGAACCCACCTGGCCGGTGAACTTCTCGGCGACGATGAAGTTCTGGCCGAGGAACTTCTCCAGGCGACGGGCGCGGCCGACGAGGACCTTGTCCTCCTCGGAGAGCTCGTCCATGCCGAGGATGGCGATGATGTCCTGGAGTTCCTTGTACTTCTGCAGGATTCGCTTGACCTCGTTGGCCACCGCGAAGTGCCTATCGCCGAGGATCGAGGCCTCCAGAATGCGGGAGGTCGAGGTCAGCGGGTCGACGGCCGGGTAGATACCCTTCTGCGAAATCGGGCGCGAGAGCTCGGTGGTCGCATCCAGGTGGGCGAAGGTGGTGGCCGGCGCCGGGTCGGTGTAGTCGTCGGCGGGCACGTAGATCGCCTGCATCGAGGTGATCGAGCGACCGCGCGTCGAGGTGATCCGCTCCTGCAGCTGACCCATCTCGTCCGCCAGGGTCGGCTGGTAGCCGACGGCCGAGGGCATACGACCCAGCAGGGTCGAGACCTCGGAACCGGCCTGGGTGAACCGGAAGATGTTGTCGATGAAGAGCAGAACGTCCTGGTTCTGCACGTCGCGGAAGTACTCGGCCATGGTCAGGGCCGACAGGGCGACGCGCATACGCGTCCCCGGCGGCTCGTCCATCTGGCCGAAGACGAGGGCGGTATCGGGAAGGACGCCCATCTCTTCCATTTCCAGGTGCAGATCGGTGCCCTCACGGGTGCGCTCACCGACGCCCGCGAATACCGAGGTGCCGGAGAACTCACGCGCGATACGGGTGATCATCTCCTGGATCAGAACGGTCTTGCCGACACCGGCTCCACCGAACAGACCGATCTTGCCACCCTTCACGTACGGGGTGAGCAGGTCGATGACCTTGATACCCGTCTCCAGGATCTCGGTCTTGCCCTCGAGCTGATCGAACGGCGGCGGCTGGCGGTGGATGCCCCACTGTTCGCCGTCGCGGCCGAGGCCGGGGGTGTCGAGACAGTCGCCGAGGGCGTTGAAGACGTGGCCCTTGACGACGTCACCGACCGGCACGGAGATCGGCTTGCCGGTGTCGGAGACCGGCACGCCGCGGACCAGACCGTCGGTCGGCTGCATCGAGATGCAGCGAACGATGTTGTCGCCCAGGTGCTGTGCGACCTCGAGGGTCAGGGTCTTGGCCACCGACGGGAGGGTGATCTCGGCGTGCAGAGCGTTGTACAGCTCCGGAATGGCGCCGCGCGGGAACTCGATGTCCACGACGGGGCCGATAACCCGGGCGACGCGGCCTGTACCAGCGCCCGCCCGGCTCTTGTTTTCTGCAGAAACTGCTGCGGTCATTGTTTCTCTTCCTGGGTGGGCTTAGTCGCTAGGACCGGCTGCCAGCGCATTCGCGCCGCCGACGATTTCACTGATTTCCTGCGTGATGTTCGCCTGCCGAATCGAGTTCGCCTGGCGAGTCAGGCCGTTGACCAGATCGGTGGCGTTGTCGGTGGCCGCCTTCATCGCGGTGCGGCGCGCGGCCGACTCCGAGGCCGCGGCCTCGAGCAACGACGAGTAGATCCGGGTGTTGACGTACTTCGGCAGCAGGCGGCCGAGCAGGGTGTCCGCGTCGGGCTCGAATTCGTACAGCGGATGCAGTTCCGCGCTCGGGGAGTCGGTGACGAAATCCTCGCCGAGGTCGTAGTTCTCGTCGACGAAGCTCACCTGGATCGGCGCCAGCCGGCGTACCTCCGGGACCTGCGACAGCATCGACACGAAACGCGTGTAGACGATATGGATCTCGTCGACGCCCTCGATCACGCCCTCGCCGTTCGGCGCGGGAACCTCACCGTCGGCGCCCGCCATGAACGCCTCCACCAGATGGGTGCAGGCCGACGACGCGTCGGAGTAGTGCGGCTGCTGCGAGAATCCGGCCCACGAACCGATCACCTTGCGGTTACGGAATGTGTAGTAGGTCAGACCCTTCGAACCCATCACGTACAGCACCGGCTCCTTGCCCTCGGAGCGCAGTGTCGTCAAGAGTTCCTCGGCGCGCTTGAGCACGTTGGAGTTGTAGCCACCGGCCATACCGCGGTCGCTGGTGATCACCAGCACGGCGGCCCGGCGCGCATTCTCCCGCTCGGTGAGCAGGGGATGGTTCAGGTTCGACGAGGCGCCGGCGAGCTCGCTCAGCACCTTCGTGATCTCCTCCGCGTACGGCTTCGCGGCGGCGACTCGGGCCTGCGCCTTGCTGATTCGCGAGGTGGCGATCAGTTCCTGAGCCTTGGTGATCTTCTTGATCGAACCGACGCTGCGAATGCGGGAGCGCAATTCACGCAAGCTGGGCACTGGTCACACTCCCTTCAATCGCTCGATAGGACAGTCGCATTGGCTCGCCGCGTTACTTCTCGACGTGCTTGCGGGTGACCGACAGCGACTCGACCTCTTCGTGGTCCAGCGAACCGGCCTCGGGCTCGTTCACCACGCGGCTGCCGTCGGAGGCGAGGAAGCCGTGCTTGAACTTGTCGGTCGCGGTCTTGATCTGCTCGGCTGCATCGCCCTCGAGCACCTTGCCACCCGCGATCGCCTTGAAGGCGTCGGCCGCACTGCGGTGCAGATCCTCCAGCAGTTCGACGTTGAAGCGGCGGACGTCGCCGACCGGCACGGTGTCGTAGTAACCGCCGTCGACCAGGAACAGCGACACGATCTGATCCTCGACCGAGACCGGGGAGTACTGATCCTGCTTGAGCAGCTCGACCCAGCGGGCACCGCGCTCCAACTGCGCCAGCGAGGCGGCGTCCAGATCGGAGGCGAAGGCGGAGAACGCCTCCAGCTCACGGAACTGGGCCAGCTCCAGACGCAGCGAGCCCGACACCTTCTTCATGCCCTTGGTCTGCGCGGCGCCACCGACACGGGAGACGGAGGTACCGACGTTGATCGCCGGGCGCACACCCTTGTTGAACAGGTCGGACTCGAGGAAGACCTGGCCGTCGGTGATGGAGATGACGTTGGTCGGGATGAACGCCGAGATGTCGCCGGCCTTGGTCTCGATGATCGGCAGACCGGTCATCGAGCCCGCGCCCATCTCGTCGGACAGCTTCGCGCAACGCTCCAGCAGACGGGAGTGCAGGTAGAACACGTCACCCGGGTACGCCTCACGGCCCGGCGGGCGGCGCAGCAGCAGCGAGATCGCGCGGTAGGCCTCGGCCTGCTTGGACAGGTCGTCGAACACGATCAGGACGTGCTTGCCCTGATACATCCAGTGCTGGCCCAGCGCCGAACCGGTGTAGGGCGCAAGCCATTTGAAGCCGGCGGAGTCCGAGGCCGGGGCCGCGACGATGGTGGTGTACTCCATCGCACCGTGCGCCTCCAGCGCGGTCTTCACGCCCGCGATGGTCGAGCCCTTCTGACCGATGGCGACGTAGATGCAGCGCATCTGCTTGGCCGGATCGCCCGACTCCCAGTTCGCCTTCTGGTTGATGATGGCGTCGATGCAGACCGCGGTCTTACCGGTCTTGCGGTCGCCGATGATCAGCTGGCGCTGGCCGCGGCCGATGGCGGTCAGGGCGTCGATGGCGGTGATGCCGGTGGCCATCGGCTCGCCGACCGGCTGCCGCTGCAGCACGGTCGCGGCCTGCAGCTCGAGCACGCGGCGCTCCTCGGCCTCGATCTCGCCCAGGCCGTCGATCGGCTTGCCGAGCGGGTCGATGACGCGACCGAGGAACTTGTCGCCGACCGGCACCGAGAGCACGTCACCGGTCCGGCGGACCTCCTGGCCCTCCTCGATGGTGTCGAATTCACCCAGGATGACCGCACCGATCGAGGTGTCCTCGAGGTTCAGCGCGACGCCCAGTACGCCGCCCGGGAATTCGAGCAGCTCGTTGGTCATCGCCGAGGGCAGGCCACTGACGTGGGCGATACCGTCGCCGGTATCGGTGACCGTGCCGACCTCCTCGATGGAGGTCTCGGGGGTGTAGCTCTGGGTGTAGCTCTCGATAGCGCTACGGATCTCATCGGGGGAGATCGTCAGCTCCGCCATGTTCTTCCTGCTCTCGCTGTGGTCTGGAGGAATGTCGGGGGGTGTGCGGCTAGGTCAGCGACTGCCGCAGGCGCAGCAGCCGTCCGATGGCGCTGCCGTCGATGACGTCGTCGCCGACGCGCACGACGACGCCGGCCAGCAGGGTCTCGTCGACCTGCACGTGCACGGTGATCGGCTTGTCGTAGATGCGCTGCAGCGAGGCCGCCAGGTGCTCCCGCTGCTGCTGTGTCAGTTCGACCGCCGCACGCACGTGCGCGACGATCTGCCTGCGCAGTGCCGCCGCGAGGTCGGACAGCCGGTCGAAGACGGGACCGACGTCACCGACGGATCGGCCCACGGCCTGCTGGGCCAGCTGCAGGGTGATGTCCTCGACCTTGCCGCTGAGCAGCCGTTCGAGCAGCTCACGCTTGGCCTGCGCCGGCGTGCCGCGCACGGCGAGGGCCTGTTCGAGGTCCGGATAGTCCTCGACGATCCGGCCGAGCCGGAACAGCTCATCCTCGACGGCGTCGATGCGGCCGCGATCGGTCGCGGCCCGCAGCAGTGCCTCCTGCCCGAGCAATTCCAGCGTGTCGACCAGGTCCCGGGCCCGGGACCAGTTCTGGGCGACGGCGGTGGTCAGCACGGCCAGGGTGGCCGCGCTGATCTTGCCGCCGAAGACGCGTTCGGCCAGTTCGGCACGCGCCGAACTCGACACCGACTTATCCGCGAGCGCCACACGCAGCGAACGCTGATCGTCGAGCACGGTGACTACGGCGAACAGTTCGGAGCCCGTCGTGGCGGCGACGGAGTCGCTGCCGATGAGAGCGGCCGACAGAGCTTCCCGGGCGCGGGTGCTCGCCTCGCGGCTCGCTGCGTACATGCTTCCCACTTTCGGTTCGTTACCTTCCGACCCCGATGCCGGCCTTCTCGTCCAATTCTGCAAGGAATCGGTCGATCGACGCGGCCTGCTTGGCCTGATCCGACACCGACTGCCCGATGATCTTCTCGGCCAGATCGACCGCGGTGCGGCCGAGTTCGCCACGCAGCTCGGTCACGATCTGCTGACGCTGCGCCTCGAGCTGGGAGTGACCAGCGGCGACGATGCGATCGGCCTCGGACTGAGCCTCCGAACGCATCTGCGCGAGAATCTGCTGACCCTGAGTGCGGGCCTCCTCACGAATGCGCGCGGCCTCGAGCCGGGCCTCGGCCAGCTGCTGCTGGTACTGCTCCAGAGTCGCCTGCGCCTCGGCCTGCGCGACCTCGGCCTTGGCGATGCCGCCCTCGATCTTGTCGGAGCGCTCGTCGAGCACCTTCTGCAGACGCGGAATCACGTACTTGTAGAAGACGAACGCGATAACGGCGACGCAGACCAGCGACCAAATGATGTCGTACGACTCGGGCAGGAGGGGGTTGATGTCGTCCCCTTCCTCGGCCGCGAGCAAATACATCGTGTTCATGGCAATCAGAAGATGAAGCCGGCGACGAGGCCGATCAGGGCCAGCGCCTCGGTGAACGCGATGCCCAGGAACATGTTGGTCCGGATGGTGCCCATCAGCTCGGGCTGACGCGACATGCCCTCGATCGCCTTACCGACCACGATGCCCACGCCGATGCCGGGGCCGATGGCGGCCAGACCGTAACCGACGGCGCCGTAGCCCTTCACCTTGTCGGCGTTCTGGGCGAGTTCAGCGGCCACGTAGGAGAGGCTCATGAGATTTCTTTTCCCTTTCTGTTGCCCACACCCCCGGCGGCGTGTGGGTCAGTCCTTATGCGGTTGTGCGGTCAGGTCAGTGTGAGTCGGCGTGCTGGGCAAGGCCGATGTATACGGCGGTCAGCAGCGCGAACACGTAGGCCTGCAGGAAGATCACCAGCATCTCGAAGAGGGTGAAGGCGAACCCACCGACCAGCGAGAACGGCGACAATCCCTTCATCCAGGCCGCGCCCTCGAACAGGAAGAACTGCGTGGCACTGAAGAACAACACCAGCATGATATGACCGGCCAGCATATTGGCCATGAGTCGGACGGTCAGCGTGAACGGGCGAAGGATGAAGGTCGAGATGAACTCGATCGGAATGAGCAGCACGTGCATCGCGGGCGGCACATTCGGCACCACGATGGACGAGCGCATGTACTTCCAGAAGCCGTACTTCTTGATGCCGATGTAGTTGAACGCCAGGTAGGCGATCACGGCCAGCACCAACGGCATGCCGATTCGCGCGTTCGAGGAGATGTTCAGGAACGGGATGATGCTGGAGAAGTTCAGGAACAGCACCGTGAAGAAGATGGTGGCGATCAACGGGAAGAATTTCCGCCCGGATTCCTTGCCGAGGATCTCGTCACAGATCTGCTCGCGCACGAACACCAATCCGTACTCGGCGACGTTCTGCAGACCCCGCGGGATCAGCCTCGGGCTTCGGAATGCGAGCAACATGACGGCCAACAGCACGACCGACATCAGGATGCGAATGAGCATCAAACGGTCGAGCTCGAAAGGCGTCCCCTCGAACAGCACAGCCGGAGGGTAGAAGTCTTGCAGCGAAGGCGCGTGGAACTCGCCCGCCAGATTGGTGACGCTCAGCGTTCTCTCCCGTGTTCGGGCCGCGGGTACGGCGATACCCGCGGTTCGATCGGACATTGACGATCTGGTGGTCGACTCAGGTCGGCTCGAAGTTCGTCAGCAGCTGCGCGGGCGTCACCCGCTCGTGGCGTCTGTACGTCGGCGACATCGTCGACGGTGCAGGGCCGAACCCCCTCAGGTTCGACACGGCAGTAAGCATAGCCGCTCTCATGAGGTGGTAGTGACCGGCCCTATGGTTGGGGTGCTTACGGTAAAGAGTTTACCAAGATATCTACGACAACGTGTAGGGGGTCTTGTCAAACATTCGAATGATCTTGATCGGCGCGCTCATCGGGCGTCGCCACGATCGGAACCCGTTGACGCAGCAGGCCGTAGGTCTCGGCGCCGAGCACGATGAGCAGCGCGCCGACCACGGTCAGGAACAGCGTCATGGAGTTGTAGAAGTCGAACTGCTTGAGCGCGGCCACCACGACCATCACGACCAGCAGTTTTCCGACCCAGCTCGCCAGCATGACCATGCCCTGGATACCGGAATCCAGTTTCGCGCTGAACAGCACGAGCGCCGCGGTGGTGAGAATGAAGAAGCCGCCGATGGCCGATCCGATCAGCGCGCCCCACAGCCCGGAAGCACCCGCGAGGATCGAGCCGAGCACCGCCGAAACGATCACCAGCACAATCAATCCGGCGATGCCGTAGCGCAACGCGGCGCGCAGCGGGGCGTCGGGATGGTGCTCGGATGCGGTGCTCACGTTCGATTACTTTACCTGTCGCCCGTATCGCCGCCGCGCGGCCTCCGCCCACGCAGCAGGGCCACGTCCCGCAGGGACGGCACCGCCGTGACCACCAGGGCGAAAACCAGTCCGGCCGCGAACAGCAACACCACCAGCCGTCGATCCATCAAGGATGTGCCGACAGCCCCGAACGCGAGCACACCGACCCATAAGTAGATCAACAGCACGACCCGGCGCTGCGAATGTCCGATCTGCAACAGCCGGTGATGCAGATGCATCTTGTCCGGCGTGGAGAAGCTGACGCCCGCCCGCGCCCGCCGGATGATCGCCATCACCAGATCCAGGACCGGGATGAACATCACCGCGCCGACCAGCAGCAGCGGCGAGAGCAGGCCGACGATATCGCGAGGGCCGTACCCGGTGAGCGGGATTCGCCCCGAGGCGCCGGTGGATACGGCCGCCAGCATGAGTCCGATCAGCATCGATCCGGAATCGCCCATGAACAGCCGCGCCGGCGAGAAGTTGTGCGGCAGAAATCCCAGGCAGCCGCCCGCAAGGGCCGCGGCCAGCAGCGCGGGCGGATAGGTGTCGGTCGCGCCGCCCTGCTCGTACAGCAGTCCGACGGTGAATACGAACACCGCGACCCCGGCGATGAGCCCCAAACCGGCCGCCAGGCCGTCCAGGCCGTCGACGAAGTTCATCGCATTGATCATCGTCACGGTGATGGCCACGGTGATCAGGCCGCCCGTCAGCGGATCCAGCACGACCGTGGTGTTGTTGAACGGGTTGTAGATGGCGACCCAGCTCAATCCCATCACCGCCATCACCCCCGCGGCGGTGATCTGCCCCACCAGCTTCGTCAGCCAGTCCAGACCCCAGCGGTCGTCGAGCACGCCGACCAGCACGATCAGCGTGCCCGCCACCACCACGGCCGGGATATCGCGCGGATAGTCGAATCCGCGTCGCAGCGCGGGCAATTGGTGCGCGAAGGCCACCGCGACGAGCACACCGAGATAGATGCCGACCCCGCCCATGCGCGGAATCGGTTTGACGTGCACATCCCGCTCACGCGGTATCGCCACCGCGCCGAACGCGATGGCCAGCACGCGGATACCACCGGTGGACAGCAGCGTGATCACCGCGGACACGAGCAACACCAGCAACAGCTCGCGTAGCGGAACGACCGCGCTCTGACTGTATGTCGTTCCCTGACTGAGAAGCATCTACCAGGCCGTCACCGCGCGGTCTCGGGCGTCAGCTCATCCGGAGACATGCCGAGCACCTCCGCGACCTGTATCGCCGTGACCGCACCCTCACGCAGGATGCGGGGCCTGTCGGAGGTCAGATCGACGATGGTCGAGGCGACCCCGTGATCGGCCGTGCCGCCGTCGAGGTACACGTTCACCAGATCGCCCAGCTGACCGCGCGCCTCCTCGACGGTGGTGGCCGGCGGCTGGCCGGAGACATTCGCACTGGACACCGCCAGCGGTCCGACCTCGCGCAGCAGTTCCAGCGTGACCGGATGCAGCGGCATGCGCAGCATCACCGTGCCGCGAGCGTCGCCGAGATCCCAGGCCAGCGACGGTGCCTGCTGCACAACCAGACTCAATCCGCCCGGCCAGAACGCGCGAATCAGCTCGCGCGCCTGGGGCTGCACCGAGAACACGAGTCCGTCGATGGTGTTCCACGAGCCGACCAACACCGGAACCGGCATATCCCGCCCGCGGCGCTTGGCCGCGAGCAGTGCGGACACTGCCGACGAATCGAACGCGTCGGCGGCGATCCCGTAGAGCGTGTCGGTCGGGATGACGGCCAGCCGCCCGGATTTCAGGGTGGCCCGCGCGGCGGTGATGCCGGCGGCACGCGAGTCGGGATCGGAGCAGTCGTAGACGGTACTCACGACGAGTGAGTCTATGGGTTGCCGCCGATTGTGCTGTGGCCGGACCGGCGGGACGGCTCGCTCATCGGACCAGACGGCCCAAAAGCGCGGAGGCACAGGCGATTCCGACGACCGCGGACAGCACCAGCACGCCCATATCCGTCCACAGGTGGTCATCGACGCCGACCAGCAGGCCGCGCAGCGCGTCGACCTCGTAGCTGAGCGGGTTGATATGGCTGACCGCGCGCAACCAGCCGGGCATCAGATCGATCGGATACAGCGCGTTGGAGGCGAAGAACAGCGGCATCGTGATGGCCTGGCCGATACCCATCAGCCGATCCCGCTTGGAGACCAGGCCCGCGATACTCATCGACAGGCATGAGAAGAAGGCCGCACCGAGGATGACGACGACGACCGCGCCCAACAGCTTCAGCGGATTCAGCGTCATATGCACGCCCATGATCAGCGCCAGCACCACGATGATCAGCACCTGCGCTACCGATCGCACACCCGCCGCAAAGCATTTGCCGGTGATCAGCGCCGCGCGCGGGGTCGGGGTGACCATGAGCTTGTTGAGGATGCCCGCATCGCGATCCCAGATCAGCAGGATGCCGTAGAAGATCGAGATGAACAGCGCGGATTGGGCGATGATGCCCGGCGCCAGGAAATCCAGATACGGCGTATTGCCGGTCGGGATCGTCCGCAGGCGGGCGAAGGTGGTGCCGAAGATCAGCATCCACAGCGCCGGTTGGACGGCGCGGGTGACCAGTTCGCTGCGATCGTGGCGCAGCTTCTGCAACTCGATCAGGGCGAAGGTGGTGATTCGCGAACCCAGTGCGACCACGCGCGCCGGGCCGTGCGGCGCCAGGCGCAGCGGCGGGAAATCAACCGGCGCGCTGTGCTGTTCTACGCGTGTTTCGGACATTGCGCAGGCCTCCATCAGTATTGCTGTCTCCCTCCAGATCGGCGTCCGCATGGTGACGGAATACGTCCTCCAGCGTGGCCGTCGGGCCGAGAGCGGTCTTCAGATCCTCCGGTGCGCCTTCCGCCCGCAGAACTCCCTTGTGCAGCAGGGCGATTCGATCGCAGAGCGCGTCGGCTTCTTCCATGTAGTGCGTGGTGAGCAGCACCGTGGTGCCGAATCGGTGGCGCAGATCGCGCATCCGTTCCCAGACGCTGTCGCGGGCGATCGGGTCCAGGCCGACCGTCGGCTCGTCGAGGATCAGCAGGGCGGGGCGATTGACCAGCGCCTGCGCCAATTCCAGGCGGCGGACCATCCCGCCGGAATAGCCCGCGGCGAGGCGATCGGCGACGTCGAGCAGATCCATCGCGGCGAGCACCTCCTCGACGCGCTCGGCACGTTCGCGGCGCGGGACGTCGAACAGCCGGGCGAACCAGGTGACGTTCTGCCGTCCGGTCAGCGATCCCTCGATCGACAGCTGTTGTGGCACATAGCCGAGGTTGTAGCGGATATCGGTATTGCGGCGGCCGACCTCGAAGCCGAGTACCCGAACCTCGCCCTCCTGCACCGGCATCAGTGTGGTGAGCAGCCTGATCGTGGTGGTCTTACCCGCGCCGTTGGGGCCTAGCAGGCCGAAGACCTCGCCGCGGTCGATGCGCAGGTCCAGATGGTCGACTACGATATGGTCGCCATAGCGATGCGTCAGGCCCACGCATTCGACTGCGGGACTGTTGATTTCGGTCACTTGTTCGCCCTCGTCTCTTGCCGGTGCAGAATGTCGGACACCTTGTTCACCACGGCCAGGCCGCGCACCAATTCGTCGCGCTCCTCCCGAGTGAGTTCCGTGAGCGCGGTCGCGATGAGATCGTGGTGGCGCCTGCGGGTTTCGTCGACCCGCTGCTGCACCGGCGCGGGCAGGCTCAACCGCATCACCCGCCGATCCTCCGAATCCGATTGCCGCTCCAGCAGATTCGCCTGCACCAGCGCGGTGACGAAGGTCGACACACTGTTCGGCGCAAGCCCGAGCTCCCCCGCCGCCTCCTTCACCGAAATCCCCGGATTCCGCCCCACCAGCCGCAGAAACTCCGCCTGCGAGGTACTGACCCCCGACCCATCGAAGCTACGCCCCGCCAGCCGCCCCGTCTGCCTGCGAAACCGTCCGAACGTCCGCAACAAACGCCCGACCAGCTCCCGATCGGGGGTATCCACAGCGGCCACAATCTCCATGCGTCCAAGAATACCTCTGATCCAGAGCTAATTCACTCTGAGTCAGAGGTAATCTTCGAGCAACCGCAGGCCGGGATCAGTTGATGCGGCGGGCGGCGACGAAGCGGGGTTTGCCCGCGAGGTCGGGGTGTTCGATTACGGCCGTGAAGCCGCCGTGGGTGGTGAGCAGGGTCACTACCTGGGAGCCGTTGGAATCGTCATGCTCGATCGCGGTGACGCCGTCGGTGCGCAGGAGGCGGGCGATGGTGGCGATCATCGGGCGGATGACGTCCAGGCCGTCCGCGCCGGCGAACAGGGCCAGGTGTGGATCATGTTCGGCCACTTCGGGATCCAGGACGACACCGGTCGGGATGTAGGGCGGGTTGGAGATCACCACGTCGGCTCGTCCGTTCAGGGCGGACAGGATTCCCGGGTCGGTGACGTCGCCTCGGTGCAGGGTGATGGGAGTGTCACCGTCGGCGGCGCGGGTCTCGGCGTTGCGCTCGGCCCATCCCATCGCGACCGAATCCAGTTCCACCGCATGAACTTCCGCATCGGGGCGGGCATGCGCTATCGCCAGGGCGAGCGCGCCGGAGCCCGTGCACAGATCCACCACCACGGGCGGATGTTCATGTCCGGCCGCCTCCAAGTGCGCCAGGGCCCAGGCGAACAGCAGTTCGGTCTCCGGCCGCGGCACGAAGACGCCCGGGCCGACGGCGAGATCGATCTCGCCCATGGCCGCGGCGCCGGTGAGATGTTGCAGCGGAACACGTTCCGCGCGCCGGGCCACCAGCTTCCGGTACTCCCCCAGCTGTTCGGGCGTCATCATCGAGATCAGCGCGAGCCGGAGACGTTCCACGCCGAGCACATGGGCGGCCAGGAATTCGGCATCGACGCGCGGGCTGTGCACTCCGGCCCGCCGCAGGCTCTCGGCGGCCTCGACAAGCGCAGTACGCAACGCCTGTCCGCCACTCCGCGATTCTTGCCGATCAGTGGGTGTCACGACATCTCCGTCGCGGACCGACGGTCACGAACGTGACCAGCTCTGGACGAGCTCCTCCGCCTCCCCGCGTTTCTTGCCGATCAATAGGTGTCACGACACCTCCGTCGCGGACCGGCGGTCACGAACGTGACCAGCTCTGGACGTACCCGATGAGTTACCCATGTTGTCACGAAATCAGTTGCCCGGGCTGGATCTCCGTCACCGGGTTACTCCGCCGACAAGCGGGCCGCGCGGTCTGCTTCAGCCAATGCGTCGAGGAGGGCGTCCAACTCACCGTCCAGCACCGAATCCAGATTGTGGGCCTTGAAACCGATGCGGTGGTCAGTGATCCGGTTCTCCGGGAAGTTGTAGGTCCGAATGCGTTCGGACCGGTCCACCGTGCGAATCTGGCTCGCCCGGCCCGCCGCCGCCTCGGCATCGGCCTGCTCCTCGGCCAGCGCCTGCAGCCGCGCCCCGAGGACCTGCATGGCACGAATCTTGTTCTGCAGCTGGGATCGCTCGTTCTGACAGGTCACCACGATGCCGGTGGGCAGATGGGTGATGCGCACGGCCGAATCGGTGGTGTTGACACCCTGGCCGCCCTTGCCCGAGGACCGGTAGACATCGATGCGCAGATCGGATTCGTCGATCTGCACCTGCTCGACCTCGTCGGGCTCGGGATAGATGAGTACGCCCGCGGCGGAGGTATGGATACGCCCCTGCGATTCGGTCACCGGCACGCGCTGTACGCGATGCACGCCGCCCTCGAACTTCAGTCTCGACCACACCCCGTCGCGGCTGGGCTCGCGACTCTTGATGGTGATCGTCGCCTCCTTGTAGCCGCCCAGATCCGAGATGTTGGCGTCGAGCACCTCGACCTTCCATCCGTGCCGCTCGGCATAGCGGATGTACATGCGGGCCAGATCGGAGGCGAACAGCGCCGATTCCTCGCCGCCCTCACCGGACTTCACCTCGAGGACCACATCGTCGGCATCGTGCGGATCGCGCGGGGCGAGCAGATCGGTCAGTGCCTTCGACAGCTCCTCGACCTGCTGCTCGAGCCCCGGAATCTCGGCCGCGAACGCGGAGTCGTCGGCCGCCAGCTCACGCGCGGCGGCCAGATCGTCGCTCGCGGAGGTCAACTTGTTATAGGTCGACATGACCGGAGCGAGCTCGGCGAACCGCTTACCGACGCGCCGAGCCTCGCCCGGATTGTTGTGCAGCTCCGGATCGCCCAGCTGCGTCTCCAGGCCGGAGTATTCGGCCAGGATGTCGTCGATAGCCGACGGGGCCGTCTTATCGGCCATCGCGGGTGCTCCTTGTTTGTTTGCGCCGCCTTCGGCGTCGCGGGTTCGCGGCCCCTGAGGCTCGTTTCTTCCCTCCCCCGCTCCTCCGCTTCGCTCCCCCGCTCCGTCAGTCCAGAAACGAGCCGGGCCGCGAACTTGCGGGTCGAGCCAAGTCAGGAAGCGAAAATGGGATTCGCCTGCTGTCCTGAAACACACCGACGCCCGACCTGCCATGCAGGACGGGCGTCGACGGAACGGCTACTTGGTGTCGGCGTCGGCCTTCTTGGCGGCGCGCTTGCCGTAGCGGGCCTCGAAGCGGGCGACGCGGCCGCCGGTGTCCAGGATCTTCTGCTTGCCCGTGTAGAACGGGTGGCACTGCGAGCAAACCTCGACCGTGATGTGGCCCGACTCCTTGGCGCTGTGCGTCTGGAAGGTGTTGCCGCAACCGCAGACGACGGTGGTCGGCACGTAGGTCGGGTGGATTCCTGCCTTCATGGGTGTCCTTTCGATGTGGTCGCCGGGTCGCCGTCGACTTGCGAGGGCGTGAACCGGAACCGACTAGGCGGGATGCTCTGCCTTCTACCAGCAGACGCACCAGCGACCCAGTATGCCAGAACGGCTGGCACGTTCTCACAACGCACCCCTGGTAGGTTTCATTCCCGGGCGACGCCGAAGTCGAGTAGTTCGCTACTCGGGAACGCGTACACGGCTGTTCATAGAGTATCGCCAGGTGAGAACCGTGCGATTACGTGAAAGGACAGCAGTGAATCTCCACGCCGCTCGGGGGGCGACGAGATCCAGGTCTCCGGCCTCCGCATCCGCGGGTACGCGACTGGCCGGATCGGCGTTCGCGGCCCTGTTCATACTGGTGGCCATCGGCTGGTGGTCGGCGCCGGGCGATCGGCCGCCCGCGGTGGCCGCGAATCTCCCCACGGACACTCCGCAATTCGAATTCACCGCCACCGTCGTCTCCACCGGTGGCGTCACCACGATCACCGCGCTGATCCTGGGCTTTCTCATCGTCGGCGCGGCGGTGATCGGAGTGATCTTCTACCGGCCGACCCCGCTGACCGCGTTCGCCGCCAACACCCGCACCGGGCAGCGACGGGATCCGGATCGAATCAGTTATTCGAAACGGGCGATGCCGGAAGAGGTGGCACAAAAACGCCAGCGCCCGGCCTGCGAATAGAGCAGGGCCGGGCGCTGGCGGAAAAGCTACGAGTGGGCACTCACTCGTCGATGGCTCCCGGCGCGGTCTTGGAGACCTGCATCAGGAATTCCAGGTTGGTCTTGGTCTTCTTCAACCGGTCGATCAGCAGATCGATCGCCTGGTGCGAATCCAGACCCGACAGGACGCGGCGCAGCTTGTGCAGGACCGCGGCCTCGTCGGCGTTCATCAACAGATCGTCACGACGGGTGCCGGACGGGTTGACGTCCACCGCCGGGAACACGCGACGCTCGGCGATCTTGCGGTCGAGCTTGAGCTCGGCGTTACCCGTGCCCTTGAACTCCTCGAAGATCACCGTGTCACCGGTCGAACCGGTCTCCACCATGGCCGTGGCGATGATCGTCAGCGAGCCGCCGTTCTCGATATTGCGTGCGGCGCCGAGGAATCGCTTCGGCGGATACAGCGCGGTCGAGTCGATACCACCGGACAGGATGCGGCCCGAAGCCGGCGAGGAGTTGTTGTACGCACGTCCCAATCGAGTGATCGAGTCGAGCAGCACGACCACGTCCTGGCCCATCTCCACCAGACGCTTGGCCCGCTCGATGGCGAGTTCGGCGACCGAGGTGTGATCGCCCGGCGGCCGGTCGAACGTGGAGGCGATCACCTCGCCGCGCACGGTGCGCTGCATATCGGTGACCTCTTCCGGACGCTCGTCGACCAGCACAACCATGAGGTAGACCTCCGGGTTGTTGACCGCGATCGCGTTCGCGATGTCCTGCATGATCGTGGTCTTACCCGCCTTCGGCGGCGACACGATCAGCGCACGCTGACCCTTACCGATCGGCATGATCAGATCGATCACCCGGGTGGTCAGCTTGTTCGGCTGAGTCTCCAGCCGCAACCGCTGATTCGGGTACAGCGGGGTCAGCTTGCTGAAATCCGGTCGGCGCCTGGCACTTTCGATATCCGAGCCGTTGACCGTGTCCAGCCGCACCAGCGGATCGAACTTCTGCCGCTGATTGCTCTGCTCGCCGTCGCGGGGCGCGCGCACCGCACCGGTGATGGCATCACCGCGGCGCAGACCGTTCTTACGGACCAGATTCATCGAGACGTACACGTCGTTCGGGCCGGCCAGGTAGCCGGAGGTGCGCACGAACGCGTAGTTGTCGAGCACGTCCAGAATGCCGGCCACCGGCTGCAGGACGTCGTCCTCGCGGATCTCGACCTCGTTGGGGCCACGGCTCTCGCCGCCCTCACGATCCCGCCCCCGACGACGCTCACGGAATCGACGACCACGGCGGCCACGGCCGCCCTCGTCGTCGTCGGCATCGCGCGGCGCGCGGTCCTGACGGTCCGTGCGCTCGGCGCGGTTGCCGTTCTGGCTGGCCTGGCTGCTCTGATTCTGGCCGTTCTGCTGGTTGCGGTCGCGACGGCGCTCGCCGCCCTCCTGCTCCGGCTTGGCCTCGGCGTCCTTGGGCTCCGAGCTCGACGAGCCTTCCGAGCTCGCCTCGTTCGTGGCGCCACCGCGCTGATCGCGGCCGCGACGCTGACGGCCCCGGCCGCGCTGACCACCCTCACGACCGTTGTCCTCGCCCGAATCGGCAGGGCGCGCACCGGATTCGGTGGCCTCGGCGGGAGCGGAAGCGGTCACGGGCTTGTCGTCCACCACGCTGTCCAGCGTCGGCTGCTCGACCCGCGTCCGGGTCTTGGCCGGGGCATTCTTCGCCGAGGCGGACTCCCCACCGGTCGACGACGGTCCCTCAGCGGTCTGCGCGGCAGATTTCGACGAATCCGTCTTCACGTCAGCGGTCGCCTCGGACTTCGTCTCGTTGCGGCCGCGCGGGGCCTTTCCGGACGTGGTGGCCTGATTTTCTTTGATGGCGGCGATCAGATCGCCCTTACGCATCCCGGAGGTTCCTCGGATACCGAGCTCTCCAGCAAGCGCACGCAACTGCGGCAACAACATTCCAGTCAGCCCCGATCGTGCGACGTCAGTGTGTTCGCTCATCTTCGAAATCTGTCCGGAGTCACTTTCGCGACGGCCCGAGGAACTTCCATTGGTTTCCACCCCGGGTGTCGCGAGCAGGTCCGTATCTGTCACGGAGATCCTTTCCTTCCCTCGAAAGCCGTGTGCTTATTCGAGGGTTTCGTCCCGAAGCCCGATCATCGCGCCGAGCTCGGATGCCGTATCGCCTGCCCCGCCGGACCGGCGGCCGTCACCACCTGGGCTTCGGCCACCGGATTACGAAGGTGGGAGAGATCATTCCAGTTGCTTTCCCGGATGTCCGAGACTCGTGTCCCGAGCCTGAAGCAAGGAGCCTGCTGGAGCGATTGCCCTGATGAAGCACCGGCGTCTGACGCGCACGATGTACGGACGTGCTCAGGATAGCTCCCACGGTTCCCATCAGCAAGGCAGGCACGCCGTCAATCGACCCGCACGCCGTCGGAGATGGTCGGCGTCACCACTCGAAGGCCGTCGGCGGCGGCCTGTTCACGCAGCTCGGCGGGCAATTCCCCGGCGCTGAAGGCCAATACGGTCGGACCCGCGCCCGAGACGATCGCCGCAATTCCGGCCTCGCGCAACCGGGTCACCCATGCCGTCGTCAACGGCAGTGCCGCGGCACGATACATCTGATGCAGCCGATCCGCAGTGGCGGGAAGCAGCAGGTCGGGCCGCTGGGTCAGGGCCACGACCGCGAGCGCGGCGCGGCTGGCGTTGAAGGCCGCGTCGCCGTGCGGCACCAATTCCGGTAGGAGGCCGCGGGTATGCGCGGTGGCCGAACGCTCCTCGGGAATCAATATCGTCGCGCACAGTGCGGGATGGGGATCCAAACGCACCGCCCGGTAGGTCCGCGCATGATGATCGACGGACGGATCGGCGGGTAGTTCGGTCCACGACACCACGATTCCGCCCAGGACGCTCGCGGCCGCATTATCGGGATGTCCCTCGAATTCCGAAGCCAGCTGGACCAATTCGGCATCGTCGCAGTCGAGTTCCGGATCGAATTTCGCGGCCAGGCCGCGACCGGCGGCCAGGCCGCCCACCACCGCCGAGGCCGAGGAGCCCAAACCCCTGGAGTGCGGAATCGCATTGCGGCACACCACATCCAGGCCGTCGGCCCAGGCACCCATGGATTCCAGGCCGCGCTCGATGGCACGGACCACCAGATGCGAAGGGCCCCAAGGCACATCGTCGGCGCCCTCGCCCTCCACCCGGATGGTCAGGCCGGATTCGGTGGTCCGCACCACGATCTCGTCGTAGAGGCCCAATGCGATGCCCAGGGAGTCGAATCCGGGCCCCAGATTGGCACTGGAGGCCGGAACCCGTGCCGTGACGGTGATTCCGGCCGGCAGGGTCCTGGTCAGCACTTGACCTTCGCGGGAACTCAATTCAGGCCAGCTCCAGTTCGTGGGCCACCGCGACCGGATCCACGGCGATCGCCCGGACCTCGGGCATGCCCTTCAGCGCGGTATCGGGATCCTTGAGGCCGTTGCCGGTCACCGTGCAGACCACGGTCAGCCCCGGCTCGAGCCAGCCCTCCGCGCGCGCGGCCAGCAGGCCCGCCACACTGGCGGCCGAGGCGGGCTCGACGAAGACGCCCTCGGTGCCGGCGATCAGGCGGTACGCCGCGAGGATCTCCTCGTCGGTGGCGGCGCGGAACGCGCCGCCGGACTCTTCCTTGGCATGCATCGCGCCGTTCCAGGACGCGGGGGCGCCGATCCGGATGGCTGTGGCGATGGTCTCAGGATTCTGCACCGGAGCGCCGTTGACCAGCGGCGCGGCGCCCGCGGCCTGGACACCCAGCATGCGCGGGCGCGAGGCGGTGACGCCGTCGGCGTGGTACTCGCTGTAGCCCTTCCAGTAGGCCGTGATGTTGCCGGCGTTGCCGACCGGCAGCGCATGCACATCCGGGGCCCGGCCGAGCACATCGCAGATCTCGAAGGCCGCGGTCTTCTGACCCTCGATCCGCGCCGGATTCACCGAATTGACGAGGCCGACCTGCGGGAATTCCGAGGTCACCTTGCGCGCCAGCTCGAGGCAGTCGTCGAAGTTACCCCGCACCTGAATGATCTTGGCGCCCAACATGACCGCCTGGGCCAACTTGCCCATCGCGATCTTGCCCTCGGGGATCAGCACCGCGCAGTGCATGCCCGCGCGGGTGGCGTAGGCCGCGGCCGAGGCCGAGGTGTTGCCGGTGGAGGCGCACAGCACCGCCTGCTGGCCGCGGGCCTTGGCATCGGTCATCGCCATGGTCATGCCGCGGTCCTTGAAGGATCCGGTCGGGTTCGCGCCCTCGACCTTGAGGTAGACCTCACAGCCGGTGAGCTCGGACAGATGATGCGCCGGCACCAGCGGGGTGCCGCCCTCGAACAGCGTGATCGGCTCCCAATCCGCGCCCACCGCCAGTCGATCGCGGTAGGCCGCGATCAAACCCGGCCACGCAGTGTGAACCGGAAGTCCAGTGGTACTCATTCCTCGGTGCCTTCCAATCTCAAAACGCTGGTCACGGACGTGACGGATTCCAATTCGGCCAGTGCGGCCACCGTATCGGCCAGCGCCGACTCCCGCGCGTGGTGGGTGACCACGACGAGCCGGGCGCCCTCATCGGATCCCTCTTGGCGGACCGTGGAGATGCTCACGCCGTGCTTGGCGAACTCACCGGCCACGGCCTGTAGAACTCCGGTACGGTCGGCCACCTGCAGATTCACGTGATAACGAGTGGGCGTATCGCCGATCGGCGCGATCGGCAGCTCAGCATAAACCGACTCGCCCGGCGCGCGGCCACCGTAGAACTTGTTGCGCGCCGCCATCACCAGATCGCCCATGACGGCCGAGGCCGTCGGCGCGCCGCCGGCGCCCTGACCGTAGAACATCAGCCGGCCCGCATTCTCGGCCTCCACGACCACGGCGTTGAACGCGCCGTTGACCGCCGAGAGCGGATGCTTGCGCGGGATCAGCGCCGGATAGACCCGCACCGAGATGCGTTCCTTACCGCCCTCGGCGGGCCCGGGCTCGCCGAGGGCGGCGGGCACTCGCTCGCAGATGGCCAGCAGCTTGACCGTACAACCCACAGCCGCAGCGGTTTCCAGATCCTCGGCGGTGATCTTCGAGATGCCCTCGCGGTACACATCGTGGGCGGTGACGCGGGTGTGGAAGGCCAGCGAGGCCAGGATGGCGGCCTTGGCGGCGGCGTCGTACCCCTCGACGTCGGCGGTCGGATCGGCCTCGGCATATCCCAGCCGGGTGGCCTCCTGCAGCGTGCCCTCGTAGTCGGCGCCGGTCTCGTCCATCGCCGAGAGAATGAAATTCGTTGTCCCGTTGACGATTCCGACCACCCGGTTGACCCGGTCACCGGACAGCGACTGGATCAGCGGGCGCACCACCGGAATGGCGCCGGCGACGGCGGCCTCGAAATACAGGTCGGCGCGGCTGGTCTCGGCCGCGGCGGCGAGTTCGCCGGTATAGTCGGCCAGCAGCGCCTTGTTGGCGGTGACCACGGATTTGCCCGCGCTGAGCGCGGAGCCGATGAGCTTGCGGGCCGGATCGATGCCGCCCATCACCTCGATCACCACATCCACGTCGTCGCGGGCGACCAGCGCCTCGGAGTCGGTGGTCAGCAGTTCGGCGGGCACGCCGCGGTCGACGTCGAGGCGCCGCACCGCGATACCGCGCAGCAGGACCGGGGCGCCCACGCGCGAGCGCAGATCCTCGGCGTGCTCGCGCAGGATCCGCACCACCTCGGTGCCGACATTGCCCATGCCGAGGACCGCGACGCCAATCGGATGATCGGATCCGAATACGGCCCTGTTCCCGACCTCGGTCATGGTTCCACCTCCAAGCTCAAAAGGTCCGCCACCGTCTCCCGGCGCAGGATCAACCGCGCCTGCCCGGCGCGCACGGCCACCACGGCCGGGCGGGTGAGCAGGTTGTAGCGGCTCGACATCGAATAGCAATAGGCGCCGGTCGCCGCCACCGCGATCAGATCGCCGGGGCCGACATCGGCGGGCATCCAGGTATCGCGGATGACGATATCGCCGGTCTCGCAATGCTTTCCGACCACCCGGGCCAGCACCGCATCGGAATCGCTGCCGCGCGAGACCAGGCGGCAATCGTATTCGGCCTGGTAGAGCGCGGGCCGGATGTTGTCGCTCATACCGCCGTCGACGCTGACGTAGCGCCGCCGCAGGCCACCGTCGAGGCTGACGTCCTTGGTAGTGCCGACCTCGTAGACGGTGACGGTGCCGGGTCCGGCGATGGCGCGCCCCGGTTCGACCGCGATGGCCGGGGTCGGCAATCCGGCGCGGGCGGCCTCCTCGGCGACGATGCGGCGCAGGTTGGCCGCGAACTCGTCCAGCGGGGGCGGATCGTCGTGCGGCAGATACGAAATGCCCAGGCCACCACCGAGATCCAGGGTATTGATCTGCGCCGTGCGCTCGGCGCCGAACTTGTCGACGGCATCGCGCAGCAGTCCGAGCATGCGCTGCGCGGCGATCTCGAAGCCGTCGATTTCGAAGATCTGCGAGCCGATATGGCTGTGCAGGCCGACCAGGCGCAGATTCCGCGATTCGAACACCCGGGCCAGCGCCTCGAGGGCGTCGCCACCGGTGATCGAGAAGCCGAACTTCTGATCCTCGTGCGCGGTCGAAATGTATTCGTGGGTATGGGCTTCCACGCCGGGAGTGACGCGCACGAGCACGTCCTGCACGACACCGGCGCGCCCGGCCACGGCCTCGAGCCGATCGATCTCGATCAGCGAGTCGAGCACCACATGACCGACGCCCGCGGCGACCGCGGCCTCCAGCTCGGGGACGGACTTGTTGTTGCCGTGCAGGGCGATTCGCGCGGGAGGGAAGCCCGCGTGCAGCGCGACGGCCAGCTCGCCGCCGGAGCAGACGTCCAGGGACAGGCCCTCGTCGCGCACCCAGCGCGCGACCTCGCCGCACAGGAATGCCTTGGAGGCGTAGTGGACTCGCGCATTGTCGCCGAACGCGCGGACCATATCCCGGCAGCGGGAACGGAAGTCGTCCTCGTCGATCACGAACAGCGGCGTGCCGTACTGCTCGGCCAGCTCGGTCACGGACACACCCGCCAACCGCACGACGCCGTCGGCGTCGCGAGTGGCATTGCGGGGCCACACATTCGCGGGCAGATCGATCATCACGGCCGGATCACCGGGACGCTCGGACACGCTCATCACATCCTCTCCGGAGCGTTGACGCCGAGCAGCCCGAGGCCGTTGGCGAGAACCTGGCGGGTGGCGTTGACCAGTTCGAGGCGCGCGGCATTGACCGGCGCGACCGGATCGTCGCCCTGCGGCAGAATGCGCAGCGTCTTGTTGGTCTGGAAGCGGTGGTACGCGCCCGCCAGCTCCTCCAGATAGCGGGCCACGCGATGCGGCTCGCGCAGCGTCGCCGCGCTCGCGACGACGGCAGGATACTCGCCGAGGGTGCGGATCAGCTCGCCCTCCTCGTCGGCGGTCAGCAACGCGAGATCCGGTGCGACCCCGGCGAATCCGAGATCGGCGGCATTCCGGCCGACCGCGCAGGTGCGGGCGTGCGCGTATTGCACGTAGTAGACCGGATTCTCGTTGCCCTGTTTGGTCCAGACGTCGAGATCGATATCCATGCTGGTGTTGACCGAGCTGCGCACCAGCGAGTAGCGCGCGGCATCGACGCCGATCAGCTCGACCAGATCGTCGAGGGTCACCACGGTGCCCGCGCGCTTACTCATCCGCACGGCCACGCCGTCGCGCACCAGATTCACCATCTGGCCGATCAGCACCTCGACGGTCTTCGGATCGTCGCCGGAGGTCGCGGCGATCGCCTTCAGGCGGCCGATGTAGCCGTGGTGGTCGGCACCGAGCATGTAGATGCACAGATCGAAGCCGCGGGCGCGCTTGTCCTGGTAGTAGGCGATATCACCGGCGACGTAGGCCGCCTTGCCGTCGCTCTTGATGACGACCCGGTCCTGATCGTCGCCGTATTCGGAGCTGGCGATCCACCAGGCGCCGTCCTTCTCGTAGAGCTTGCCCATCGTCTTGAGCCGCTCGACGGCGCGGTCGACCGCACCGGAGGCGAACAGCGAACTCTCGTTGAAGTACACGTCGAATTCGGTGCCGAAGGCGTGCAGGGTCTGCTTGATATGCGCGAACATCAGCTCGACACCCTCGCGGCGGAACAGCTCGGTGCGCTGCTCGGCGGGCAGTTTCAGCGCGTCCGGATGCGCGGCCACGATCTGATTCGCGATCTCGCCGATATAGGAACCGGCATAGCCGTTCTCGGGCGTGGGCGCCCCGGTGGCCGCCGCGACCAGCGATTCGGCGAAGCGGTCGATCTGCGCGCCGTTGTCGTTGAAGTAGTACTCGCGGGTGACATCGGCGCCCTGCGCGGCCAGGATCCGGCCGAGCGCGTCGCCGACCGCGGCCCAGCGGGTGCCGCCCAGATGCACCGGACCGGTCGGGTTGGCGGAGACGAATTCCAGATTGATCCTGGTGCCGGTCAGCGCGGTCGAGGTGCCGTAGGACGCGCCCGCCGCGCGGATGTTCTCGAGGATCGCGCCCTGGGCGGCCGCGGCCAGGCGGATGTTGAGAAAGCCCGGGCCCGCGATATCGGCGGACTCGATACCCTCGTGCGCAGACAGCGCCTCGGCGAGCCAGCCGGCCAACTCGCGGGAATCCAAACCGGCCTTCCTACCCACCTGCATGGCCACATTCGTGGCATAGTCACCGTGTTCCGGGTTGCGGGGGCGCTCCACCTTGACCTCGTCGGGCAGGACCGAAGGGTCCGATCCGCGGTCGACAAGCACCTTCGCCGCGGTAGCACGAAGGAGATCTGCAAGGTCAGCTGGAGTCACGAGTCCTTATCCTATGGTCTGAGCAGGCGCACGCCGTCGGCGGGCACCTACGGGCAGGCGCCCAGCAAACCGGGTCGGCAACACCAGCCTGCCGCATTGCGGGACCGTCCGACATGTCGAAGAGAGCACATCAGCGATGCCGAACACCAGCGCGAAATCGGCCAAGGCAATTCGTGCCGCCGCCAAATCCGCACCGGCCCGCAAAACGGGGGGCACCGGGAAGAAACCCGTCGGGAGCCGGATTCCGTGGCCCGCCGTCGGGGCCGCCGTCGTGGTCATCGGCCTGATCGCCGCGCTCGCGGTGTATCTGGTGCCGAAGTATCAGGAGAAGGCGGATGCGGAGAAGTTCACACCGACCGCCGAGAAGAAGGATCCGTCGAGCGAGATCGGCGGCGTGGTGAAGAAGGACTACCCGGCGGGTCTGCATGTGCGCGCCCCGCAGCGGGTGGCCTACGACATGAGCCCGCCGATGGGCGGACCGCACGACGAGTCGTGGGCGGTCTGCACCGGCGTCGTCTATCCCAAGCCGATCCGGACCGAGAACGCGGTGCACGCACTCGAACACGGGGCGATCTGGATCGCCTACAACCCCGACAAGATCACCGGCCCGGCCGTCGACGAGCTGAAGCAGAAGGTGGAGAACAAGCCGGCGATGCTGATGTCGCCGTATCCGGGCATCGACTCGCCGATCTCGCTGCAGTCGTGGGGACATCAGCTGAAGGTCGACGGCGCCGACGACAAGCGCATCGGCGAATTCATCTCGTCCCTGCGGCTGAATCAGTACGCCTATCCGGAAGTCGGTGCGGCCTGCGACAATCCGACGTTCGACACCAACAACCCACCGCCGTTCGATCCGACTCCTCCGGGCCCGGACGCGGTCCCGATGGACGGTAAGGGCCTGACTCCGGCCACCGACGAGGGCATCGGCGGTATGCCGGGCGGCATCCCGGGCATTCCCGGACTGCCGGGTATGCCGGGCGTGCCGGGTGGCGCGCCCGGACAGCTCGCACCGGCACCGAAGCGGTAGCCGTGCGGCAACGCACCGCGATTCTCATCCTCTCGGTCGCCGGGATGCTGCTCGCGGGATTCGCGATCGGCCTCATCGCGCGAATTCCCTTGCAGCACCGCCCCGATGCCGCGCCCGGCGCGGTCGACACCGGCTTCTGCCAGGACATGTCCGTCCATCACGCGCAGGCCGTGCAGATGGCCGGTCTCGAGCTGTCCGGCGGCAGCGATCCGAATGTGAAGCGGCTGGCCTACGACATCCTCACCACCCAGGAGAATCAGGCCGGGCGCATGCAGGGCTGGCTGCAACTGTGGAGCAAGCCGATCCTCGATCCCGAGGGCTATATGGGCTGGATGAGCGCAACCCCTACCGGCCACGACCACGACATGTCGCATCAAATGTCCGGGCCCGTGCAGACCATGCCCGGTATGGCCACACCCCAGGAGCTCGAACAGCTCCGCGCACTCACGGGCCCGGCCCAGGACACCCTGTTCCTGCAGCTGATGCTGCGCCACCATCAGGGCGGCCTGTCCATGATCGAATACGCCACCGCCCGCGCCGACACCGACGCCGTCCGTTCGCTGGCCGCCAGCATGAAGACCACCCAGCAGGGCGAGATGCAGCTCATGACGACGATGCTCACCGCACGTGGAGTCGCCACCCTCCCCCTCAACTGACCCCCGGCTCACCCCCGGTTTTTGGTGCACACCCCACGATGCGATACGCTTTCCCCGCCCGATCGGACGACGTGCAAACAACGACGACCGGGTCCACCCCGCCCTCGTAGCTCAGGGGATAGAGCGTCTGCCTCCGGAGCAGAAGGCCGCAGGTTCGAATCCTGCCGAGGGCACAGCGAGATAAGGCCCCGACCAGCGCAGTACCGGTCGGGGCCTTTCTCATGCCGAAGCTCAGTCATCGGATCGTCCGCCACCGGCCGCCCGAGCGTGACCTCGAGGGTCTTGTGCGTGAAATCCACGTCGCTCCAACACAACCCACACAGAGCCAAGATCCACACGGTTGCCTGTCCGTTCGTAATAACTCGCCGTGCGCGACCGATGCGCATATGAACCGTCAGGGAGGATTTCGAATGAGAAAGATGACAACCGTCGCGGCACGAGTCACGGTCGCTGCCGTGTCGACTCTGGGCCTTGCCGCGGCAATCGGCTCCGGCACAGCCCAAGCCACGCCACAGGACTGTGTCGTGACGCGAGATCTGATCAGCGCGAAGGCGACATGCCACGACAACGATGCACCCGTCGGCAGGGAGTACGCCCTGATCATCGAATGCGTCGGCCTGCACGGCATACCGAATGCCTTCCCGTTCATGGACATCGGTCCTTACGAAGGTTCGTGGAGTGGCTCCTTCAGTCCCTCCGGTCAGGGCACGGCCTCATGTTTGGGTCCTACCAGTATCGGGACCGCCACCAATGCTCACGTAGCGATATACCGCTACTGAATCGAGAGACTGAGCAAACCACGGGTTCCGGGACGGCTCAGGGTAATCCGGCCGAGGCCGCGCGCAATGCCGCGGTCCAGGGCAGCCAGCGCGGATCGGGGCCGCCGGTGTCGTCGCCGACCATATTGGTGCACGTATAGCCGACGGCGATACCGGATTCGGGATGGGCGAAGGCGATCCGGCCACCGGAGCCGATCTGGCCGAACGCTCCGTCGCCGAGCAGCTGGGCGGGACGGGTGAGCTCGTATCCGTGGGCGAAATGATTGCCGCGCGGCAGCACATCCAGCGGCGCCGGGCGGCCGAGCCCCGCGGTTTGCGGCTGCCGTGCGCGCCGCACCGATTCCGGGGTGAGCAACCGGATGCCGTCGATCTCGCCGATCGTCGCCGCGAACATCCGCGCCAGCGAGCGCGCGTTGCCGATTCCGTTGCCGGACGGTATCTCTGCCGCATGCCCCTCGCGGGTGTTGAGCAATTCCAGGCCCGTGTCCCTGGTCGCGACCGTCGCGAGCGTCGCGCGCACCAATCGCGCGGTGATGTCGACGCCCATGCGGCCCAGCATCGCCTCCACCTCGGCGGCCCCGGGCATCTGCCGCCGGGTGAACTGCGCGACGACCCGGTGTTCCTCGCTGTCCGGCAGGCCGATCCACAGGCTCAGTCCGAGCGGCTCGGCGACCTCGGCGGCGAGGAATTCGCCGACACTCTTGCCGGTGACCCGCCGGATCAGTTCGCCGGCCAGATAACCCCAGGTGAGCGAGTGATAGTAGAACGCGGTACCCGGCTGCCACAGCGGAGTCATCGACTCCAGCGCGGCCACGCACGCGGACCAGTCGGTCAATTCCATCGCACCGATCCCGGCTTCGGCATCGAAGCTGGACAGGCCGCCACGATGGGAGAGCACATCGGCGACGGTGATATCGGCCTTATCGGCCGCCGCGAACTCCGGCCAATAGTCGCGAACCGGGGCGTCGAGATCGAGTCGGCCCCGCTCGACCAACATATGCACGCAGGTCGCGGTCATACCCTTCGACACCGACATCAGCACCGTCAGCGACTGCGCGTCCCACGTCTTCCCGGCTATCGGATCCTGTCCCGTCCACAGATCGACCACGACGCGGTCACCGCGATACACACACAGCTGCGCGCCGCCCTCATCGCCGTCGTGCGCCTGGGCGAATCCGTCCCGGACCCCCTCGAATCCGCGCTCGACAAACCCCTCCACCAGCACCACAAGCCTCCTCGGCGCGATCCGCGGGTCACCCGGTCAGGCGAGACCCCTTCGCGCCCAGAACATTATCCGCCGGTCATCCGCCGTGCTCAGCCCCGGCGCGCACCGCCGCCGGGCCTGCGGCCGCGATGCGGTAGTAAGGACGCATGGAGGCCTTCTATCTGCCCGATCCGACGGATCCGACGCGGTTCGAATCGACCGAACTGACGCGCGGGCCCTGGGCGCCCGATGCCCAGCACGCGGGGCCGCCGTCGGCATTGCTCGGACATGTCATCGAGCGCTGCGAACCCCGCGCCGGATTTCGGGTGGCTCGCATCGCGGTGGAGATTCTCGGGCCGGTGCCACTGGCGCCGGTGATCGTCGAGGCGCGGGTCACCCGGCCGGGGCGCAGCGTCGAATTGGTCGAGGCGACTGTGAGTTCCGCGAAGGGGCCGGTGCTGAAGGCCAATGCCTGGCGGGTCCGTCAGGCCGATCCGGAGTTGGAGCTGCCGGATACGGTGCTGCCCAGCGGAACTCGGCCGGGCCCGGAGACGATCGCCGAATCGGCGACGTTCCCCACCGCGCACAAGATCGGATTCCATACCGGCGTCGAATACCGTTTCGCCGCCGGTGGTTTCAGCGAGCCTGGCCCCGCGGTGTGCTGGATGCGCCTGCGCCGCCCCGTGGTCGCCGGGACCGTGCCCAGCCCACTGGAGCGCACCCTGGTCGCCGCCGATCACGGCAACGGCATCAGCACCGTCCTGGATTGGGACAGTTACCTTTTCATCAACACCGATCTGACCGTCACCCTGCACCGCGAGCCCGTCGGCGAATGGATCTGCCTGGACGCCACCACCTATCCGGAACGCAGTGGTACCGGATTGGCGGAGTCCCGGCTGTTCGACGAGAAGGGGCCTGTGGGCCGCGGTACGCAAACGCTATTCATCAGCAAGCGGAAATGACTCAACCGCTGCGAGAGCGAGTCGCACTGGTCGCGGGGGCGACTCGCGGGGCCGGGCGCGGTATCGCCGCGGGCCTCAGCGAAGCGAGGACGACTGTCGTTTGCACCGGCCGCAGCAGCATCCGCGGGCGCGGCGGCTCGGATTACGACCGGCCCGAAACCATCCAAGAGACAGCCGATCTGGCGATCTGGTGACGGCCTCGGTAGCGTGGGGCCGGCCGTACGGTGGATCATCCGGATCCCGAACAGGTCGGCGCGCGCCTGCGGATCGTGTGCGGCGCGACCACGGCCGGATCAATGGAATCGCCGAACTCGCCCGCGAATACGGCTTCAACGGTCTCGACGGCACCCTGCCCGACACCTGGTCTCAGCGACCGGACAGATACCGCTGGATGATCGGCCCGATATCGGCGACGATCTGCTCGTGCGTCAGCGCGACCACCGGCGGAAGTCGTAATACGTAGCGGCACAGGGCCAATCCGAGAATCTGCGTCGAGATGAGCGCCGCCCTGCTCGGCACGCTGCTCGCGCGGGTCCCACAGGGCGTGCCTGTGGCCCCTCTCGACGAGTACGAGAACACTCGCCGTCCGATCGCGCTCTGAGTCGTTTCGTTCACCGATCGAATGACGCGGATATCGACCCTGCGGACCCGCCCGGCTCGGGCATTACCTATATATCGTCATTCGCATCGCCACCCACATCCCCGCCGTACGCCGAGCATTGGCTTACCGACTCTCCGAACTCGCCAACCGCTGAACGATTCCGGAAATGTATCTCCGCTACGGAGAGATCCTCCGATGCAATTCATGCACACATGAGGTAAACTCCGCGGCGGAGCGGCATACCGATCTGTCCCCTCCGCATTTCTCAGATCGGTCCACCGCTCCGGCGCAGTGTCGAGAAGAGGCCGACAATCCAAGACGACCCACAATCAACCGGACCGGCCGATCAGCCGCCATAGTATTGCGAATAACGGACCCGTGCGAGCGAGCCCCTCGTTCCATACCGCGATTCCCCTGCTCAGGGCCTCGAGTTACCGCCCGGACCGGGCAATCCTCACCGTTCCCGCGCCCGGACCGGGCACCGATCTCGGCGGCCAACGAGATATCTTCGGAGCGAGAATTCGACGCATTTCTGGCACACTGACGCCCATGGCACCGAATACGTCCCATTACGGGCCTTCCCGGCGCACGGCGGCATTGGCATTGACCGCGTCGATCGCCGCACTGGTAACCGCCGGTTCATCCACCAGCGCGGCCGCAGAGCCATGCGAACTCGACGAGCCGACGAGCATCACCCTGAACCGCCTGCGAAGCTATCGGCCGACCGCGGCCGAACTCCAGTTCCATCAAACACAAATGACTCAGGCGATCCGGCTGGCGGCCGGTAATCCGAAATACCCGTTCGGTGCCGTCATCGTCCACAACAATGGGCAACTGATGGCAGAAGGAGTCAACAAGGGCTCGCTCCACCCCGGTTACCACGGCGAGGTCGTCGCCATCAATACCTACGTCGAACAACACGGAAACTCCGGATGGTCGAATACGACGCTCTACACGACAGGCGAACCCTGCGCCATGTGCCTCGGCATGATCGCCTGGGCGAAGATCCCCCGCGTAGTCTGGGCCAGCTCCGTCGACACGATCGCCCGCTCCGGCATAGGCCAGATCACCATCAGCGCACTGGAACTCGCCGCCCGCTCACACCAGATCTATCAGCCCCAATACCTCGTAGGCGGCGTCTGCGCCGAGGTAATGGACCTGATCTTCCAGAACCGCCCCCGCTGACCCACCCCAGGCCGACCGCCCGCGATCCATCCGACCACGCGTGGATCAGTCGGCCGCAGGCCGACGGCAACGGTCCGCCGTCGGCGACTATCACATGCCCCTATAAGTTCCGGCTTGCGCCGCAAGGTACTGCTACTATCTGGAACCGATCGGCTGAAGATGCCCGGTCGCAGCAACCCATGGACGGCTCGCTGACGGCCGTTTACGGCTTCACAAGTGGGGTGCATGGGTGTGACAAGGGGCAATGCCTCGGCGTTCAACGAGCTGGAGGGGGCGCCTCCGCGAGCGGTTCTCGCCCAGAGATTCGCCGAACTCTTCTCCGCGGCAGGCAACCCATCCATGCGGCGCGTGGCCACGATGGTCAACGCACGGGCGCAACAAGCACATGGCAAGGGTCGCGACACCACCGTGTCGTCACAGCGCATAAGCGACTGGGCCGCCGGCCGAAATACGCCGGCCCGATTCGAATCATTCGAGCCGGTCCTGACAACATTGATCGGTATGGCCAGCAGACAAGGCCATCCGGTAGATCATCCGCTGCTGGATCTCCGGCGCTGGCAACAGCTGTGGATAGAATCGAACGGCACGATTCCACGCACTACGAAGATCAGCACCACCGTTCCGTACTTCGGCCTGAAATCCTATCGTCGCGACGACAAAGAATTATTCTTCGGCCGCCGCCGCGCCACCGAGGCGCTGGAAGCGATGGTGCAGAAGGCGATCCAAGACCACGACTCCAGTGGACTCGCCGTTCTGGTTGGCGCGTCCGGGGCCGGGAAGTCGTCGCTATTGGAGGCGGGACTGATCCCCGCGCTCACGGAATCCTCCGACGAATGGGAATTCGCAACCTGCAAGCCCGGGAGTGCGCCGGTGGCGTCACTACGAAAGGCGATAGACGGTGGTGGTGACGACTACACGGTTGCGGACGCATTGGACAAATGGGCACCGGATCGGGATCGATTACTGGTCGTCGATCAATTCGAGGAACTGTTCACTGCCTGCGAGGACGAGCACGAGCGACATACTTTCCTCAATGCGCTCGGACAGGCTGCGGCCCCGCGCCAGGGCCATGCTTCGATAGTGATAATCGCCGTTCGAGCAGATTTCTATGCCCGTTGCTTGGATTATCCGATGCTGGCCGCCGCGCTGAATCATCACAGCTATGTGCTCGATTCGATGCGCCTGGACGAACTGCGGGAAGTGATGACAGGTCCTACGCGGCTGGCCGGTCTCGTGCTGGAACCGGGACTGCAGGAACTGGTGATCAGCGAGCTATGCGGAGCGAATGATCAAGGCCCCGACGCGGTTGCAGGCGCAGGCACACTGCCGCTGTTGTCCCATGTGATGGAGGCGATTTGGCAAAAGCGCGACGGCAAGCGCTTGACCGTCGACGGATACCGGCAATCCGGCGGTGTCGTCGGTTCGGTAGCGACGACGGCGGAACGAGCGTGGGATGTCCTAACGGAATCGCAACAGACAGTGGCAAAACAGATATTACTCAGACTGGTGGCGATCGGACAGAGTTCACGAGATACACGGAAGACCGTCTCCCGCGCGGAACTATTGCAATACTGTGGAGATGTCGATCTGGCGGAAAGGGCGCTCGAGACACTGACCTCGGCACGCCTGATAACCGCCGACGGCGACTCGATATATCTGACTCACGAGATTGTGCTGCGCGTTTGGCCCCGATTGCGCCGGTGGATCGACGAGCATCGGGCGGAATATCTGGTCAGTCGGCAACTGGAGATCGACGCGGCGCAATGGGAAGCAGCCGATCGCGATGAATCGCTACTCTATCGAGGCGCTAGATTGAAGGCCGCACAAAATCAATCGAGCAGCGCGCCGATATTCGGCCATACCAGGGAATTCTTGGCGACATCGATCGCGGAAAGTCGCAGAGCGCAGCGACACGCATCGGTAACAAAATCGGTGATGGCAATACTCGGAATCGTCGTTCTGGTCATGGCAGTAGGCTTCTACGACAGGAGCCGAATGGCCGAACAGCAGCGGGCCGATGCGGTGTTCCGGGAGATTTTGGCCCAAGCCGACGGCCTGCAGGACATAGATCCATCGATGTCCGCTCAACTCGACCTGGTCGCGTATCGGCTTCGTCCTGACGATCCCGAGGTCAGAGCACGCCTACTGAAGACTCAGACCTTGCCGCTGGCCACTCCCCTGATCGGCCCCGACAGCCCTGTCTACTATGTGGCATTCTCTTCCCAGGGGCTCCTCGCATCAACTTACGGAGACGGAAGTATCCAGCTGTGGGATACCACCGAACCAACACATCCGTATCGAATCGGTGCCCCCATCACCGGAATCAGTGGCTTCGCCTCCGCGGCGTCCTTCAGTCCCGACGGGAAAGTACTTGCCGTTGGCGGCGAAGACCACGATGTAACGCTGTGGGATGTGAGCGACCCCGCGAAACCGCGAATGTCGGTCTCGCGGCTGTCAGCGGGCAAGGGTGCGATCTACAACATTCTCTTCAGCCCGGACGGTCGTATGCTGGCGGCTTCCAATGACGATCACTCCGTGGCGCTGTGGAATGTCGACAACCCCGCCAAACCCGCCGCGATCGGCTGGATCGGCAACCAGAGCGGAGCGATTCGGTCCATCGCCTTCAGTCCCAACGACAGTTTGCTCGCGACGGCGAGCGATGACCACACAGTCCAATTGTGGAACATCACCGATGCCCGCACGGCGCCGACTCCCACGGGTTCGGCGCTCGCTGGTTTCTCCGCCGTCGCACACGCCGTAGCGTTCAGCCCGGACAGCTCGAAGCTGGCGGGCGCCAGCGATGACGGGATCGTGCAGATATGGGATGTGTCCGATCCGGCAACACCACATCCGACCATCGCACCGCTGTCGGCTCACCCCGGTGAGATCTGGTCTGTGGCGTTCGGTCCCAGCGGTCGTACCCTCGTCACCGCCGGCACCGAAGGAACCGCGAAGATATGGAATCTGGACAGTCCGCATCCACAAACCATCGGTAGGTCCTTGGCCGGTACAAAGGGCGGCGTTTTCGGAGTCGCCATCAGCCCGGACCAGCGAACCGTAGCGACGGGCAGTCAAGACGGGGTCGTCCGATTGTGGTCTCTGCCCGGGAAAGGCATTTCCACGCGCATCGGCGAAGTGAACAGCTTGGCATTGGACTCGCAAAGCGGGATTCTGGCTACAATCTCACCGAAGGGTAGAGTCCAGCTCTGGAATACGCTCGACCCCCTTCCACCTCATCATCTCAGCGAACTCACCACAAACGCGCGAATTCAAAACACTGCGATCGCCCCCGGCGGCCGGACTTTAGCGGTCCTCCAGCAGTCTCCGTCGGAGCTTCAATTCTACGACATATCAAACCCTTTCAGCCCACAGCTGACCACAACGATACCCCTTGCCAGCCGATTCGCGCTGAACGCCGTATTCAGCCCTAATTCCCCCACGCTCGTCAGTAACGAGGATGAGCATTCGCTCCGTGTGTGGAACATTTCTGACCTTCGGCACCCCATTGCAGCGAGTGCACCCATCGTAGTGTCAACCGGCTGGATTGCAAGCATGCGATACAGCCCCGATGGAAAGCTGCTCGCTACAGCAGAAAGTACCGGTTCGATCAAGTTGTGGGATATGTCGAACCCTGCCCAGCCTCGCCGAGTCGGTGCGGATATTCATGCCGGCACGGGATCGGTTAGCAGTATCGCTCTGAGCCCCGATGGACGCATGTTGGCAGCGGCAGGCGAAGATAAATTGATTCGATTGTGGGATATCAGCAAACCGGCCGAACCATCCCAGATAGGCAGTCCGCTCGTCGGCCACAATTCCGGTGTCCACTCACTCGATTTCAGCCCGGACGGAAAAACCCTCGCCTCCGGAGCTTACGATGGCGAAGTCCGATTGTGGGACATCTCCGACCCCGCACATCCCAGGTCGCCGATCGAGTTGTCCGTCATGCCTTCGACGGCCGCGAAGCGAAAGGTAAAATTCGACGGTACGGGCGAATATCTGGTCGTCAGTGGCTACAATCAGGGCTTGCTCATGTGGGATCTGAATTCGGATCATATGATCGGACGAATATGTGACGTCACCCGCACGGTGATGACCCCCGAGTCATGGGCTCAGGTCTTGCCGTCACTCCCCTATCAGGCACCGTGCCACTAGTCGAGGCGGTCCGTTATCCTAAGGCGATACAAAGGTGCCTTGAAAAGACAGCACCGACATGAAGGGTTACGTCACTGACACGTCTCATCTCTATTGTCACTCCCGTCCGCCAAGGCGTCCCCGAGTATCTCCTCAAGGCCTATGAATCCCTTGCGAGACAGGTACTTCCAAATCGATGGAACTGGGAATGGGTGGTTCAGGCGGACGGCCTGGATCAGCTGAGCATTGCCGAGGTGCTTCCCCAGGACGACCGGATCCGTTTCGCCGCCGGCCGGCACGGCGGACCCGGGGTGGCCCGTACTCTGGCACTCGGCCGGGTCAATGGTGAACTCGTCAAAGTACTCGATGCCGACGATCAACTCGCGGCGGGCGCACTCGCGCGCGATATCGATGCCCTCAAGCTATATGACATCGGCTGGACGACGTCGCGCGCGGTCGATCTCCTACCGGACGGATCGACACTCGAATTCGACGACAACCCTTCCGAAGGCATCGTCGCCCGCGGTCGTGTTCTCACCCACTGGCTCAGCCACGACTACCGCGCGCAAGTCCACCCGGCCACGATGTGCATCCGCACCCAACTGGCCCTGGCACTCGGCGGATGGATGGGACTTCCTGCCTCCGAGGACACCGGTCTGCTCCTGGCGGCCAATGCTGTCACCGACGGCTACTTCTCGGCCACAGTCGGTCTGCTGTATCGGAAATGGCCCGGGCAGGCGACAGCCCAAGCGGCACATACCGATGAGGACGACCTGGCTGCCCGCCGAGCCGTCATTCACCGACGTGCGGTCGCCCTGGCTCGCGATTTCCCGCACTGGCACTATCCCCCGTCGACATGAGTGAACAGGTATCGACCATCGAACATTTCGCCAACCGCTGACCGGTTCACAAGGGGACATATCGGCCGGTAGTGCTGGACCAGGTCGACATCGTTTTCCTGGGCTACCGGATACGCGTGAGCAGCTATGGCACAGAGGATTTCATCGAGAAGCTGCGACGCCGGACTCGAGATACTCGAGTTCCGTGAGGGGACCTTCGTCGCGGATCGTGAGGACACGGAGGCGGAGCCAGACCTGTTCGTCTATTGCCGTCGGCCGCAGGGGAAGTGAAGTCAGGCCGTCGAGAAGGTGTCGACCGGCAGAGCCGGATCGATGTCCTCTTGTGGATCTAAAGCCATTGCGGTGCCGATGATTTCGATTCTGACTCGGGAGCCGACCATCGGTGCGGCGATGCTGATGTGCCGGACCTGGATAGGGTCGGGATGGTTGTCGAGGGCGATGGTGAGGATTACGTCCGCGCCGCGGAATTCGGCCGCGCGGACGGTGCCGGTGCCATCGTCGGAAACCGGTTGGGCGACGAGTTGTTCCGGGCGGAGCATCAGGGTTGCCGGGCCCTGAGGTCCGCCTGGGCGTACGGGGGTGCGACCCAGGACGCTGTAGGCCACACCGTCGACAACCCGGCCGTCGACGAGGACACAATCGCCGAGGAATCGAGCGGTGAACAGGTCGGCGGGTGTCGAGTAGACCTGTTCGGGCGAGCCGACCTGGGTGAAGCGGCCCGCGCACATGACGGCGACCTGGTCGGCGAACGAGAGCGCCTCCTCCTGGTCGTGGGTGACCAGGATGCTGGTCATCCCGGCCGCGCGCAGCGTCCGCGCCACGGCCTGGCGGGTCGCGGCGCGCAGGCCCGTATCCAGCGCGCTGAACGGCTCGTCGAGCAGCATCACCTGTGGTTCGCGCGCCATGGCCCGGGCCAGCGCGACCCGCTGCTGCTGTCCGCCGGACAGTTCGTGCGGGCGGCGGGCGGCATAGGACGCGTCCAGCGACACCATCTCCAGCAGTTCGGTCACCCGCTCCCGATGCCGCCGACCGCCCATCCTGCCCAGGCCGTAGGCGATGTTCTGCCCCACCGTCAGATGCGGGAACAGCGCACCGTCCTGCGCCACATAACCGACATTGCGGCGATGGGCGGGCTTGCAGAAGCGTTCGCGCGCAACGGTTTCCCCGCCGATCGACACCGATCCCGCGTCAGGGGCCTCGAATCCCGCGACCATCCGCAGCAGTGTGGTCTTCCCGCATCCGGACGAACCGACCACCGCGGTCGAGGTACCGTCGGGCACATCGAGACTGACGCCCCCCAGCACCCGCGTATGCCCGAACGACTTCGCGACCTCGCGGATCACGAGACGACTCATACTCCCGCCGCCTTCCTGGACTGGGTGAACAGCAGATACGTCACCGGTATCGCCACCACGATCATGATCAGCGCGTAGGGCGCGGCACCGGCGTAATCCAATTCGCCCGAGGTGGACCAGAATCCCATCGCGAGGGTGCGGGTCCCGTTGGGCGCCAACAGCAGTGTGGCGGTCAGCTCGGTGGCCACCGCCACGAACACCAGCGCCGCGGCGGAGGCGGCGGCGGGCGCGGTCAGGCGCAGTGTCACCCGCAGGAATGTCATCGGGCCGGATCTGCCCAGCGCCCGCGACACCTCCTCCAGGCCGATCGGCACCTGGGCCAGTCCGGCCCGCACACTCACCAGCGCCCGCGGCAGGAACATCAGCGTGTAGGCGGCCAGCACCATGGCCGCGGTCTGATACACACCGGGCAGATACCGAATGGTCACCGTCACCAGCGCCAGCGCGATCACGATGCCGGGCAGCGAACTGGTGATGTAGTTGCAGCCCTCCACGATTCGCGCGAACACCGACTGCGACCGCACCGCGATCCACGCCACCGGGAAGGCGCACGCGGTGGTGATCACCGCTGCGGTCACCGCCAAACCCACCGTCTGGAAAAGGGATTCGCCGATCTCGGCGTTGTCCCATACCTTCACTCCACCGATCCGCAGCCAGCGCACGATCGTCCACAGCGGCACGCCCAGCGCGGCGACGAGCACCCCGGCGAGCACGCCCAACGCCGGAACGGCCGTACGCCCCAGCCGAATCCGCGTCGCCGCCCGTGGCGCGCCCGCACCCACCCGGGCATAACGCGCCCGCCCGCGCACGGCGGCCTCGCCGCCCAGCAGCACCAGACAGCACAGCACCAGCACCCCGGCCAGCATGCTGCCCGCCGCCCCGGCGAAACTCGACTGATACTGCTCGAAGATAGCCGTGGTGAAGGTGTCGAAGCGCACCATCACGAATGCGCCGTATTCGGCCAGCAGATGCAACGAAATGAGCAGCGCCCCACCCAGAATCGCCAACCGCAACTGCGGCAGCACGATCCGGGCGAATACCGCCACCGGCCCGGAGCCCAGCGCCCGCGCCGACTCCTCCACCGCGGGATCCAGCCGCCGCAACGTGGCCGCCGCGGGCAGATACATCAGCGGGAAATACGACATCGTGGTGATCAGCACCCCGGCCCACAGCCCGTGCAACGCCGGAAACACACTGACCCAGGCGTAACTGTTCACGAAGGCGGGCACCGCCAGCGGGGCCGCGAGCATCGGCCCCCACCAGCTCGCCCCGGGCACATCGGTGCGCTCCACGATCCACGCGAGCCCGACCCCGAGCACCACACACACCGGCACCGTGATCACCACCAAACCCGCAGTGTTGCGCAGCAATTCACCGACCCGCGGGCGGAACACCAGATGTGCGGCCTCATGCAGTCCGGTGGAGAACAGGGTGGACACGATATAGCCGAGCGGCACGAACGTCGCCGCCACCAACAGCAGCGCGACGCCCGTGACCGCGTATCCGGGCCGACCGGCGACGGTCAGAGCAGACCCGCCTCGGTCATCAGCTGATGCACCTTCTTCGCGTCCAGCGTGCTCGGGTCGATCTTGGGCGCCTGCAGGCCGTCCAGCGGCGGCAGCGCCGGATTGGCGGGCACGTCCAGCGAGATCGGGTACTCCATCGAGGTGCCGTTGTGCAGCACCTGCTGACCGGCCGCGCTGGTGATGAACGCGATGAACTTCTGCGCGTTCTGCTGCTTCTTACTCGACTTCAGCACGCCGCCACCGGAAGTGGATACGAATGCGCCCGGATCCTGATTCTTGAAGAAATGCAGCGCGGTGTTGCCGGAGTTCTCCTTGGTCGCGGCCTGATCGCGGAACCAGTAGTAGTGGTAGATCACCGCGCCGTCGAACTGTCCGGTATTCACGTTCTTCATCGCGGTGGTGTTGTTCTGTGAGGCCGCGGCGTTGTCCTTCATGCCCCGCAGCCACGCCTTGGTGGCGTCCTCACCCTCGAGCTCCAGCAGCGCCGCGACGATGGCCTGGAAGTCCGCGCCCGCGGTGCCCGCGGTCCAGCGGCCCTTCCACTGTGGCTGCGCCAGATCCAGCAGCGAAGCGGGCAGCTGATCCTGCGGCAGCTTGGCGGTGTTGTAGACGAACACCGTGGAGCGGGCCGCGACGCCGATCCATTTGCCGGAGGACGGGCGGTACTGGGCGGGGATCTGCGCGAGTGTGTCCCGATCGATATCGGCGAACAGGTCTGCGTTCTCGACCAGGGCCATCGCCGGGGAGTTCTCGGTGAGGAAGATATCGGCGGGCGAGTTCTTACCCTCGGCCACCAGCTGATTGGCCAGGTCGGTATCCCCGCCGTTGCGCAGGGTGACCTTGATACCGGTCTGCTTGGTGAACGCGTCCGCCCATTCCTTGGTCAGCGACTCGTGCTGGGCGTTGTATACGAGCAGTTCGTTCTCGTCCTTGGACGCATTCGAGCAGGCCGTGGTGGCCGCGAGCACGGTCAGTGCCGCCAGCGCACCGGTCAGCAGCTTCCATCGGGCGGTCATGGCCCTCCTTATCGCGCCGGGACCTCTATCTCTGAGGTTTGGCTAACCAAGCTACCCGGTAGTAGGTCCGCACGGCGTCCGACCCCGCGAACGGTGGGTTACGAGCGATGGTCGCCGAGGGGAACGTCACGACCGCGCGGCCGGGGGGCCGTATCGTGCACATGGACCGTCGATTCCGGGGCTGTGGTTGTCGAGGGAGGATCTATGAGCTGCTGTGGGCCGAACCGACGGCTGGTTCTGAGCGCCCTGGGCCTGGCGGCCGCGCTGCCGATGCTGACCGGCCGGAGTGCGGGAATCGCCCGGGCACAAGGGAATTCGCTGCTCGCCACCGATCTGGAGCTGGTGACCGTCACCGCGACCTCGGCCGTGCTGACCTGGACCACGCTCGACGCGGGCAGCGGCGCCCCGGCCGACGCGGATACCGAAGTCCGTGTGGCCCCGGCGGATTCATCGGCGTCGGCACGGGTGGCGCTCTCCGATCCCGAGCCCACCCCCTACCACTACGCGGAGATCACCGGACTCGAACCCGGGCGCGCCTATCGCTTCGAGGCCTACTCCGGCGGCGTACGCGCCACTCCCGCACCGAATCTCGCGACCAGAATGCCGGGTTCGCCGGAATGCACCGGCGAATTCGCCACGCTCACACCGCCTCCCGGACGACTGCTGCGCACCCTCGCGCTGTGCAACGACGTTCACTTCGGCGAGGAGGTGAGCGGGCTCATCGCCGCCGGACTGCCGCCCGGCGTGCGTCAGGAGCCCGGCCTGCCGCCCTATCCGGAGGTGATGCTCACCGCGCTGCTCGACGATCTGCGCCGCCCCGACCGCGGCGCGGATCAGCTGCTGCTCGCCGGCGATCTCACCGCGGAGGCCACGCCCGAGCAAACCCGTGGCGTCCGAAGGCTTCTCGACGGCTGGGGCGCCGCGGGCCGGGACTGGTTCGCGACCCGCGGCAATCACGACCGCCCGCACGTCGGCGCGGAATACGCGGGCTGCCCGGTGGTCGCCGACGCCGAACATCATGACTGCTGGGGCGAATCCTTCATCCCCCGGGGAGAGTTGATCGAGCACGACCTGGGCGGCCTGCGCCTGCTCGGTCTGGACACCACCGCACTCGACGCCGCGGGTGGCCTGATCGATGACGCCCAATTCGACCGCCTGCGTGGCCTTCTGAGTGCCGACCCGGACCGCCCCACCCTGCTGTTCGGACACCATCCGGTCACTTTCGAATCGGCGATATCCAATATCGGCGGACCCGATTTCGTGCTGAACCGCACCGACGCCGCTCGCCTGCAATCGCTCTACCAATCCACCCCCGGCGTCTTCCTGCACCACAGCGGCCACACCCACCGCAATCGCCGCACCCGCCCCGACATCCCCCTGAATATCGAATTCCTGGAGGTCGCCGCGGTCAAGGAATACCCGGGCGGCTACACCCTGCTCAACCTCCACGAGGGCGGCTACCAGGCCAACTTCTACAAGACCCGCACCCCCGACGCCCGCCGCTGGAGCACCCGCACCCGAGCCGAATACTTCGGCCTGATCCCGGAATACACCCTGGGGACAACGGCCGACCGCAATCACGTAGTCCTACGCGACCTTTCAGGCCTCACCTGATTCAGCCCCCATCTGACGAAAAGCACCGATGACAAGGCCGACCCGAAAGGTTTGCGGCGCGGGGGGGGGGGGGGGGGGGGGGGGGGGGGGGGGGGGGGGGGGGGGGGGCGGGGGCGGCCGCCCCCCCCCCCCCCCCCCCCCCCCCCC
>NZ_JBITDI010000003.1:569325-657771 GCF_044454005.1 Nocardia sp. NPDC051570 | reverse complement strand
ACTGGTGGGCGGCGCGGGGGTCTGTGGGGGGCCGGCTGACCAGGCGACGAAGGAGCAAGCAGCGGTACCCGAACGACGAGCCTCAGAGCGCCGCAAACCCGCGCCGACGAAGTCGGCGCCAATAAACACAGAGCGAGCGGCGGGATTCGAACCCGCGTAGACGGTTTTGCAGACCGCTCCCTAGCCTCTCGGGCACGCCCGCTTGCGATACCAATGCTGCCGGATGTGGAACTCGAGACCGAGAGTTGCTCTCACCATGATCGCAAACCCGCGACGCCGGAGGCGGCGCCATTAAACTCAGCCTATGCCACGTCCCCTTCCCCTGGATCCCATCGAGGAGGCCCACCGGCAGTGGACCGCGCACGGATGGGGTGATGTCGCCGATGGGATGGCGGCGGTGACCTCGCTGGTGCGGGCGCAGCAGATCGTGATGGCGCGGGTGGACGAGGCGCTGCGGCCATCCGGATTGACCTTTTCCCGATACGAACTGCTGGCGCTGTTGAACTTCAGCAAGACCGGGGCACTGCCGATGGCGATGGCCAGCGCTCGCCTGCAGGTACATCCGACCAGCGTGACCAATACCGTCGACCGCCTCGAATCGGCGCGGCTGGTCAAGCGCGTTCCACATCCTAGCGATCGACGAGCAACCTTGATCGAGATCACCGATGCCGGGCGGGAATTGGTGGCGCGGACCACGGCCGCCCTCAACGACAAGGTCTTCGCCCGACCGGGCCTGCCGCCGGACCGGCTGCAGCTGTTGCTGCGGCTGCTGGCCGAGTTCCGCCGGGCGGCCGGCGACTTCGACACGGGCGACACGCCGACGCGCTGGGTCTGACACGATAACCATTCAGCATCCGGCCAGCGACATTACCGTTCCGTCGTCTTCCCATCGGGGCACAAAAGGTTCACCATGGAGGCCATGGTGCTGGTCCTGGGGGTGTCGGCGGGCGCTGGTGGCGCACGCGCGATGCTCACGCATTCCGACCAGCCGCATCTGCCGCCCATCGACCGTTGCACGGTGCCCCGGCGGGCGGGTGGCGGCGTGGAGGAGCCTGTGTTCCAGGCGATCAACCTCATGCACGAGGCCGCGACCCAGCGCGATGAATTCATCACCGGCATCGCCGTCACCTGCCGCTGCCCGCACCACGCCGACGCGATCCGGGCCGCCGCGGGCCGCAGCCGCCTGACGATCGTCGACGAACCGGTCGCCCAGCTGCGCTATCTGCGCTTCAGCGGCCAGCTGCCGAACGAGGGTGCGGTGATTCTCTACGACCTGGGCGCCTCCGGTTTGACCATCACCGAGGCCGACTGCCGCACCGACGCGATCCTCGCCACCCGCCACAGCACCGTACTGGGCGGCGACGGTCACGACGCGCTGCTGCGCTGGCGGCTCGCGCACGGCGGGGTGAATATCGACAAGCCGACCAGTCGCGCCTACAAGGAGGCCCTCACCGCCGCGCCGGTGCTGACGGCCGGGGATCCGCTGACCGGTCTGCGAATGGTGTTGACGCGCAGCGATTTCAACGATCTGGTCGCCGCCGGGGTCCATCATTCGGTGTCGTATGTGCGCCAGATGATGGAGGAGGCCAAGGTGACACCGCAGGCGCTGGCGCCGCTGGGCGGCTGCGCCCGCAATCCGGGCATCCGCGAATCGCTGGCCCAGCTGCTCGATCTGCCCCAGATCTACGATCCGGAACCGGAATTCGTCTCGGCGCGCGGCGCGGTGCTCATGGCGACGCAGCTGCCCTCGGCCCGGCGGGTGCGCGGCGTGCGATTCTCGACGATGCCCGCCCTGCGGTCGGCCGGTGCGCCGGCGGTGTCCAGGCGCAAGCTGGTGGCCGCCCTCGCGGTGACCGTGACGCTGGGCGCGACGGTGGCAGGACTGCTGGTGGCGAGCAGGGACACTCCGCAGCCGACCACCCATGGCGGCACCCCGGCGTCACCGGTGGAGGTCGCGGGCACGCCCGGGGAACAACTGCCGCATAAGTGAGTCAGCCGCCGAAGGCGGTGTGCCGGACGAGCATCCGCATCGACCTCACCCGGCCTTCTGCAACGTCACGGTCGCCAACTGCCGCACCGCCGAACAGGCCTGTGCCCCAACGGCTTGCGCGGTATCGATCTTCCAGTCGATGAAATCGCCCGCCCCGGAGCTCACCGCGACCTCACAGGACCGGTCCGCGGGCCACATCTTGCCGGGATGATCGGCCAGCCGCACCGCGCTGACCCGATCCCCCGCGCCGATCGGTGTCCGCGTATCGATCGGGCTGCCGCGAAACCATTCGAACGTGACCGCACTCCCGTCGCCCGCCTCCCAGCGGCAACGCAGCGGATTCCGCGTGATCTGCCGAAGATCGCCCAGACCGGTGGCGGCCGCGATATCGGCATCGAGCACGGCCCCGCACTCCCCGATCGGCAACGCCTCACCCGGAGCCTGCGGTGCGGTCGACGCCACGGGCACGGGCGGCTTCGGATCGGAAGTGCCGCAGCCCGCGACCGCGGCGGCGGCCAGGGCCGCGACCACGATCGCGAGACGTTTCGGCACGCCACCGAGGCTACCGGGGCATACGCGAATCAGCGATGGATGAACGTCGCCGGGCGCTTCTCGACGAAGGCGGTCATGCCTTCCTTCTGATCCTCGGTCGCGAACAGGGAGTGGAAGACCCGCCGCTCGAAACGCAGCCCCTCGGACAGGGTGGTCTCGTAGGCGCGGTCGACGGCCTCCTTGGCGATCATGACCGACGGCAGGGACATGTTCGCGATGGTTTCGGCGGCCTCGAGGGCGGTCGCCACCAGCTCCGCGGCGGGCACGATGCGCGACACCAGGCCCGCGCGCTCGGCCTCCTCGGCGCCCATATTGCGGCCGGTGAGAATCAGATCCATGGCCTTGGCCTTGCCGACCGCGCGGGTGAGCCGCTGGGAGCCGCCCATGCCGGGAATGACGCCGAGCTTGATCTCGGGCTGGCCGAACTTCGCCGTATCGGCCGCGATCAGCAGATCGCACATCATCGCCAGCTCACACCCGCCGCCCAGCGCATATCCCGCGACGGCCGCGATGATCGGCTTGCGGAAGGCGGCCAGCCGGTCCCAGCCCGAGAAGTGATCGGCCAGGAACATGTCCATATAGGACTTGGACTGCATCTCCTTGATATCGGCGCCGGCCGCGAAGGCCTTCTCCGATCCGGTCAGCACGACCGCGCCGACGCCCTCGTCGGCCTCGAGCTCGTCGAGCGCCGCGGTGATATCGGCGAGCACCTGCGAGTTGAGCGCATTGAGCGCCTTCGGCCGGTTCAGCGTGATCAGGGCCACCCGCCCCTTGCGCTCCAGCAGAATGGTCTCGAAATCGGTCACTGTCCCTCTCCCGATCGGTGGCGGATATCGGTGACGATAGCGGAGAAGTCCCGCCCGGCATCGGTCTGGTTGAAGCGGTCGTAGATCGCGGCCGCGAGCAGGCCGATCTGTCCGTCGACCTCGTTGTCGCGCAAGGCGTTGGCGGCCAGGCCGAGATCCTTGTTCATCAGGGCGGTGGCGAAGCCGGGCCGATAATCGTTGTTGGCGGGGCTGGCCGGGACCGGGCCCGGCACCGGACAGTAGCTGGTCAGCGACCAGCATTGGCCCGAGGCGGTGGAGACCACGTCGAAGAACTTCTCGTGGGTCAGGCCCAGCTTCTCGCCCAGCACGATCGCCTCGGACAGGCCGATCATCGAGATGCCCAGCATCATGTTGTTGCAGATCTTCGCGGCCTGGCCGACACCGGCGTCACCGCAGTGCACGACCTTGCCGCCCATCACCTCGAGCAGCGGCAGCGCGGCGGCGAAATCCGGTGCCGCACCGCCGACCATGAAGGTCAGCGTGCCCGCCGCGGCGCCCGCGACACCACCGGAGACCGGCGCGTCCAAGGCCTGATGTCCCGCGGCCACAGCGAGTTTCGCGGCCTGCTTGGCATCGGCGACGTCGATGGTGGAGCAGTCGATGAACAGGGTTCCGGGCTTGGCGACGTCGAGGACCTCGCGATAGACGTCGAGCACGATCCGGCCATTGGGCAGCATGGTGATCACGACGTCCGCCTCCGCGGCGGCCGCCGCAGCCGTATCGAGAACCGTCGCGCCGTCGCCGCGCGCCTGTTCCTGCGCGGCGGGCACCGGATCGAATGCGAGCACCTCGTAGCCCGCCTGCACCAGATTGGCGGCCATGGGGCCGCCCATATGACCGAGTCCGAGGAAGCCGACCTTGGTACTCATGCGGACCGCCTTTCCGGGGCAACGAGATTCAGTTCGTCCTCGCCGAGTTCGGCGAAGTAGGCGTCGACCTGCGCGGCCGACACCTCGGGGAGGGTAGCGGGCCGCCAGCGCGGATCGCGGTCCTTGTCGACCACCTGCGCGCGAATGCCCTCCACCAGATCGTGGCTGGACAGCGCGGCCACCGACACCCGATATTCCTCGTTCAGCGCCGCCTCCAGGCTGTCCAGCGCGCGGGCGTTGCGCAGCTCCCGCAGCGTGACCTTCAGCGCGACAGGCGATTTCGTCAGAATCTCCGCGGCCGCCTTGTGCGTCTCCGCCAATTCGTGCGCCTGCAGCCGGGCCACGATCTCCTCCACGCTGTCGGCGCTGTAGCAGGCGTCGATCCAATCCCTGTGTGCGGCAAGCTCGGAGGCGGGCGCGGGCTGGGCGAACTTGGCGATGGCGACCTCCGGATCGGCGTTGTGCAACGCCTCCAGCAGAGCCGGAATGTGTTCGGAGGGAACGTAGTAGTCGGCGAATCCGGCGGCGATCGCATCCCCGGCGCCCATGCGCGCGGTGGTGAGCGCGACGTGTGTGCCGAGTTCGCCCGGTGTGCGCGCGAGCAGATAGGTGCCGCCCACGTCGGGTATGAAGCCGATGCCGGTCTCGGGCATGCCGATCTTGGAGCGCTCGGTGACGATGCGGTGGCTGCCGTGTCCGGAGAGGCCGACCCCGCCGCCCATCACGATGCCGTCCATCACCACGAGATACGGCTTGGGATAGCGGGAGATGTAGGCATTGAGCAGGTACTCGTCGCGCCAGAACCGGCCCGACGGCGAATCCGCGCCGCCCGCACTGTCTTTCGCATCGTGATAGATGGCTACGATATCGCCGCCCGCGCACAGGCCGCGCTCGCCCGCGCCGGTGAGCACGATCGCACGCACCTCGTCATCGGACTCCCACTGCCGCAGCGCGGCCGTAATGACCAGTGTCATCGGATGATTCAGCGCGTTGATGGCCTTGGGCCGGTTGAGCGTGATCAGCCCCAGCCCATCGCGCTTATCGATGAGGACTTCGTCGCTCATGCCGCTCCTATCACCGAACGGGCGACGACCACCCGCATGATCTCGTTGGTGCCCTCGAGGATCTGGTGCACGCGCAGATCCCGGACGATCTTCTCCACCCCGTATTCGGCCAGATAGCCGTAGCCGCCGTGCAATTGCAGGGCCTTGTTGGCGACCTCGAAGCCGGCGTCGGTGCCGAAACGCTTGGCCATGGCACACAGTTCGACCTTGTCGTCGGCGTCGGCGTCCAGCGCCGCGGCGGCGCGCCACAGCAGCGTCCGGGCGGCCTCCAGCGAGGTGCGCATATCGGCCAGTTCGAATTGCAGCGCCGGATTGTCCAGCAGCCGTGCGCCGAATGCCTTGCGCTGGGCCAGATATGCGACGGTCTTGTCCAGGGCGGCCTGTCCGCCGCCCAGCGAGCACGCGGCGATATTGAGCCGCCCGCCGTTCAGGCCGTTCATGGCGGTGCGAAAGCCGTTGCCCTCCACGCCGAGCCGGTTCGCCGCAGGCACCCGGACCTCGTCGAGAATCACCTGCCGGGTGGGCTGGGCGTGCCAGCCCATCTTCTTCTCGTTGGCGCCGAGGGAGATTCCCGGGGTGTCGGCCGCGACGATGAACGCGGAGATGCCGCGCGCACCGGTATCGCCGGTGCGGGCCATCACCACGTACACATCGGTGCTGCCCGCGCCGGAGATGAATTGCTTGACGCCGGTGAGCAGATAGTCGTCCCCGTCGCGAACGGCCTTCGTGCTCAGGGCCGCCGCATCCGATCCGACGCCCGGCTCGGTCAGCGCGTAGCTGCCCAGCTGATCCATCGACGTCAGGCCCGGCAGCCACCGATTCCGCTGGGCGGCATCGCCGTAGCTGTCGATCATCCACGCCACCATGTTGTGGATGGAGATATAGGCGGCGATGGCCGGACAGCCGGTCGCGAGCTGTTCGAAGATGCGCACGGCATCCAATCGCCGCAGCCCCGATCCGCCGACATCCTCGCCGATGTAGATGCCGCCCATGCCGAGCGAACCGGCCTTGCGGATCACATCGACCGGAAAGTGTTTCTGCTCATCCCATTCCAGCGCGTTCGGGGCGAGCAGATCGTCGGCGAAGGCGCGGGCGGTCTCGGTGATCGCCTTCTCGTCGTCGTCGAGTACGAACATCGGTCAGTCCATCGTCGGGATGACGAAGGCATTGGATTCCTCGAGCCCCTTGGGCCAACGCTGCGTCACCGTCTTGGTCTTGGTGTAGAAGCGGATCGAATCCGGGCCGTGCTGATTGAGATCGCCGAAGCCGGAACGCTTCCAGCCGCCGAAGGTGTGATAGGCGATCGGCACCGGAATCGGCACGTTGATGCCGACCATGCCGACCTGCACCCGGGCCGCGAAGTCACGGGCGGTATCGCCGTCGCGGGTGAAAATCGCTACGCCATTGCCGAATTCGTGTTCGTTGGGCAGCTTCAGCGCCTCTTCGTAATCCTTGGCGCGCACGATGCACAACACCGGGCCGAAGATCTCCTCCCGGTAGATCCGCATCTCGGGGGTGACCCGGTCGAACAGCGTCGCGCCGACGAAGAATCCATCCTCGGCGCCCTCGACCTTCAGGCCGCGACCGTCGATCACCAGCTCCGCGCCCTCGTCCGCGCCGGTCTGGATGTAGTTGTTCACCCGGTCCACGCCGTCCAGGCCGACCAGCGGGCCGAAGTCGGCGCCCGGATCGTCGGAGCGGCCGACGTTGAGCTTGCGCACCCGCTCGATGAGCTTGGCGCGCAGGCGATCCGCGGTCTCCTCGCCGACCGGGACCGCGACCGAGATCGCCATGCAGCGCTCCCCGGCCGAGCCGTACCCCGCGCCGATCAGCTGATCGGCCACATCGTCGAGATCGGCATCCGGCATCACGATGGCGTGGTTCTTGGCGCCGCCGAAGCATTGCGCGCGCTTGCCGTGCGCGGTCGCGGTCTCGTAGATGTACTGGGCGATGGGGGTGGAACCCACGAATCCGATCGCCTTGACGCGCTCGTCGCGCAGCAGCGTGTCCACGGCCACCTTATCGCCGTTCACCACGTTGAACACGCCGGCGGGCAGTCCGGCCTCGAGGAACAGCTCGGCCAGCCGCAGTGGCACCGAGGGGTCGCGCTCGGAGGGCTTGAGCACGAACGCGTTTCCGCACGCCAGCGCCGGACCCGCCTTCCACAGCGGGATCATGGCCGGGAAGTTGAACGGGGTGATGCCCGCGACCACACCCAGCGGCTGCCGCATGGAGTAGACGTCGATGCCGGTGCCCGCACTCTCGGTGTACTCACCCTTGAGCAGATGCGGGATGCCGGTGGCGAATTCGATCACCTCGAGCCCGCGCTGGATATCGCCCTTGGCATCGGCGACGGTCTTGCCGTGCTCCGAGGACAGCAGCGCCGCAAGGGAATCCATCTCGTCCTGCACCAGGGTCAGGAACTTCATGAGTACCCGCGCCCGGCGCTGCGGATTCCAGGCGGCCCAACCCACCTGAGCCTGTGCCGCATTCGCGATCACGGCCTCGACCTCGGCGGCGCTCGCCAGCGGGACGCGCGCCTGCACCCGGCCGCTGCTCGGGTCGAAGACATCGCCGTAAGCGCCCGATGTTCCGGAGACGTGCTGTCCGCCGATGAAATGTGTCAGTTCACGAACCATGCCAGTGCTGTCCTCGTGTCGACGGTGCGGCGTATCGAAACGCCCGAATTACGGTCATCCTATAGTTGGATGTCCAAGTAATCCAGGCATTGCTCGCGATGGGCGTTACGCCACTACCCGTCGACCGGGATCAGGACTCGGGGCGCAATTCGACGACCGTGCCCGGATGAGCGAGGGAGGCGACCCGGACCGGACCGCCCTTCGCCTGATCGATGAGCTGACCCTGCCACGCCACCAGGCAGGAGGCGGCCTCACTGTTGTAGGCACGGTCCAGGATCGGGGCGAGCTGTCTGGCCAGCTCGCCCTCGGCGGCGATCAGCTGACCGCGATACGGACCGTAGTAGGGCAGAATCGCCTGCAGAACAATGGTTTCCACGCCCTGGACCTGGGTGATGATCGGGTCGATGGCGGGCTGGTACTTCGTGATGACCGGGGCGACCTCGGCCAGGACCGGCCCGGCCAGCCGCAGGATCGGCTGATAGACCGAGCCGAGGGCGAAGGCCTCCGAGGAGAAGGGTCCGGCCAGCGGGGCCAGGCCGATGAGCGAGGCGAGGCCGCCCTGCTGCTTGGGTGCGGGCCAGCCGATCGGGCAGGCGGGCTGGGTGTTCGCCGTGGGCGCGGTGAACGGGCTGTTGGCCAGCGGGACGGAGTCCTGGGCGCTCGGAGATTGGGTGCCCAGCGGGGTCGAACCGGCCGGGGCGGACTGGTTCAGGGGGACCGAGGCGCCGAGCGCGCCGGGGTTGATCGCCACCGAGACCGCCGGGCCGCCCGTGCCGAGCGGGACCGCGGCGGCGGGACGGGCCCCGGCCGGCGCGGGGGCCGCGGGCGGTGCGGCCGGAGCCGCGGGGGCGGGCGCGGCCGGGGTCGGCGCTGCCGCCGCGGTCGGCACCTCCTCGGTCACCACGACCGAGGTCACCTGATCGTTCTGTCGCACGGTCAGGGCCGTCACCGCGACGGCGCTTCCGACGACGGTCACTGCGGCGACCACCCTGATGGCGCTGGCCAGGCCCGGCCTGGTGCTGCGAGTCGACATCGCGCGTTACTCCTTAGAATGGTCTACTTCGGTGCTGTCACAGGTGAATTGGGGGTGGCGTCCGCGGGCTCGAAGACACCCTCGAGATGCCAGACGCCGGTGAAACCGTTGAACGGACCGCCGACGATCAGGCTGGTCCACTGCAGCGTGAACTTCCGGGTGACGGAGTCATAGCTGCCGGTGGCCGAGGGGCCCTGGGCCGCATCGGATTTCGGTTGATCGAACCACTTCTGCGCCACCCAGTCCCAGACCCGCTGCACCTGTTCGGCGCCGGCGACCTGCGGGCCGTCCTTCTCCGGCGGCTTGGGTGCGCCCTGATTGAACTCCTGGTCGTTCCACGACGCGGCCCAGGCGGACAGATCGGCGGTGAGCTTGCCACCGATATTCACCACCGTCGGCGCGGGCACCTTGCGCCCGGTCTGCGGATCGACCGGATTGGTGGAGATCCCGAATTCCACGGCGAAGAACTTGGTCGGCTTGGTGATCGAGGCGGCCAGCGAATTGCCCTGGGCGAAGCCGGGATTCGGCTCGCTCTGGAAACCGCCGGTCCGCAGCCCACCGGCCGTGCCGGGGTCGAGCAGGGTGGTCGCGCCGCCCTGCGCGGGGGAATCGCCGTTGGGCATATACGGCCCCTTATCGGGTGTGCCGCCCGGCTGGACCATGCGGAACCAGGTGCCCGATACGTCGTTGCCGCGCGCGGAACCCGGTGTGAACCGGAACAATCCGACCAACGGCTGCGCGACGGCCGGGGCCGGGGAGCCGGTGTCCGAGGACGAACATCCGGCCAGCGCCAGCACCGCGCCCGCGAGGGTGACCGCGATCCGAGTTCGAAGCGTCCTCGTCATTGCCGGTCCTTTCTCGGCTCGCGCAGCCCGGCCGCCGCGGCTGCCACGACGATCACCCCGGGGACCAGGTAGAACCAGCCGAGTCCGCGAAATGCGGTGAACCCCAGCGGTTTCGTCGAATCGTCCAGTGCGACGACCGCGTCGAAGTTGTCGATGTTGTCGTTCATGGTTCCGATCAGCGCGGCGAAGCGGGAGGTCATCGGCTGCCACCGCGACTCCAGAGCCGCGACGCCGGACAGGTCGGCGTCGGGATGCGCCGCCCGGATCGCGGCGGTGTAGCGGCTGTTCAGCTCGCCGTCGGCGGCGACGAGGGTGACGAAGTAGCCCTGCATCGTGCGCACCTCGTCCCGAGTGAGGATCGGCCGGAACCCATCGATGAGCGGGCGCCCGGCCGGGGCGGCCGAAAACAGCCCGCCCACAAGCGATATCGCGATCAGTCCGACTGCGGCCAGCCCCGCGATCGATCGCCACACCACGCCGCGCCCACCGGCACTCGCCCGCCGGAATCCGAAAACCCCCGCGCCGGTGAGGATCACACCGGCCAGCGCGAGAAACCAGGGCAGCGCCCCGATCGGCGGCAGATCGGCCAGCCGCTGATAGTTGCCGCGCTGGGAGTCGATCGCGTCGAGCATCGTGGAGATATCGGACCGAATACCGGGATAGTCGCGCACGAAGGTGTCCACGCGGTCGTATCGGCCCTGTTCGAGTCCCTGCGCCCGCAGGGTCAGCACATTCGTGCGCGCCCCGTCGAGGACGCGCAGATCACCGCGATAACCCTCGATGCTCGACGAGGTCACATACGGTGCGAAGGCCTCGATCATGGCCTCGCCCTTGATCGCTCGCGGGAACATGCCGGTGACGATCGGCGCGAGTATCAGCGCGACACCCACCGCGACGAGCACGGCGAACGGCCAGCGCGGCCGCGCCGGAGGGGCGGTCTCGACGGTGGAGACGAACTCCGAATACGCCGGGAGGCCCGGCAGACGATCGGTCACCATCAGGTTCGCTTCCGACCGGCTATGGCGTCGGCCTTGAAGAACACCGCGGCGGCCGCCAGCGCGAGCAGCACCAGCGCGGGCACGAGCCAGACGGGGGTATGCCGTTGGCGCGGCACATCGATTGTCCGCGTCGCCAGCACCGGTGCGCCGTGCGAGATCTGCTGCGCCTGGGCGACCGGGGCGCCGGCCGTGCCCGGCTGTACCGGGGCGGGACCGGCCGGTGCCGGATTCACCTCGGGCGCGGCGGGATTCGCGATCGGCGCGGCCGGATGCGCGGGCGCTCCGCCGTTCGGTGCGACCGGAGCCGCCGCGGGCGCCCGCCCGCCGCCGCGATACTGCCCGGCCAGATGCCACAGTCCGGTGAAGTTGTTGAACGGGCCGCCCACGATCTGACTGGTCCACTCGAGTACGAAATTGCCCGCGCCGTCGATACTTCCGCGCACCGGACTGGTCTTGCCGGGTAGCCCGCCGCCCGGTTTGGGCGCGCCCTGATTGAACACCTGGTTGTTCCAGGTGACCCCGAGGCTGCTCAGATCGCCGGACAGCTGCCCGCCGTCGGACAGGATCTGCGGCTGGCCGGTGCCCTGCCCGGTCTGCGGATCGGTGGGGTTGGTCGCGGTGGCGAAGTCCACGCCGTAGAAACGCACCGGCGTGGTGACCCGCCCGGACTGCGCATTGCCCGCACCGTCGAAGGCCGCCGCGGGCTGCGGCTGATAGCTGCCGCTCAGCAGGCCGCCGTCGCTGCCCGCCGACAGCGGGGTCACGGTCTGATCGCTGCAGCGCGAATCGCTGTTCTGCAGATACGGCCCGCCCGCATCGCCGGTCGGCAGGATCATCCGGAAGAAGCTCCCGGTGACCGAACCGTCCGCGCACACCCCGGGCGACAGCGCGAACAGGCCGTCCAGCGGCGCCGGATCGGCCTGCGCGATCGGTGCGGCAAGCGCCGAGACGCCGATCGCGGCGGCCGCGATGGCGAGCCGAGCAATGGTTCGTCTCATGGGTCGTCCTCGATTCGTGCTCGATTCATGCAGATAGGGTCGGTTTTCGCCGAACCCATCGATCGCAACCCCGAGGCGGGCAGAAGTCGCGGGTTGTGGTCACGCTGAGCGGAATTACCGGCCCCGCGAATGTTCGAAGGCGCGTTTCGGACGCGGGCCGCGAACCGGCACGGGCACAGCCCATTCCACCTACCGGACCCCGCCGGCATCGCATCGGAGATCAACTGGAATTGTGATCAGACTCACTCTAGAATTACTTTGACGTCCTAGTATCGGGCGCCTGAGGACTCGCCGGAGGACCACTATGACCGACCGTGCCACCCTGCATACGCCCGTACATCCCGTCCGCTTCGTGACCTCGGCGGCCCTGTTCGACGGGCACGACGCGGCGATCAACATCATGCGGCGGATCCTGCAGTCCCAAGGCGCCGAGGTGATCCATCTCGGCCATAACCGGGCGGTGCGCGAGGTCGTCGACGCGGTGCTGACCGAGGACGTCCAGGGCGTGGCGGTGAGCTCGTATCAGGGCGGGCATGTCGAGTACTTCGAATACCTGGCCGCGGCGTTGCGCGAGGCCGGGGCGGGACAGGTGCGGATCTTCGGCGGCGGCGGTGGGGTCATCGTGGCCGAGGAGATCGCGCGACTGGCCGCGGCGGGGGTGACCATCTTCTCCCCCGAGGACGGCCAGCGACTCGGGCTGCCCGGCATGATCAATACCCTGATCCGGGACTGCGATGTGGATCTCTCACGCGAGCCCGCGCCGGTGGAGGCGGTGCTGGCCGGCGAGCGAAAGGCATTGGCGCGCACCATCACCTGCCTGCAGCAGGAGAGGCTGCCCGCGGCGGATCTGGCGGCGCTGACCGCCGCGGCGGCCGCGCGGGCGGTGCCCGTCCTGGGGATCACCGGCACCGGTGGCTCCGGAAAGTCCTCGCTCACCGACGAACTCGTGCGGCGGCTGCGCTCGGATCAGCAGGACAAGCTGCGGGTGGCCGTCCTCGCGGTCGACCCGACCCGCCGGCGCGGCGGCGGTGCGCTGCTGGGCGACCGGATCCGGATGAATTCCCTCGACGCCGACCACATCTTCTTCCGCTCGCTGGCCACCCGGGGCGCGCACGAGCTACCGACGAATATCGACACGATGATCCTGGCCTGTCAGGCGGCCGGATACGACCTGGTGATCCTGGAGACGCCCGGCATCGGCCAGGGCGATGCGGCGATCATCGATCACGTCGACGTGTCGATGTATGTCATGACGCCGGAATTCGGCGCCGCCTCCCAGCTCGAGAAGATCGATATGCTGGATTACGCGGATATGGTGGCGATCAACAAGTTCGAGCGCCGCGGGGCCGCCGACGCGCTGCGCGATGTATCGCGACAGCTGGTGCGCAACCGCGAGGCGTTCGGATCCGCACCCGAGGATATGCCCGTATTCGGCACCAGCGCGGCGACATTCAACGACGACGGTGTGACCGCGCTGTATCAGCACCTGTCCGGAATGCTCGCCGAGCGCGGCCTGCCGCTGCAGCCCGGGGCGCTGCCGCGGGTGGATACGAAGGTGTCCACGCGCTTCGCCCAGCTCATTCCGACCGCGCGGATGCGATATCTGGCCGAGACGGCCGATACGGTGCGCGCCTATCACGCCGAGACCGCCCGGCAAGTGCTTGCGGCACAGCGTGTTCAGCGATTCGAGCAGGTGCTGGCCGAACTGCCCGAGGATGCGGCCGTCGCCGAACTGCTCGAGCGCGCACGCGAGGAACTGACGGCCGACAGCGCGCGGCTGCTGTCGGATTGGCCGTCGGTCGCCGAGACCTATCGCGGCGAGGAGCAGGTGGTGCGGGTGCGCGATCGCGAGATACGCACCGCGCTGCGGCGAACCTCGTTGTCGGGCAGCTCGATTCCCCGGGTAGCGCTGCCGCGCTATACCGATCACGGTGAGCTGCTGAGGTTTCTGCGCGCGGAGAATCTGCCGGGCCGATTCCCGTTCACCGCGGGGGTATTTCCGTTCAAGCGTGAGAACGAGGATCCGGCGCGGATGTTCGCCGGGGAGGGTGATCCGTTCCGGACCAATCGACGGTTCAAGGTGCTCTCCGAACATGCCGAGGCAAAACGCCTGTCCACGGCGTTCGATTCGGTCACCCTCTACGGACACGATCCGGCCGAGCGGCCCGATATCTACGGAAAGGTCGGCACCTCGGGGGTTTCCATCGCCACCCTCGACGATATGAAGGCGCTCTACGACGGCTTCGACCTCACCGCGCCCACCACCTCGGTATCGATGACCATCAACGGCCCGGCGCCGACGATTCTGGCGTACTTCCTCAACACCGCCATCGACCAGGCGCTGCAACGGTTCCGCGAGGACGAGGGGCGCGAGCCGAGCGCCGAGGAATCCGCGCGGATCCGGGCGCAGACGCTGGCCACCGTGCGCGGCACCGTGCAGGCCGACATCCTCAAGGAGGATCAGGGCCAGAACACCTGCATCTTCTCCACCGAATTCAGCCTGCGCATGATGGCCGATATCCAGGAATGGTTCGTGCGCAACGGGGTTCGCAACTTCTACTCCGTATCGATCTCCGGCTATCACATCGCCGAGGCCGGGGCGAATCCGATCAGCCAGCTGGCGTTCACGCTGGCCAACGGATTCACCTATGTGGAGGCGTATCTCGCGCGCGGTATGGATATCGACGACTTCGCGCCGAATCTGTCGTTCTTCTTCTCCAACGGGATGGATCCGGAGTACTCGGTCATCGGCCGGGTCGCGCGGCGCATCTGGGCGGTGGCGATGCGCGACCGGTACGGCGCGGGCGAACGCTCCCAGAAGCTCAAGTACCACGTCCAGACCTCAGGCCGCTCGCTGCACGCACAGGAGATGAGCTTCAACGACATTCGCACCACACTGCAGGCCCTGATCGCGATCTACGACAACTGCAACAGCCTGCACACCAACGCCTACGACGAGGCCGTCACCACGCCCTCCGAGGATTCGGTGCGCCGCGCCCTGGCCATCCAGTTGATCATCAACAAGGAATGGGGCCTGGCGATGAACGAGAATCCGCTCCAGGGCAGCTACATCATCGACGAACTCACCAATCTCGTCGAAGAGGCGGTGCTGATCGAATTCGAGCGCATCTCCGAACGCGGCGGCGTGCTCGGCGCGATGGAAACCGGCTACCAGCGCGGCCGCATCCAGGACGAATCCATGCGGTACGAACAGCGCAAACACGATGGCTCACTGCCCATCATCGGCGTCAACACCTTCCGCAATTCGCACGGCGAACCCCACCACACACTCGAACTGGCCCGAGCCACCGAACAAGAGAAGCAATCCCAACTCCACCGCACCCACGAATTCCGCACCCACCACCGCGACGAGGCGCACGCCGCCCTCACCCGCCTGGAATCCGCCGCCCGCACCGACGACAACGTCTTCGAAATCCTCATGGACGCCGCCCGAGTCTGCACCCTGCAACAGATCACCGACACGTTCTTCACCGTGGGGGGTCAGTACCGCCGCAACGTGTGAGTCGGGACGGGATCTCAGGATCCGGCGATCGGATCCCACACCCGGCTGAAGCCGAAACCCTTGAAGTCCTTGATGTTTCGGGTGGCCAACTCGTCGATGCCATGATGGCGCAGGGTGAGGGCCAGCCGCGCATCGAACAGTCGCCAGCGGGCCACCCCGGGCTTCGCCGCGATCTTCCAGACCTCGTTCATGACCGGGGCGTTCTCGATCAGCGCCCAGCGGCGGTTCCGGCGGAACACCGCGCAGACCTCGGCGGCGTCCGGACCGCCCAAAGGCCGACTCACCACAGCCGGATTGCGGAGTAGCTGATAGAGCTCGAGGAGAACCAGTTCGCAGATGGCCACGTCATCTCTGGTTCCGCATTCGCTCAGAAACGCGACCGCCGTCTCATGTTCGGCACAATCCTGATTCTGGGCGTACAGCAGAACATTCGTGTCGATGGACAGCACCCGGCCGCCTCAGGCCTCGTGTGCGAGTTCGCGCCATGCCTCTTCCGGCGCTCGAAACGCCCCGAGCCGCCGCGGTTTCGGCGGCTGCCACACATCCGTCCCGGCGTCACGGGCGGGATAGATCCGCACCATATGCTCCAGTCCGCGACGAACGACCTCCGCCAGGGTCATCTCGTGCTCCTCCGCAATCCGCTTGGCGTCCCGGTACAGCTCGTCAGGCAATTGAACCTGAGTACGGATCATACATCAAATTTACATCTACATCATTTTTGAATCAAGCGACCATGAGGCATTCGACACCGGGGCTCAGGGGACGAAGGCGCGGGCGAGCCGATCGGTCAGGGTCGCTCGGGCGGTGATCAGGGACGGGCCGTACCAGGTGAGGTCGCGGCCCGATACCAGGGCCACCGCGATACCGTCGAAGGCGTCGGGTCCGTCGTCGGCGGTGAAGACATAGGGCTCGTCCGGCAGCACCGCCAGCTCCACCCCGCGCCGCAGCTCGGCCTCCGACACCGTCGGATACCGCTCGGTGCGATCGGCGTGGACGAGCCGTAAACCCAAGCGAGCGGCCAGATCCGCGGTGAAGGTGTCATGGCCGACGACCATCCACGGCCGACGCCAGATCGGAATCACGGCCGCGCGCACCGGTTCCGGGAGCGACGGCGCCCAGATCCGTTGCGCCTCGGTCAACCACGCGGGCGTACCGAGTCCGAGCGCGACCCCGAACAGCCGCGCCAGCGAGTCGAATGCCTCGTCGAGGGTGCGGATCCTGGTGACCCACACCGGAATTCCCGCCGACCGCAGCCGATCGACGTCTATCCGCCGATTCTCCTCCTGATTGCACACCACCAGATCCGGGGCCAATTCCACGATGCGCCGGATATCCGGATTCTTCGTCCCCCGCACCCGCTCGACCGCCAGACCGGCCGGATGCGTGCACCATTCGGTGGCGGCGATCAACAGCTCGGGACGGGTGACCGCGACCGCCTCGGTCAGGGACGGGACGAGCGATACGACCCGGGCGACCGGCCGGACCAGCGCCACGGCGGCACCGAGATCGTCGATCACCTCAATGGGCATGGGTTCACGATAGAGCCCGCCTCACGCCACCGGCGACACCTCGAGCTCGTCGTCCGGTGCTGAACTGCGCGCTCGCCCGGACATTCGCACCGCCGCCTCGACCAGAACCGCCACCACGATGTTGACGCCGAGCGCGGGAATGCCCGCGTTCACATCCGCCGGGAAGAAAGTCCAGAACGTCGCCCCGACGGTGACGACCTCACCGATGACGATCCCGCAGATCACCGCCGACCTTCCCAGCACCGGACGCTCGGGAAGCCCCGCCACCAGACCAGGAGTGAACTGGATCAGGCCGCTGAAGGTGAGCAACAGCAGATTGGCCAGGGCATTCGGTCGAGCCAGCTCCAATACCAACGCCACCGCCAGAATGAGCACGACCACACTGTGATTGGCGAGGAGCTGGGTGCGCGGACTACCGACGCGAATCACGTTGCGGACCACCATCGACGACATCGCCAGCACCATCACCGAGGCGGGCACCATCGCCGCCGCGGCACCCGCCACCGCGATCAGGCCCAGCAGCCACGCCGGCAGGGCCTCCCTGGCCAGCGTCAACAGCGCGCCGTTGGCCGACGCGCCCTTGGGCAGCGCCAGGATCGCGACGAATCCGATCGATATCGGCAACACCAGGGCGATTTGGTAGAGCGGAAGCATCATCCAGTTGCGACGCAGGCTCCGCACGCCGCGTGCCGACAGCAGCGTGGGCCAGAGGGTGGGAACGGTGAAGAAGGCGAGGCCGATGAAACTCGTCAGCATGCTGGTGAGCCACCACACCTGATCGTTGGGACCCGCGTGCAGCGTCAGCGCCGCCGGATGCAACCGCGCGACCTCGTGAAAGGCCCGCCCGATCCCGCCGGTGAAATGCAGCGGCACCGCGACAGCGACGATCGCGACCGCGGCGAGCATGAGCGCATCCTTCAGATACGAGGTGGCGGCGGTGCCGCGCAGACCCGCCCAGAGCACGAAGGCGGCCGTCAGCACGGTTCCGACGATCATGGCCCAGGTGCCCGAACCACTGTCGTGGGTGATCAGGCCGATGATCAACCCGAGCCCGGTGATCTGCAGCTGCAGATACGGCAGCATGAAGATCACCGAGGTCACCGCGACCAGCACGCCCAGTGCCCTGCTGCGGTATCGCTCCTCGTAGAAGTCGGCCTGCGTCAGATAGTTGTGCCGACGGCCCAGCCGCCACAGCCGCGGCCCGACGAAGTACCAGACCAGACATGCCAGCGGCAGGTACGGCAGCGCGTAGGTGGCGGCGACGCCGCCGGTGAACGCCAGGCCCGAGACGCCGAGAAAGGTGAAGGTCGTGTAGGTCTCGCCCGCCTGCAGGAACCACATCGTGACCGCGCCGAAACGCCTTCCCGCCACGGACCATTCGGCAAGATCGACAGCGGGCGTGCGGCTGGCGAACACGCCGATCACCGCGATGACGACCATGCCGACGAGGGCGACGACCGAGACGATATTCACTCCCCCGCCTCCTCGTCCGGGCCGCCGGAGCGTGCCCATTCGACGGCCGCGAGGACCGGCACGATCGCGAGCACCCAGAGCGTCGTCCAGACCAGCATCGCGGGCAGCCCGAACCAGAGCCGGGTCGTGTTGACGAACGGCAGCCAGGGCGTGGCCACCAGCGCCGCGGTCGGCAGCAACGGCAACAGTAGGAGTAAGTCCCGCCTACCGAGCATCGACGTCCTCCTGGCGTCCATAGCGCCCACCTCCCGAGGTCCCGCGAAACTTGGTGCGAGAAAGCCGGTTTCACTGTTTCAGGGTTGTCTCGAATCGTCAATCGGGCCGCGACGGGTTCGGACCCCGACCTCCTGCCCGGGATCGGGATAATCGAGGCATGGGGCAAGCGCTTCGGAAGTTGGATCCGCGGGCGTCGGCGGGGGCGACGTTCGGGGCGGAACTGCGGGCGCGCCGACTGGCCCGTGGCCGGTCGCTTCGCGAACTCGGGCGGCTGGTCCTGGTCAGCGGCGAATTGCTGGCCAAGGTCGAGAAGGCACAGCGGCGTCCGCGTCCGGATCTGGTGCGACGATTGGATGTCGTCCTGGATGCGCGAGGTGAGCTCGAGCGGTTGGCCACGCCGCTGTTCGTCGCCGCGGACCGATCGGCGGTCGCCCCACCGACGCTGTCTCCCGATAGCGCGGAAATCGAGTTACGGCAGGTGATCGACGATGTGCGGGCGACCGATCACACCCTGGCGGCGGACCGGCTCGCCGAACTGATGACATTCGCCAAAACGGCGGCCGCGGTGGACAGTTCGGGGTTGTCGGCGCCGGCGAGAACATCGCTGCGGCGCACGGTGGCCGAGGCCGAGCAGCTCGCCGGGTGGATGATGTTCGACCGCGGCGATCAGCCGGGCGCCGAACGGATGTTCGCCAACGCCCGCAATGCCGCGGCGCAAGCCGGTGCCGCGGACCTCGTCGCGTATGTGCTCGGGCCGAGCGCCGCGTATTCGAATATCTGGTGCGGTAATCCCGAATTGGGCGCCGAGCGCGCGTACGGATCCCTGGCGTGGGCGCGGCGCAGTGGCAACAGAAAGTTGATGGCATTCGCGGCCGCGGTGGCCGCCCGCGCCCATGCCCGGATGGGCGAGACCGATCTGTGCCACCAGATGCTCGGTGAGGCGGAGTCGGATTTGAATCGGCATGTGGCGGCAGAACCGGATCCCGGCTGGCTATCGGTTTTCGACGACGCCACCCTGGCGGGCTATCGGGGGTTGTGCCTGTTCGATCTCGGCGAACCGCGGGCGGCGATCGCGGCGTTGCAGCAGGTGGAGGAGACCGGTTCGCCGATGTTCGTGCGCAATCGCATCATCTGGCGGCTCGAAGGCGCGAATGCGCATCTGCAACTCGGTGAACTCGACTCGGCTTGTGCCGCAATCGAGAAGGCACTCGACTACGCCGAGCCCGGCGCGTCGACGCCGAGGGTTGTGCGGGTATTCCATACCGCCGACCTTCATTTGCGATCGCATCACGGGATCCGGGCCACGACCGCCACCTGGGAACGGCTGCGCGGCTTCATCGAGGTGAACGGGTGAATGGGTAAGTAGCCCAGCGCATGAGGATTCCCCCGGCAGCCCGGCTGACGGTCAGACGTTCACCCTGGTAGCGTCCTTCGACCGTTCGATAACACCCGGGAGCCTCGGCAATGAAGCGGCTGTCGGTGTTCTCCGGATCGGCGGCAACGTGAGCGTGCAGACCGTCGTGGCGCCAGGTGAATACGGTCTCCTCGGCCTCGGCCCACCACCGGCCGAGGATTTCGCGGATCTCCTCCGGACACGGCGGTGCCGGTTCCCATGCCGATACGGCGACCGGAGAGCGCAGCGCGGCCGCTTGGTCGGCGAGGTCGGCGGTGAGGTCGGTCAAGGTGATGCCCCGGGTGGCATTGGTGCAGGCGACGACCACGGTGCCGGATCGCCTGTCGGTGGTCAGCGCCGCGTGGAAGCCGGGCACGGACCCGGTGTGACCGGCGAGGATGTGATCGCTACGGCGGTCGAGGATGAGACCCAGTCCCCATCCCTGTGTCCACGCCCGGGTGTCGACCATGACCTGCGCGGTATGCATCGCGTCGACGACCGATAGGGGCACGACCTCCGGTTCCGCGCCGATCAGCGCATTGCCCCAGCGCAGCAAATCCGTTGGTGTGGACCATAATTGGCCGATGACCGCGATCGCGGCCATATCCATATGCGGTTCCCGGTGGCAGGTGTCGGCGTACGGGTCGATGCGATAGCCGACGGCCGCATCGGCCGGTGGCGTCCATGTCGTTCGGCTCATACCCAGCGGGGTCAGCAGTGTCTCGCTGATCAGCTCGGCACAGCGGCGGCCGGTGACGTGCTCGATGATCGCGCCGATCGTGGCGTATCCGAGATTGGAGTACTGCCAACGCTGTCCGGGTTCGGCCACCCTCTCCACGCGGGCGAGAGCCTCGCGGAATTCGGGTTCGGACGGTCCCCGCATCGACTCCCACATATCGATCGGAACCTCGCGCTGGATACCACCGCAGTGGGCGAGCAGCATGCGCAGCGGGACCTGTCCGAACGAGGTCGCGGGAAGGTAATGCCCGACCGGGGCGTCCAGGTCGAGAAGCCGTTGTCCGACTAGCCGGAGCGTCAGTGCCGCGGTGAAGGTCTTGGTAATCGAGCCGATGCGATACGCACTGTCGGAATCGGCCGGCACACCGTGCTCGATATCGGCGAAACCCCGTGCGACGGCGGCGAGTACGGCACCGCCCCGCGCGGCGGCTACCGCCAGGCTGGGCAAGCGGTGAGCGGTGTACAACCGGGTGACGCGCTCGCCGAGCGCCTTTCCGAATTCGGCCTCCATGACCCTCCTCCACCAGCGGCATCCCATCACGGCCTCACCAGCAGCATCCCATACCGAACACGGCCGAGTATGCGTACAGATCCCGTTGTACGCATGAACCATCTTCCGTCGCAACGCTTTTCGGACGACGCTGAGAACAGCACCCGGCACCGATCAGCAATGCCGCTGATCGGCACATCGCCGGCGCCGGGTGCACTACCTCGGTAACCCCGCGAGCGAGGACGGCACCGCGGCAGGTTCGGCGATGCGCCAGAGGGGTGTGCGTCGCTACCTGTTCAGGCCGTAGTACAGCTCGCGCAGGTCGCGCAGGCCCGCCTCGGCGGTGTCTTCATCCTCGGCGGTCATGCGCAGGGCCTGGCGCAGCGGGACGGGGTCGAGATCCTCCAGCGCGGGGCGGAAGTCGGGGGCGGGCAGCGCGGGCAGGGGGGTGGTATCGCCGTAGAGGTCGTCGGAGACCGTGGGGCCGTTATCGGATTGAACGCCGCCGATGAGGGTGTCCAGATCGAGGCCGCGCAGGACGAGCATGGCCGAGGGCTGTTCGTCGAGGCGCTCGGCGATGATGTAGCAGACCGCCGCGACATGCTTGCACGGCCAGCCGGAATCGGGACAGGTGCAGGCGAAATCGAGTTCGGCGGCCGTGGTGGGCAGCAGCAGCGGACCCAGCTCCTTCGGCAACGCGCCGGAGGCCAGCTGCGCGAGCATGCCCGGCGTGCCGCGCACCTGTTCGATCAGCTCGTCCAGCCGTTCGTCGCGCAGCTTGCGCATGGTCAGCGCCGCGGTGAACGGGCGCGGCTGACTGCCCTGCACCTCGGCGGTCACCGCACCCGGCTCGAGCTGATAGGTGACCACCTGACCGGACCGGGCATAGGAGCGGCCGCGTGCCAGCCGTCCGGCATCGGCGACCTGCTCGACCGCCTCGATGAACGACCGGCCCCACCATGTCCGCGCGAACGACCCCCGCCTGCTGCGCGGCTCCACCCCGCCGCGCACCGGCAGCCGCTTACCGTAGGTGCTGTAATCCTCGAACGGGCTCACTCCCCCACCGCCTCCGGCCCGAGCGCGAACAGCTCGCGCAGCTCATCCGAACCCAGCTCGGTGATCCAGTTCTCGCCGGAGCCGACGGTCAGATTCGCCAATTCCTGCTTCCCGCCGATCATATCGTCGATGCGCTCCTCGATCGTGTCGACGCAGACGAGCTTGCGCACCTGCACATCGCGGCGCTGTCCGATCCGGAAGGCGCGGTCGGTGGCCTGATTCTCCACCGCCGGATTCCACCAGCGATCCAGGTGTACCACGTGATTGGCGGCGGTCAGATTCAATCCGGTGCCACCGGCCTTGAGCGATAACAACATCAGCGGCGGACCGCCGTCGCCCTGGAAGCGCTCGACCATCGTGTCACGCCCGGTCTTGGAGACCCCGCCGTGCAGGAACGGGATCGGCGTGCCGAACCGCTCGGCCAGATACGGCGCGATCAGCTCGCCGAACTCGCGAAACTGGGTGAACAGCAACGCCTTCTCGCCGTCGGCCACCACCGACTCCAGTACGTCCTCGACCAGCCCCAGCTTGCCGGAGCGATGCTGCCCGCGGCGCAGCACCGCCGAGCCGTCGCCCAGGAAGTGGGCGGGATGGTTGCATACCTGCTTGAGCCGGGTCAGCGCACCGAGCACCGCGCCCTTACGCGCGATGCCCTTGTTCGACTTCGACTTCAGCTTGGCCACCATATCGTCGACCACGGCCTGATACAGCGCGGCCTGTTCCACGGTCAGGTTGGCGCGGACGGTGATCTCGATCTTGTCCGGGAGATCGGAGATCACCGCCGGATCGGTCTTGACCCGGCGCAGCACGAAGGGCGCGGTGATCGCGCGCAACCGGCTGATGGCGTTCTCATCGCGTTCGCGCTCGATCGGCACGGCGAAGCGGGCATGGAACTCCGAGGCCTTCCCCAGCAGTTTCGGCGCGGCGAAATCCAGGATGGAGCGCAACTCCTCGAGCCGGTTCTCCACGGGAGTCCCGGTGAGCGCCAGGCGATGCCGGGCGGGGACGGTGCGGGCGGCGCGGGCCTGGCGGGTGCCCGCGTTCTTGATGTGCTGCGCCTCGTCGAGCACGATGCGTTCCCACCGCTGACGCTTGAACTCCTCGGCGTCGCGGGCCAGTAGTGCGTAGGTGGTGATCATCAGATCCGAATCCGCCACGGCCGCATCGAGTTCCGCACCGCGGCGGCGACCGGCGCCATGGTGGACGAGCACGCGCAGATCGGGCACGAAGCGTTCGGCCTCGCGCTGCCAGTTGCCCACCACCGACATCGGACATACCAGCAGCGTCGGTCCCGGCGCGGAGGCGTCCTCCCGCTCGTGCGCCAACAGCGCCAGCACCTGAATCGTCTTGCCCAGGCCCATATCGTCGGCCAGGATCGCGCCGCAGTTCAGGCGATTCATGGTCGCCAGCCACGACAGTCCGCGCAGCTGATACGGCCGCAGCTGCGCCTTCAGTCCGATCGGCGCCTCGACCTCGCGCGCCGATTCGGCGGAGGCGAAAAGCTCCGCGGCCCAACCGGTCGCGCTGGTCTGCTCGATCGGCACCTGTTGGATACCCGCGGAGCCGATCTCGCCGAGGAATTGGGTCAGGGTGCCGGTCGTCTCGTCGGTGCGGCCGTCGAGATAGGCCGCGGCCGCCGCGAGCATGCGGTGATCGGCCTGCACCCATTGGCCGCGCAGCCGGACCAGATCGGATTTCGACCGCACCAACCGCGACATCTCGGCGGGGGTCAGCACCATATCGCCCAGCGCCAGCTCCCAGCGGTAGGACACCAAACCGCTGAGCCCGACCTCGGTTTCGGTGGCGGCGGGACTCTGCACATGCACGCGCATACTCGGGCCGGCGATGCGCCATGCCCGCGGCAGCAGCAGCTGCGCACCGGCCGCCCGCAGCACATGCGCGCCGTGCGCGACCAGATCCTGCACGACCTGGGTCGGCAGCAGGAAATCCATACTCCGAGGGTCGCGCGGCAATTCGCGCAGGATCGGGTACGCCGCCACGACGGCGGTCACCTTCTCCCCCGCCGTGCGCACCAGCGCCGGATCGCCGTGCAGCGCGATTGCTTGCGGCGCTTCACCTTCCGCTCGGAGACAGACCTCGAGCCGCCACAGCGCGTCGATGCTCTCGCCGCCCTCCTCGGAGTCGTCCTCGGGTTCGAGCAGGCGCAGCACCAGTTCCGGCTCGCCGACCGTGAGGCTGGTTCGCCACTCCTCGAGCGCGGCGGCCACGCGATGGGATCCGGAGTCCAGGGGCGCGTCGGCGATCAGCGCCGCCAGCAGCGGATGAGCCGAGCGCGGCCGCGGGGTGTGCAGGCGCGCGATCGGATCGGTCAGCTCGGCGACCAGATCCTCGAGGATCGCGGCCGGGCGGCCCGAGACCCGCAGCGCCGGCGGCATCGCCACGGCCAGCTCGGCCAGCCACGCGCGCTGGCGCTGCCCGCCGACCAGCCGCCAGCGCACCCACCAGTCGCCGTCCGCGCGGGTCAGATCGGGCACGATCCGGCCCGCGCGCACCCATCGCTCGATACCGCGCGCGACATGGGCGAGATAGCGCAGATCCGCCGCGACGACCGCGGCGGGCAGGGACTGCAGCAGCACCTGGGCGGCCGTATCCGGTGCGAGCGCGTGCGCGGGCACCTCGGCCTCGGCCGGACCGTCCGGGCCCGCCGCCAGGACCCGGGCGCGGTGACGGAAGCGGGCCGTCCGCACGATCTCGCCCAGCGGAACGGGCGCCACCGCGACGCCGTCCCCGGATTCGGGGTCACGCCACAGCAGCAACCCAGATCCCGGCGACCACAACCCGTGCAGCATTCGTCCATCCAATCAGCCATCACCGACATGACGGTCTTTCTTTCTGCCCCGGCACGGAACATACTGGAATATCCGCTGGTCACAGGCGACGAACGGACTCGGTCGCAGATATGCGGCAGATAACGATCACATCCGGGCAACCGATACGGTTCGTGCCCGCGCACCCCAGGGCCCGAACCGCGCGCCGCCACGGCGACGCGTGTGGAGGAGGGCAGTGCGATGACCATTCTGCTCCAGGTCCTCGAGCAGAGTTTCACGCCGGCGACGCCGTGGGAGCGGCGCAAGTACACCTTCGTGGATACCGCGAAGATCGTCGGCATGCGCCTGGACGGCCAGTCCGGGGTCTGGCTCGATCTGTCGCGACCGGGGGAATCGCAGCGGCTGGCCCGGACCTTCGATCCGCGCGATGCCATCACCTTCCTGCTCACCACGTTCGCCAAGATCGCCGAATGCGAGGATCGCGGCGGCTCCTGGCTCATCGGCCACGACGGGGCACGGGTGGAGTCGATCGCGGCGACCCGATTCCCGCCCGCCGGCGCCGAACTCCAGGCCGACGATCTGCTGGCCCGCGCCTGGTTGTAGCCCGGATCCGGCGAACCTGTCGGTGGTCTCGGGTACACCTGATCCGTGCGATGGGGGAAATGCGGCGGGTGGTGCGCGACGGCGATCGTCGCGGTGATGGCGACTGCGTGTTCGGTGCTGGGCCATCCCCCGCCCGCACCCGGCAGTCCCACCCGCGCGGAACTGGAGACCCTGCTGGCCGCCGTACGGATCATCGACGCCCGCCCGCCGCTGCGCGGCTACGAGCGTGGCTGCCAGGCGAATCAGGCCTGCGTCTTCGGCCCCGCGTGGACCGGCTCCCCGGACGCCCCCGGCGGCCACATCGGCTGCGATTCCCGAAACAACGTGCTGGGCAAGCAGTTACGCGAGGTACGCTTCCGCCCCGGCACCCGCGACTGCGTCGTCGACGCCGGTATCCTCGACGACCCCTACACCGGCAAACGCATCACCTTCGACCGCTCCCACCCCCGCGCCGTCCAGATCGACCACGTCTACCCCCTGGCCGCCGCCTGGGCCATGGGCGCCGCCGAATGGCCCCTCCCCCAACGCCTGCGCTTCGCCAACGACATCATCCGCAACCTCCTGGCCGTCGACGGCGAGACCAACGAGACCAAGGGCGACCGAACCCCCGCCGACTGGCTACCCCCGGCCCAGCCCTACCACTGCTTCTACGCGGGCAAATACCTCACCACCGCAACGCATTACGACCTGCCCGTCACCATCGCCGACCACAAGGCCCTCACCCGCGTGGCCGAGACTTGCCCGTGACCGACCGTGATCTCCCGGCCCGGCCCGCTGGGCGGACCGGGCGGGAGGTGGTCAGACCGTGGCCACCGGGCGATGCGGGTCGCTGGACCATTGGGACCAGGAACCGGGGTAGAGGGTCGCCTCGATACCCGCTACCGCGAGGGCGGCCACCTGGTGGGCCGCGGTGACGCCCGAGCCGCAGTAGACGGCCACCGGGCCGGGGCCGAGGGTGATGAAGCGGGCGTGGAGTTCCTCGGGGGTTTTGAAAGTGCCCTGGGGGGTGAGGTTCTCGGCGGTGGGGGCGCTCAGGGCGCCGGGGATATGGCCGGCGCGGGGGTCGATCGGTTCGACCTCGCCGCGGTAGCGTTCGCCCGCGCGGGCGTCGAGGAGGGCGCCGGACCAGGCGGCCGCGCCGTCGGCGTCGACGGTCGGCATATTGCCGGGGGTGAGCGCGATGGTGCCGGGCTCGGGGTCGGGCTCGTCGCCGCGAGCCAGGTCGCCGCCCGCGCGCTCCCAGGCGGGCAGGCCGCCGTCGAGGATGCGCACGTCGGTGACGCCCGCCCAGCGCAGCAGCCACCAGGCGCGGGCGGCGGCCATGCCGCCGGTGGCGTCGTAGACCACGACCGGTTCGCCGGTGCGCAGACCCCAGCTGCGGGCGCACTTCTGCAGATGGGCGGTTTCGGGGAGCGGGTGGCGGCCGCGGGCCGGGGACGGCGGTGCCGCCAGTTCGGTCTCGAGATCGACGAAGACGGCGCCGGGTATGTGGCCGTCCAGATAGTGCTGCGGGCCGTCCGGATCGCCCAGAGTCCAGCGCACATCCAGAAGATGCACGCGGGAAGCGTTGTCGGACAGCATTTTCCGGAGATCGTCGGTCGAAATCAATACCGCGGTCAAGCCAGCTCCTGTCGTAGATCTGTACCGTGACGCAGAACACCCTCACCCTACGGGAGGAACGCGCGGCCCACCCAGCACCCAGCGCACCACGAGTCCCACGACCAGCGCCCAGAACGCCGCGCCGATCCCGAACACCGCGATCCCGGAGGCCGACACCACGAAGGTGGCCACCGCCGCGACACGATGTTCGGCGCTACCCAGGGTCGCGCTCAGCGCCGCGCCGAGGCTCGCGATCAAGGCGAGTCCCGCAACGGTTTCCAGCACCCCCTTGGGCGCGGTGGCCACCAGCGTCACGAACGCGCCCGAGGCCAGCGCGAGCACCAGATAGACGCAGCCCACCGAGCATGTCGCGATCCAACGACGCCGCGGATCCGGATGCGCCGCCGGGGCCGCCGACAACGCCGAACTGATCGCGGCCAGATTGATCGCATGCCCACCCGCCGGCGCGCCGACCATGGTGCCGAGCCCGGTCGTGATCATCGCGGCCCGCCACGGGACCCGATAGCCGAACGAGCTCATGATCGCGGTGCCCGGGATGTTCTGCGCGGCCATCGTGACGATGTACAGCGGCATCGCGATTCCGATGACCGCCTGCCAACTCCAGTGCGGCGCGACCAATTCCACCCGAGGGACCATGGCCGAGACATCCAGCCGCCGATGCGTCACCGCGATATCCACCCCCGCGCCGACGGCCGCCACCGCGAACGCCGCCAGCACCGCCCACCGCGGCGCGAATCGCTGCAGCGCCAGCCACACCACCAGCACCGGCACCACGACGGCCGGGCTCACGGTCACCGCCTTCATCGGCGCCAGGCACAGCGGCATCAGCACTCCCGCCAGCATCGCCTGCGCGATCTCCACCGGAATCGCCGCGATCAACCGCCCGAGCCGCTCCCAGAATCCGGTCAGCACGATGAGGACGCCGGTCACCGCGAACGCCCCGACCGCGGCGGCCCAGCCACCCGACACCGCCCCGGTGCTCGCCAGCAGCGCCGCGCCCGGCGTGGACCACGCCAGCGCGATCGGCATCCGAAATCGCCTGCTGAGCACCAGCATTCCGACCGCCTGGGTGAGACAGACCGCCAGCAGACCCGACGCCGCCTGCGCGGGCGTCGCCCCCACCTTCGTCAATCCCGCCAGCACCACCGCGAACGAACTGGTGAATCCCACCAGCGCCGCGACCACGCCCGCGCCGATCGGCTGCCACACCCCGGCGCCCACATCCTCGGCGACCTTCGTTTCGATATCCGCGGTACTGCTGCTCATCGGGCAATGGTCGCCAATTCCCCACCCGGGGTCGCGAGCCAATCCCCCGAAACTGGACTGAATTCAGCGCGGGCGCGGTTGCGGGATTCCGGCGGGACGCGGGAGGCGGGACGGTTCGGCGCGGGCGGTGAGGCCCGATAGTCGGCGCAGCAGCGGGGCGGTGCGCGGGCCGACGAGCTGACGCATCACCAGCGCCATATTGGTGCGTTCGACGCCCGGGATCTTCAGGATCCGGCCCGCGATGCGGTACAGATCGTCGGCGTCGCGGGCGACCACCCGAACGGTCAGATCGGTCGGGCCGGTCATGCCGCACACCTCGGTGACCTCGGGGACCTCGGCCAGCTCGTCGACGACGGAATCGAGCTTGTGCTGATCGACGACGACCGCGACGAAGGCTGCCAGCGGATAACCCAGCGCTCTCGGATCGACTCGCCGTTCGAAGCTCGCGAGCACCCCGCCCGCCTCCCAACGAGCCAGCCGGGCCTGCACGGTATTACGCGAAAGCCCCAGGCGGGTGGCCAGTTCCACGCCGGTGGCGCGGGGGTTGGCCACCAATTCGAGCAACAGCCGCGCATCCGTCGCGTCGACCGAGGCACCGACAGGTTCTGCACTGGACATGTAACGCAGTATGACAGCCGTCACTGTCAGTGCAACGAGCATTATGCGCAGTTGCTGGGTGGCGACTTGCGCAACTCGCACAACCGAGGATCCTGTGAGGTACAACACACTATCGCGTCGCGAGCCCGGAGATCCGGCGGAGCGACGAACCAGGAGGCGATGGCTATGACCGACAGAGCCACCTACCCCGTGCAGTTGGTCCAGCCCGACGGCCGCCGCGTATTCGATCGAGAACATGCGGCATCGGTCTCCGATGTGGGCCCCGAGCAATTGCGGCAACTCTTCGAAGACATGGTGGTCGCCCGCCGGATCGATACCGAGGCAACCGCCCTGCAACGCCAGGGACAACTGGGCCTGTGGCCGCCGCTGCTGGGCCAGGAGGCCGCCCAGATCGGCTCCGTCCACGCCCTGCGCCCCGACGACTACGTGTTCTGCAGCTACCGCGAGGCCGCGGTCGCCTACGGCCGCGGCGTCGACCCCGCCACGATCACCCGGCTCTGGCGTGGCGTGGCCCATTCCTGTTGGGACCCGGCCGAAATCAACATGACCAATCCCGCGATCGTGGTCGGCGCCCAGGGCCTGCACGCCACCGGCTACGCCTACGCCGCGCATCTGGACGGCGCCGAGATCGCGGTGATCGCCTACTTCGGCGACGGCGCCACCAGCCAGGGCGATATCGCCGAGGCGCTGGGCTTCGCGGCGGCGTGGAGCGCGCCGGTGGTGTTCTTCTGCCAGAACAACCAGTGGGCGATCAGCGAGCCGGTCCGCGTGCAGAGCCAGACCCCGATCGTGCGCCGCGCCTACGGCTACGGCATTCCGGGCGTGCAGGTCGACGGTAACGACGCGCTCGGCGTGCTGGCCGTGACCCGCCAGGCGGTGGCCCGCGCCCGCTCCGGGGGCGGACCGTCCTTCATCGAGGCCATCACCTACCGCATGGGCCCGCACACCACCGCCGACGATCCGACCCGCTACCGCGCGTCCGCCGAACTCGAGCTGTGGCAGCGTCGCGATCCGATCGATCGCATGCGCCGACTACTGGAGCGAGAAGACCTGTGGGACAGCGCCTTCGAACAGCGCGTGCGAACCAGGTCCGACGAGGTCGGCGCGGCCCTGCGGACCGCGACCATCGAGATGCCCGATCCGGACCCCATGGAACTGTTCGACCACGTCTACGCCGCACCGCATCCGCTGATCGGGGAGGAACGCCGGGACTACGCGGCCTACCTCGAGGGAGTCCGGTCATGATCACCACATTCGCCAATGCGATCAACACCGGTCTGCGCCGGGCCCTCGAGGACGATCCGAAGGTCGTGCTGATGGGCGAGGACATCGGCCGCCTCGGCGGCGTCTTCCGGGTCACCGACACCCTGCAGAAGGATTTCGGCAACAACCGTGTCATCGATACGCCCCTGGCCGAATCCGGCATCGTCGGAACGGCTTTCGGCATGGCGCTGCGCGGCCTGCGGCCGGTGTGCGAGATCCAGTTCGACGGATTCGTCTACCCGGCCTTCGATCAGATCGTCTCGCAGGTCGCCAAGATCCACTACCGCACGCGCGGAAAGGTCATGGCGCCCCTCACGATTCGCATCCCGTTCGGCGGTGGCATCGGTTCGGTGGAACATCACTCCGAATCGCCGGAGGCCTACTTCGCGCATACCGCGGGACTGCGGGTGGTCTCGCCGAGCACCCCCGCCGACGCGTATCTCATGATCCGCCAAGCGATTTCGGCCGACGATCCGGTGATCTTCTTCGAGCCCAAGCGCCGCTACTGGGATAAGGCCGAGGTCGATTTCGCGGCGCTGGACGACGATCCGTTTCCGCTGCACCGTGCCCGCGTCCTGCGCTCGGGCGTCGACGCCACGATCGTCGCCTACGGCGGCACGGTCCGCACCGCGCTCACCGCGGCCGAGATCGCGGCCGGGGAGGGGCGCGAACTCGAGGTGATCGATCTGCGCAGCCTGTCGCCGATCGACTTCGATACCGTCGAGGAGTCCGTGCGCCGGACCGGTCGGCTGATCGTGACCCATGAGGCGCCGGTCTTCGCCGGATTGGGCGCGGAGATCGCCGCACGGATCACCGAGCGCTGCTTCTACCAGCTGGAAGCGCCGGTATTGCGGGTCGGCGGCTTCGACATCCCCTACCCCCCGGCTAAGCTCGAACGGCACCACCTGCCCGACCCCGACCGCATTCTCGACGCGCTCGACCGAACGCTTGCCGCCTGATCCGCTCGTTCAGACAGAGGTGCTCCGTTGGAAGATTCGCACACGCTCGAATTCCGCCTGCCCGATCTCGGGGAGGGCCTGACCGAGGCCGATCTGGTCTCGTGGTCGGTGGCCGTGGGCGACACCGTGGAGTTGAACCAGACCATCGCGGAGGTCGAGACCGCCAAGGCGCAGGTGGCCCTGCCGTGCCCGTTCGCCGGGCGCGTGGTGGAACTACTCGCCGAGCCCGGCGATACCGTGCCGGTCGGCGCGCCGCTGATTCGCGTCCAGACCGACGCGTCGGTCGCGGCCCCACCGGCGCAGCGGCAGTCCGTGCTCGTCGGCTACGGGCCCGATGACGAACCCACCTCCCGGCGCACTCGCCTGCCCGCGAATAATGCTGCGGGCAGCCAGGATTCGGCGATCGTACGGCCGGATCCGCAGGGCTATCCGGAGATTCCGGGCCGCCCGCCCGCCACCCCGGCCGCGCGCAAGCTGGCCCGCGAACTCGGCATCGATATCGCCTTCGTCGCCGGATCGGGCCCGGCCGGGGCCGTCACCGTGGAGGATGTGCGCCACGCCGTCCCGGTGTCCCAGCCGCCCAAGCGCATTCGCCCCGAGGAGGAGTCCGAGGACGCGCCGCGTCCGGTCCCGCGTCCGGTGCCGGTGATGCGTCCCGACACCGGGATCATCCATCCGACCCCGACCACCCGGGAGAGTCGCACCCCGGTCAGCGGGGTGCGCAAGCGCAGCGCCGCCGCCATGGTGGCCAGCGCCCGCACCATCCCGCAGGCCAGCGCGTTCGTCACCATCGACTTCACCGCGTCGATGGAGCTGCTCGATCATCTGCGCGCCACCGAATCCTTTGCCGGACTGTCGCTCACGCCGCTGGCGCTGGTGGCCAAGGCGACCCTCGCCGCGATGGCGGAGTTCCCGGGGATCAACACCTTCTGGGACGAGGACAACAAGGAGATCGTCACCAAGCACTACGTGAATCTCGGCATCGCGGTCGCCACCGATCGGGGGCTGCTGGTACCGAATATGAAGGAGGCCCAGTCGCTGAGCCTGCGCGAGCTGTGCCGGGAGATCGGCTGGCTGGCCGATGTCGCCCGGTCCGGTTCGGCCACGCCCGCCGATCTGCGCGGGGGCACGTTCACCATCAGCAATGTCGGTGTGTTCGGCGTGGACATGGGTGTGCCGCTGGTGAATCCGGGCGAGGCCGCGATCATGTGCCTGGGCTCGATCCGCAAGCGGCCCTGGGTGTATCGCGACGAGCTGGCCGTGCGCTGGGTCACCGAATTGGGCCTGAGCTTCGACCATCGCATGATCGACGGCGAATTGGCGGCGCGGTTCCTCGCGAGCGTATCGTCGCTGCTCGAGGATCCGCTCACCCTACTCGGCCGGGTCTAGTCCGCGGCGACGACCAAAACCTGCGCGGCGGTTCGGATCACGGCCGGGATCTCGACCGGCTTACGGGTCACATCGTCGACGTAGACATGGACGAACGTCCCCGTCGCCGCGAGTTCGAGCACATCGCCGTCCTCGCGGAAGATGGCCAGATCGTAGGTGATGCTGGAGCGCCCGAGGCGGGCGATGCGCAGGCCCACACGCAGCTGGTCGGGAAAGCTCAGCGAGCCCACGAACTTGCACGAGGTCTGGGCGACGACGCCGATCGCGGGCAGTTCGCGAATGTCGGTGCCGGTGGCGTGGATCAGCCAGGCGTTCACCGCGGTATCGAAGTAGGAGTAGTAGGTCACATTGTTGACGTGCCCGTAGTGATCGTTGTCCGCCCATCGGGTCGGCATGGGCCAGAGCACCGGGTAGTCATGCTGCGTGGTCACCGCCCCGAGATTAGTCAGGCGCCCCCACTGACCGCACAGGGCCCGGAGGACGAGGCCCGCGGATGCCCCTAATGTCCTCAACCCAGTATTCGGGGGCCGGTATCTGTCGGTGCGCGGGCATAGAATTGAAAGCGACAACGAAAACGATTGGAACAAACACAGATTCGGAACTCGACCGGCCACGCCGACGATGCCGCGGCCGACGGGGGGAACGAGGGGCTGCCGGCCGTGTGGCCGGTACCGTCGAGTCAATGGCTGCTTCGACGCTTGCTCCTCCGATCCGGATCGCACGGGCCGCGGTATTCGCGGTGTTCGGTCTCAACGGGTTTCTGGGCGCCATGTGGGTGGTCCACATCCCCGCGGTGACCGAGCGTACGGGGGTATCCAACGCCACCCTGGGCATGTTGATTCTGCTGATGGCCGCCAGCGCCATCGTCGGCATGCAGGCCGCGGGGCCATTGGCGGACCGCTTCGGCAGTCGAGCCCTGGTCGCCGCGGCGGCGGGGTGGCTCTCGTTCACCGTGATCGGCCCCGGCCTCGCCGCCGGTCCGGTCTCGCTGGCGATTGCCCTGATGCTGTTCGGCTTCGGCAACGGCGCCCTGGACGTGTCGATGAACGCCCAGGCGGTCCATGTCGAGCGCGAATACCCGCGCCCCATCATGGGCGCCTTCCATGCCCTGTTCTCCTGTGGCGGCCTGATCGGGTCGCTGGCCGGCGCCGCCGCCCTGCATGTCGGCTGGGATCTGCGGTTCACCCTGGCACTCGCGGCGGTCATCGGCATCATGCTTGTCGCATTGTGGGTACCGAAGATGCTGCCGCGCACGGCCCGAACCGATACCGCGAACGATGCGATGGACCTGCCGCACCCGGCGGGACGAAGGACCCCGGGGCACAAGACCGCGACCGAGGCCGAGCGGGCCGCGCGCAAGTCCGTGCAGCGCAAGGTTTTCGCGCTGGCGGCCATCGCCTTCGCCTTCCTCATGACCGAGGGCGTCGCCAACGACTGGAGTGCGCTGCAGGTGCGCGAGCATCTCGGAGCCAGCCAGGCAACGGCCGCGCTGGCGTTCGCCGCCTTCTCCACGACCATGACCGCCGGGCGGTTCGCGGCCGATCGGATCAGCGCACGGTTCGGGCCGGTCGCGGTGGTGCGGTGCGGCGCGCTGCTGGCGGCGGCGGGGCTGGTGCTGATCATCTCGTCGATCTGGGTGCCGCTGACGCTGATCGGCTGGGGACTGATGGGCATCGGACTGTCGGGCGGTATCCCCCAGATCTTCACGGCCGCGGGCAATCTCGGCACGGCGACCGCGGCCACCGATATGTCGCGGGTGTTCAGCCTCGGATATCTGGGGCTGCTGGCCGGGCCGTCGGTGATCGGGTGGATCTCCAAACCCACCTCGCTGACCGCGGCCCTGCTCGTCCCGCTGGCGGCAGTTCTGTTGTGCGCCTGGTTCGCTCGCATCGTGCGCACTAATTCTTGACCTCTAGGTCTAAAACACCTACAGTCCAAGCCATGGGCAGACCGCGCGCCTTCGAGGCGGATTCCGTTGTGGAGCAGGCCATGGAGACGTTCTGGACCCATGGCTACGCCAATACCTCTCCGGCACAACTGGCCGAGGCGACCGGAATCGCGAAAGGCAGCCTGTACAACGCCTTCGGCAGCAAGCGCGAGCTGTTCGAACGGGCCCTGGCCCGCTACGACATCATGGGAACCGCCCTGGCCGAGGGGTTCCTGTCCCAGCCCGGCTCCACCCGCGAGCGCATCGGCGCCTTCCTGCGCCTGCTCGTGGATTCCGATCTGGCGCAACCGGATCGGCGCGGCTGCCTGGTGGTGAACACGGCCACCGAATTCGCCGGGCACGATCCCGAGATCACCCGGACCGTGCGCGGCATGCTGGAACATACCGCGGCAGCGCTGCGGGCGCGCATCGAACAGGGCCGCCGCGACGGCGATGTGCGCGCCGAGGTGGATCCGCAGGCGATGGCGGAGTTCCTGCTCAACACCATCGCGGGCCTGCGCGTGCTGGCCAAGGCCCACGACGCGCCGACGCTGCACCGCATCATCGACACCGCTGTGACCACTCTCTGATCAGCACGAAAGGCAATCCCATGGATCTCGACCTGAGCGGCAAGACCGCCGTCGTCACCGGCGCGAGCCGCGGCATCGGCCTGGCCGTCGCCCGGGCATTGACCGAGGAGGGCGTGCGCGTGGTCGGCGCGGCCCGCACTATCACACCCGAGCTCGAAAAGTCCTCCGTCGCGGCGATTTCCGCCGATCTGAGCACCCGCGAGGGCGTCGAGGCCGTGATCGCCGCGGCCCTGACCGAACTGGGCGGCATCGACATCCTGGTCAACAACGTCGGCGGCGGGGATCCGGAGAGTTTCGATCTCGGCGGCTTCCTCGATGTCTCGGACGAGCAGTGGCGAAATATGTTGGATCTCAACCTGTTCAGCGCGATCTGGTCATCCCGCGCGGCCCTGCCCAGCCTGCTGGAGCGCCGCGGGGCGTTGATCAACATCTCCTCGATCAACGCCCGCTGGCCCGCGACCGGCGGGGTCGGCTACAGCGAGGCCAAGGCCGCGCTGACCGCCCTCGGCAAGCGCCTGGCCGAGGAGTTCGGCCCGCGCGGCGTGCGGGTGAACACCGTCTCCCCCGGCGTCGTGGGCAGTCCGCTGTGGCGTGGCCCGGCCGGTATCGGCGCGAAAGTGGCCGAACGCCTGGATGTTTCGCTGGAGCAGTTGCTGGCGGGCGTCCCGGAGCAGTTTCAGATCACCTCGGGCCGGATCACCGAGCCCGAGGAGGTCGCGGCGCTGGTCACCTTCCTCGTCTCGGAGCGGGCCGCCAACATCATCGGCTCCGATCACGTCATCGACGGCGGCACCATCAAGACGGTCTGAGCCGCGCTCGATTACTGAACGTGCTTATGCCGCAGCCCGTTTCCGAGGGCGACCGCGGCGGCACCGAAGGCGCCGATGCTCAGGATCGTGAAGCTGAGCACATAGGCGTGCAGCGACGGCACGCCGGTGTGGCCGATGGTGTACGCACTGAGCACCGAGGCCGTGATGGCGCCGGCGATGCTGCCGCCCGCGGTGCGCACCAGCGAGTTGATCCCGCTGGCGATTCCGCTCTCGCTCATCGGCACATGCGCTACGGCCAGGGTGCCCAGTGCGGCATAGCCGATGCCGAATCCGGTGCCCTGCAGGATGTTCGCGATGATCATGTGGTAGCCGTGGTCGTGGAACAGCGCCAGCCATCCGGTCGCACAGCCGGCGAAGAACGCCCCGATGGCCAGCGTCTTGGCCGGGCCGATGCGGCCCACGATGCGGCCGGTGCGGAACGAGAAGAACGTCATCAAGACCGAACTGGGAATGCCGTACAGACCCACCGCCAGCACCGAACCCGACAGGCCGTAGCCGACCTTATCGGCCGGGGTCTGCACGAAATTCGAGATGAGCGTGAAGGATCCGAACAGCGCGAAGCCCAGCAGCGCCGAGGCGGCGTTGGCCGACAGCGAGCGCGGGCCCACCAGTAACGGCAACCGCACCAGCGGCTGCTTCACCCTGAGCTCCACCAACACCCAGACCGCGGCCAGCACCACCGCCGCGACGAACAGCCCGATCACACTGCCCGCACGCCAGCCCCAGCGCGGTCCCTCACTGATCCCCAGCAGCAGGCAGATCAGCAGTCCCGCGAGCAGAATCGCGCCCAGATAGTCGGGCTGTCCGCCGTGCCGCACGCCGGTGTCCTTGGCGCTCACGGCAACCAGCACGGTCGCGACCACCGCACAGGCGGCGGTCATCCAGAACACCGGATGCGGATTGGTGGTCTGTTCGGCGATCACACCGGTCGCGAGCATGCCGACGGTGCCGCCCACACCCATGGTGCCGCTGACCACGCCGATCGCCGTGGTCAGCCGCTCCCGCGGGAAGCTGTCGCGAATGATGCCGATCGCCAGGGGAATCATGGCCGCGGAGGTGCCCTGCAGCGCCCGCCCGATGATGTAGACGCCCAGCGAGGTGGCCAGGGCGCACACCACCGAGCCCACGATCAGCAGACCCATGCACAGCATCACCATGCGCTTCTTGCCGTACATATCGCCGAAGCGCGAAAGCAGCGGTGTGGCAACGGCTCCGGTGAGCAGCGCGGCGGTGAACAACCACGTCACCCCGGCGACATCGGTATGCAGCTGAACCAGCAGCCGGGGCAGCAGCGGGATCACGACCGTCTGCTGCAGGGATACGACCAGACCCGCCGCACTGAGGGCGAGCAGGGTCATGCCGAGGTGGGCCGGCGCAGGGGTCACCGCGGCAGTGCCGCTGGACCGTCCGGCAACGGTCGAAGTCATCTACTACCTATTCCTCATCTTCTTACTTAACTAACGTAAGTAAGTTAAGCCGTACAATAGCCGCATGTCGCCCTCCGAAGCCACCTCGCCGCCCAGGACCGAGAGCGATGCCGAGGCCATCGTGGAGTTGGAACGGGCCATCACCCGGATTTCGCATCTGCTCACCCGGGCCCGCCGGCACGGCAAGACGGTCGCCAGGGCCGGGGTGAATGTGGACCGCGCGAATGTGCCGCTGCTGCGGCTGCTGGCCGACGCCCTCGAACCGCTACGCCTGGGCGAACTCGCCTGCCTGCTCGACGTCGAGGCCCCGCATGTGACCAGGCAGGTACAGCGGCTCGAACGCACCGGGATGGTCACCCGCGTGCTCGACCCCGACGATCGCCGCGCCCAGCGGGTACGCCTGACCCCGGCCGGTTACGACGCGGTCGACGCCATCTGCAAGGTCATCCGCCAATCCATCCACGACGCGCTGTCGGACTGGACGCCCGAGGATCTGCGCCTGCTGGCGAGCCTGAACAACCGCATGGTGGACGACTTCGAGGCCACCCGCGAACTCCGGCCGGACCGGATGCAGTAACCGCCGGTCACTGCTGGATAGTGAAGGTGCCGTGCATATCCGGCCACGGCGGGCGGCGCAGCACGGCCAGGGTAGCGATGACGGCGGCCAGCAGGCCGGTCAGCACGCCGACGAATGCGATCCGCTCCGCATCCATTGCCGGTGTCCAGCTGACGTTTTCGCCGTGAACGACGAAGATGCCCAGCGCCCGCGGCCCTGGCCGCAGCCAGCCGCCGGACCGCGCGACCGTGATGACCGTCGCGCCGTCGGCCGTTTCGTGCGGGGCGCCGTAGATGAGCGAATCATCGGCTCGCGCGGGCTGATCGAACCGTTCACGAAGCGTCACGCCCGAAAGCTTATCCGCGCGGGCGTGTCCGCGCCGCGAGTTTCCCGGCCCGATGCTATTCAGGAGTGAGACAACCAGTCGGCTTCAATTGCGTGCTGCGCAATCGGAATTGCACCTATTGCGCAATGGGTGTGAGGTACGTCATCCTGTCGCGAACGTGCATTCGGGCGGAAGGAGATACCGGTGGCCACCGGCAAACTGGATCGACGACATTTCCTCGTGGTACTGGGATCCGTTGCGGGAGTGGGGATCGCCGCCTCTGCGGCCCGGGCGCAGGCGGCCACCGGCGACCGCGCCTATCTCGGCTGCTACACCTCCGGCGAGGCGACCGGACGCGGAATCGGAGTCGCCACAGTGGATTCCGTCAGCGGACGACTCGTCGTCGATACGGTGATCGAGGTGCCCGATCCGTCGTTCCTGGCGCTCTCGCCCGACGGCGGCCGCCTGTACGCGGTGAACGAGGGCTCCGGGCCCGGCACGGTCACCGCCGTCGATCCGCACGCCGCGCGGGTTCTGAATTCCGTTGCGGTACAGGGCAATGGGCCCACCCATCTGTGCGTCGCACCGGACGGACGCGCGGTGCTCACCGCGAACTACGAATCGGGCAGCGTGAGTGTGGTGTCCGTGGCCGAGGACGGGCGGCTGGGCGCGGTGACCGATATCGCCCAGCACACCGGCTCTGGCCCGGATCCGGAACGGCAGGAGGGTCCGCACGCCCATCAGGTGCTGTTCGATCCGTCGGGCCGCTGGGTGCTGGTGGTCGACCTCGGCGTGGACGCGGTGTATGTCTACCGGCTCGCCGACGGAAAGCTGAACCAGCAGGCCCGGATCGCGATGGCGCCGGGCAGCGGTCCACGACATCTGCGCTTCCATCCCGACGGGCAGCGGGCATATCTGACCAACGAGCTGAATTCCACTGTGACGGTGTGCCGTTGGCGCGCCGAGACCGGCGAACTCGTTGCGGGACAGACCATTGCGGCCGATACGCGGGGCGGCGATCCGCGCAACTACCCGTCGGAGCCGGTAGTGTCGCGTGACGGCCGCTTCCTGTACGTGGCCAACCGCGGCCACGACAACATCGCGACCTTCGCCGTGGTGGCCGACGCCCTGATACCGCTGACCACTACGCCGTGCGGCGGTGTCTTCCCGCGTGACCTCACCCTCGATCCGAGCGGCCGCAGACTCTATGCGGCCGACCAGAAGTCGAATGCGGTGACCTGGCTGGACCTCGACCCGATCACGGGACTGCCACAGGGGGTGGCCGGTTTGCTGGAAACCGGCTCGCCGACCACCGTCCTGTTCGCCGTCTGATCTAGAGGGCCTTGAGTTCCTCGGTGACCGCGCCGACCGACTTCTTCGCATCGCCGAACAGCATGCTGGTGTGGTCGGCGTAGAACAGCGGATTATCGATACCGGCGAATCCGGAGTTCATCGAGCGCTTCAGCACGATCACCGATCGGGCCTGATCGACGTTGAGCACCGGCATGCCGTAGATCGGGCTCGACGCGTCCTCGCGGGCGGCCGGATTGGTGACATCGTTCGCGCCGATCACCAGAGCCACGTCGGTGCGGGCGAATTCGCCGTTGATATCGTCCATTTCCTTGAGCGCGTCGTAGGGCACCTCGGCCTCGGCCAGCAGCACGTTCATATGACCGGGCATCCGGCCGGCCACCGGATGGATGGCGTATTTGACCTCCACCCCCTTGGCCTCGAGCAGCGAGGCCATCTCCTTGACCGCATGCTGCGCCTGCGCGACGGCCATACCGTAGCCGGGCACCACGATGACCTGATTGGCGTAGGCCATCTGGATCGCGGCGTCCGCGGCGGAGGTGGCCTTGGCCTGCTTCTGCTCCCCGCTACCGCTCGCGGCGATCGCGCCGCCGCCGCCGAATCCGCCCGCGACGATGGCCGGAATCGACCTGTTCATCGCCTTGGCCATCAGGTTGGTCAGGATCGTGCCGGACGCACCGACGATCATGCCCGCGACGATCATCGCGGTGTTGTTCAGCGCGAGACCCGCTGCGGCGGCGGACAATCCGGTCAGCGCGTTGAGCAGCGAGATGACCACCGGCATATCGGCGCCACCGATCGGCAGCACCACCATCAGTCCGAGCACCGCCGCCAGCACCAGCACCAGCACCATCCACCAGGTCCCCGCGCCGTCCCCGGTCGCACCCAGGCCGATCACCACGGCCGCGGCGATCGCGCCGACGAACAACAGAATGTTCAACGGCTGCTGTGCTTTTCCGAGGCCGAGCGGGCGGCCCGGCAGGATCTCCTGCAGCTTGCCGAACGCGATCAGCGAGCCCCAGAACGAGATCGAGCCGATGATCGCCGCGAACAGCGAGGCGATCACGATATGCACGCTGGGCTGCTCCGGAATCCGCGAAAACCCTTGGGTGTTCAGGAATTCCGAGAGCGAGATCAGCGCGACGGTGCCGCCGCCGACGCCGTTGAACGCGGCCACCAGCTGCGGCATGGCGGTCATCTTGGTGAACCGTGCGGGCGGAACACCCAGGGCCACACCGACGACCAGGCCCGCCACGATGACGATCCAGTTGGTGGTGTGGCGGATGGAGATGAAGGTCGCGATGACCGCCAGGCCCATACCGGATGCGGCGATCCAGTTGCCGCGCACCGCCGTCTTGGGTCCGGTCAGGCCCATCAGGCCGTAGATGAACAGCGCGAACGCGATGATGTAGAGAATGTTGACGAGATTGTCCATGGCTACTTACCCGCCTTCTCCGCCTTGGCGGGCGCACCGGGCTTCTTGCCCTTGAACATGCCCAGCATCCGGTCGGTCACCACGAAACCACCGATGACATTGAGGGTTCCGAACACGACCGCCACGAACAGGATGATCTGCGTGATCACCGACGGATGTTCGACCCGGCCGAATACCACCAGCGCGCCGAGCACCACGATGCCGTGAATGGCGTTGGTACCCGACATGAGTGGCGTATGCAGGGTATTGGGAACCTTGGAGATGACGGCGAAGCCGACGAACCCGGACAGCACCAGGATCGCGATATTCGCCAGCAGTTCGGTGTACATCAGCTCTCCTCCGCCGTGCGGGTCACGCAGGAATCGGCCAGCACCTGATCGCCGAAGTCGGGCTCGAGACGCCCCTCTTTCAGCATCAGTTCCAGCAGTGCCGCAACGTTTTTCGAGTACAGCTCGCTGGCATGTTCGGGCATGGTCGCGGGCAGGTTCAGCGGCGAGGCGATCGTGACGTCATGTTTGACGACGGTCTTACCGGGTTCGGTCAGCTCGCAGTTGCCGCCGGTCTCACCGGCCAGGTCGACGATCACGCTGCCCGGCTTCATACCCTCCACGGCGGCGGCGGTCACCAGCCGCGGCGCGGGCCGCCCGGGCACCAGCGCGGTGGTGATCACCACGTCGAAGCCCTTGATGGCATCCTCCAAAGCCTGCTGCTGCCTTGCCTTTTCCTCATCGGTCAGCTCGCGCGCATACCCACCCTCGCCAGCGGCGTCGATGCCCAGATCGAGCCACTGCGAGCCCACCGAGCGCACCTGATCGGCCACCTCGGGCCGCACGTCATAACCGGTGGTGCGGCCGCCCAGCCGCTTGGCGGTCGCCAACGCCTGCAGCCCCGCCACGCCGACGCCGAGCACGAGCACGGTCGCGGGCTTCACCGTGCCCGCCGCGGTGGTCAACATCGGGAAGAAGCGCGTCGATTCCGACGCCGCCAGTAACACGGCCTTGTATCCGGCGACATTCGCCTGCGAGGACAGCGCATCCATCACCTGTGCGCGCGAGATTCGCGGAATCGCTTCCACCGCAAAGGCTTGCACGCCCGCGGACTTCAGCGCGCCGATCTTGTTATCGGCGTTGCGGGGGGCGAGGAATCCGATCAGGGTCTGCCCGGCGGACAGCTTGGCCACCTCGGCATCGTTCGGCGGGGCGACCTTCACGATCACCTCGGCCGACCATGGATCGCCGATCGCGGCGCCGGCCTCGGTATAGGCCTCGTCGGGGATCAGCGCCCCGGCCCCCGCCCCGGCCTCCACGATCACCCGAACCCCCTGACGGGTCAGGCTCGGGATGATCTTGGGCACCAACGCGACGCGTCGCTCGTCCGCATTGGTTTCCCGGACGACTCCGACACGCGTCCCGCGCGGCGCGTCCGCGTCTGCGCTATGCGTTGTCTCCACTGGTCTACTTCCTAACTCGAGCGGCGATCGAGAAACTTACTGTCTAGTAGGTTCGTGAGAATACCTGGTCGACGGTGAGCGTAGCCGAGATCAACATCACATACGTCGATGAAATTCCGTCGAATGGCCCGTATCGTCTGCGGGGTGAGTGGCTGCATCTTCTGCCGCATCGTCGCGGGCGACGCGCCGTCGACTCGGGTCTACGAGGACGACACGCTGTGCGCATTCCTCGACATCCGGCCCATCACGCGCGGCCATACCCTGATCATCCCCAAACAGCACGCCACCAACCTCGATGATCTCGATCCGGCGCTCGGCGCGGCGATCTTCACCCTCGGCCACCGCCTCGCCAAGGCCGTGCGACGCAGCGAATTGGCCGCCGACGGGGCGAATCTGCTGCTCAACGACGGTAAGGCGGCCTTCCAGACCGTGCATCACGTCCATCTGCATGTGGTACCCCGCCGGCACGGCGATCGACTGGCCTTCGCCAAGGGATTTCTGCTGCGCCGACCGCACGAGAGCGATCTCACGGCCGCGGCCATCCGCGCCGGACTGGATCGGCTCGACACCGAGGAGAGAGATACCCGAGCATGACCGAGACCCTGGATCGCGCCGAACTCACCATCGAGCTGACCGGGCCCGTGGTGCGCGCCGACCACGTCCAGGTGGACGGACGCGCCGAACTCGTTGCGGCACTGGATCGTCCGGCCGATGCGGTGATCCGTACGGATTCGGGTCTGTTCGCGCGGCTGTGCGGCGGCCGCACGACCGCGCGCGAACATGCCGAGCGGATCGAGTTCTCCGGCGACCCGGAGTTGGCACAGCGACTCGTCGACAACCTCGCCTTCACGATCTGAGCCGCGGTGCGACTGTTCCTGTCCAGCTATCGATTCGGGGCACATTACGACCGCTTCGCCGCGCTGGTCGGCGAGCCGGGCCCGGTCGCGCTGATCCCGAACGCCTGCGATGCCTGGCCCAAGGCCTGGCGCGGCGCGGTCATCAGCGATCGGACCCCGTTGCGCCGGTTGGGATTCCACCCCGAGGTCGTGGACCTACGCGAATATGCCGGGCGCGCGGCCGAATTGGAGCGGATGCTGCGCCGATATCCGCTGGTATGGGTGCGCGGCGGCAATACCTTCGTGCTACGGGCCCAGTTCGCGCGCAGCGGCGCCGATCTCGTCCTGCCCGCGCTGCTGGCCCAGGACGTGCTGGCCTACGCCGGATACAGCGCGGGCGCCTGCGTGATGACCCCGGATCTGCACGGCATCGAGGCGGCCGACGATCCGGCCGAGGTCGGGCCCGCATGCGGCATCGAACCGCGGTGGGACGGATTGGGTCTGGTCGATCACCGCATCGTCCCGCACGTCGACTCCCCCGGGACCGATCCGGACGGCGTCTGCACGCGGATCGCGGAGCGCTTTCGCGCCGAGGGTGTCGCGCATTGGGCGCTCACCGATGACGATGCGGTCGTGGTCGACGGCGATCGCCTCGACGTCCTCATACGGGATCGACCGGGGCCACCACCCGCCGCACCGCATCCTTGAACCATTCGCGCAGCGATTCGGGATCGGATCCATCGCTGAACAGGAAGCGGACCACCTGCGGTACCGCGCGCGGATAGTTGATCATGCTCAGCATCAGCATCAGCACGACCGGTGGCGGCATATCGGCGCGGATCAGGCCGCGGCCCTGCGCATCCGCGACCTTGGCCTGCTTCTGCGCGTAGCGGCCGATCCGGGCCTCGCCGCCCGAGGCGCCGTCGGGCCCCAGCTCCAGGGCCTCCCAGAGCATGAGCCGCAGGAACTCCGGATGGTCGCGGTGATAGTCGATGTGCTGATCGATCCACAGATCGACATCGTCGATATCGGTGATCACGGCCGAGGCGGCGTCCACCATGGCCCGCTCGAGCACCTGATGGAACAGCTGCTCCTTATCGCCGAAGTAGGCGTAGATCAGCTGCTTATTGGCCTGCGCGTTGCGCGCGATGCGATCGACGCGGGCGCCGGCGATCCCATAGGCGGCGAACTCGCTGGTGGCCGCCTCGAAGATGCGGGCCTTGGTCGCCTCGGGATCTCTGGGAGCCATCCTCCGATAGTAACCAACTAACTGGTTGACAAGCCGCGGACCACTTGGAATATTAATAACCAACCAGTTAGTTGCAGCTCTCGTGAGGTTCGCCCTCACTCCCGTCCGGTGCAGCGTCGCGCCGATTCAGTCCCTGCGATTCTCGGGAGCACACCCGTGTCCATGCTCGAAACACGCTCCGCCCCAACGATTTCCCTGACATCCGAGGCATATCCGACGCGCTGGAGGGTGCTGCCGGTCGTGCTGAGCGCCATGTTCATGGCGATGTTCGACTGGTTCGTGGTCAATGTCGCGGCCTCGTCGCTGCAGCACGATCTGCATGCCGGAGAGGCGGCGCTGGAACTGATCGTCGGCGGCTACGGCTTCGCCTACGCCTCCGGGCTGATCACCGGCGGCCGGCTCGGCGACCTGCACGGCCATCGCAAACTGTTCGTGATCGGCATGCTGGCCTTCACCGTCGCCTCACTGCTGTGCGGGCTGGCCCCGAACGCGTGGGTGCTGGTCGCCTTCCGGATGCTGCAGGGCGGCACGGCGGCGCTGATGGTGCCGCAGATGCTCGCGCTCATCAACACGATGTTCCCGATCCAGGAAAGGCCCAGGGCCATGGCCGCATTCGGCGCGACCGTGGGTATCGGCGCGGTCTCCGGCCAGGTGCTCGGCGGCGTGCTGCTGGACGCGAACCTGTTCGGCTGGGGCTGGCGCACCATCTTCTACATCAACGTGCCCATCGGCCTGGCCGCCGCGGCGCTGGCGGCGCGCTGGCTGCCCCGGCACGAGGCGAATCGCCGTCCACGGATGGATCCTATTGGCGCGCTGGGTATCTCGGCGGCACTGGCGCTACTGCTGGTGCCGGTCACGCTGGGCCGCTCGGCGGGCTGGCCGCTGTGGACCTGGGTCAGTATCGCGGCATCGGCGCCGGTGCTGCTGCTCACCCTGCGCTACGAGAACATGCTGGCCCGACGCGGCGGCGAGCCGGTGCTCGACACCACGATGGTGCGCGAGCGCAGCTTCGGCCTCGGGCTGGTCATCGCGGGCGGCTATCTCACCTTCTTCGCCGGCTTCATGCTGTGCCTGACCCTGATGCTGCAGAACGGGCTCGGGATGTCGCCGCTGCGTGCGGGATTGGCGTTCGCACCGCTGGGCGTCTGCTTCGCCGCGAGTTCGTTCTTCCTCGCGCCCCGGGTGGCGAACCGCATCGGCAACCGCGTCATGGTGGTCGGCACCGCGACGAGCCTGATCGGTTTGTTCATCACGCTCGGCGTGCTGAGCTGGTTCGGTCCGCAGGTCACCGCGCTCGCCCTGATCCCCGGCATGATGATCGTCGGAACCGGCAACGGTTTGACCATCCCGTCGGTGATCGGCGCGGTCCTGTCCTCGGGCATTCCCGCGCGACAGGCGGGTATGGCCGCGGGCGTGCTGACGACCGCGCAGCAGTTCGGAAATGCCATCGGCGCAACGGTTCTCGGCGTGATCTTCTTCTCGGCGCTCGGATCCGCCACCGCCACGGGCGATTACGTGAACGCCATGCGGGCCGCGGGGCTCGGCGCGGTGGTGGTGCTCGCGGTCGTCCTGGCCGCGGCCCTCGCGCTGCCGCGCAAGGCGCGCTGAACGCTACCCGAACCGGAGAAACCTCCCGCTGTCCCGGCGGGAGGTTTCTTCCTATAGATACAGCCCCGTGCCGTGCTCTATCCGCTCGCTGGCGACCGCATGTAGATCCCGCTCCCGCATGACCAGATACGCGCTCCCCTGCACCTCGACCTCGAACTGGTCGTCGGCGCTGAACAACACCCGATCCCCCACGCTCACGCTGCGCACATGCGAGCCGACCCCGCACACCTCGCCCCAGGACAGGCGCTTGGCCACCTGCGCGGTGGCCGGAATGAGAATGCCCCCGCTGCTGCGCCGTTCACCGGATTCCTGGGACACCCGCACCATGACCCGGTCGTGCAACATCTGGATCTCTAGCTTGGCATCGGACACCGAGGCAGTCTATCCGGCCGGGATATCTCGACGTAGGTTCGTACGCAGGACCTGTGACCACGACGAGAGGCACCTGAGGTGTATGGCCTGAAATCCGGAGAGGCCGGGGAGCATGTGCACACCCTTGCCGCGCTGCTGCCCGACGGGACACTCGTCACCGATCCGGACATCCTGGCCGGATATCGGCAGGACCGCGCGCTGGATCCCGATGCCGGTATGCCGCTGGCGCTGGTCCGGCCTACCGGCACCGATCAGGTCGCGACCGTCCTGACTTGGGCCCACGACCATCGCGTCCCGGTCGTTCCGCGCGGCGCGGGCACCGGTCTGTCCGGCGGCGCGACCGCGCAGGACGGCGCGTTGCTGTTGAGCACCGAGCGGATGCGCGCGATCACCGTCGACCCCGTCACCCGCACGGCCATGGTCCAGCCCGGCCTGTTGAACGCGGAGGTGAAGCGGGCCGCCGCGGAGCATGGGCTGTGGTATCCGCCAGACCCGTCCTCGTTCGAGATCTGCTCGATCGGCGGTAACGCCGCCACCAACGCGGGCGGGCTGTGCTGCGTGAAGTACGGCGTCACCACCGATTACGTGCTCGGCATGGAGGTCGCGCTGGCCGATGGCACCGTCGTGCGCCTGGGCGGGCCGCGGCTGAAGGATTCGGCGGGCCTGTCGCTGACCAAGCTGTTCGTCGGCAGCGAGGGCACGCTCGGCATCATCACCGAACTCACCCTGCGCCTGCTGCCCGCACAACCGCCCCAGAGCACCGTCGTGGCAACGTTTTCCACCCTCACCGCCGCGATCGAGGCGATCCTCGAGATCACCGGGCAGCTGCGGCCCTCGATGCTCGAGTTCATGGACGCGGTCTCGATCAACGCCGTCGAGGACGAGCTGCGCATGGGCCTGGACCGCGAGGCGGCGGCCATGCTCGTCGCCCGCTCCGACGCGCCGGGCGAATACGCCGTCCGCGAGGCGGAGATCATGCTTCGGGCCTGCGAAAAGGCCGGAGCCACGGAGGTTTTCAGCACCGAGGATCCCGAGGAGGGCGAGGCCTTCTGTGCCGCACGGCGTTTCGCCATCCCGGCCGTGGAACGCAAAGGGACGCTCTTACTCGAGGACGTCGGCGTTCCGCTGCCGCGCCTGGGTGAGCTGATCACCGGCGTCGCCGAGATCGCCCGGCGCCACGATGTGCTGGTCTCGGTGATCGCGCACGCGGGCGACGGCAACACCCACCCGCTGATCGTGCACGATCGCAACGATCCGGACGAGACCGCGCGGGCCCATCAGGCCTTCGGTGAGATCATGGCGCTGGCGATCGGCCTGGGCGGCACGATCACCGGCGAGCACGGCGTCGGCCGCCTCAAGAAGGCATGGCTGCCCGATCAGCTCGGCCCGGATGTGATGGCCCTGACACGCCGCATCAAGGACGCGCTCGATCCGAACGGCATACTCAACCCCGGAGCGGTGTTGTAATTCCTACATCCGACCGACGGAGGAGTTGCACCGATCATGACCACCAGGCTCGAGCACAATGTCGAGGCCACCCGGTACGAGATCTACCTCGACGACACCCTCGCCGGGTACGCCGACTACAGCGACCGGGTGGTCGGCGACCGGAAGGCCCGCGATTTCCAGCACACCCTGACGTTCCCCGAATTCCGCGGCCGCGGGGTCGCCGGACTGGTCGTCGAATTCGGATTGCGCGACGCGCGCGAGGCCGGCTTCTCGGTGGTACCGACCTGCTGGTACGTCGAGAAGTTCATCGAACAGCACAGCGAATACGCGGAGCTGGTCGCCTAATTGCGGCGGCGCCACACCAGGAACTGACGATCCTGGACGCTACCCATCGCCTCGATCACCTTCTCGTTGTCGAAACCCGGCAGTTTCTGCAAACGCGCGAGGAAGCGGGTATCGGCCGCTGAATGCGGAACCACGCAACCGTTTCCCTTCGCACCTATCAATACAAAGAACACATCGTCGGCGAACGGCCCATCGGCAGTGGTGATGATCCGAACCTCCGAAAGCTCCTGCCACAGCACCTCTTCGATCCGCCCGTTGTCCAATGTCCGCCGGACGAACCTGTCGTTGATCTCGACTCCGGCCATGCCTCAATAGTGCTCCGCTCGCGCCCACACGGATAGTCCTGAATTCGCCCGATTGCGACTGAATGTGCATCTGCAAGAACAGAACCGAAAACGTCACGAAGCCCCGGTACCGGCCCCGCCTTTCACTATCGGCGGAACCCCTACCGGGGCTTCGGTTTCGAGCTTCTCGGGCAGGTCAGCGCAGCAACGCGCGCGACATGACCAGGCGCTGGATCTGGTTCGTACCCTCATAGATCTGCGTGATCTTGCGGCGGTTCCGAGCGAGCTGCGGAGATCAACTGAAACCGGCTTGTGACCTGGGAACTTCACACTCACCGCTTCTCGCTGGTTCCGGGCCGTTTCCGACCTTCGACGGCCTGGGGACGGCCTGGCTCACCCCTGCCAGGCTAGAAGGGCGGATTCGCAGTCCACTCCGCCCAATCCAGTTTGATCAGCGGAGTGTGTTGGGTAGCCAGCTGCGCGCGAAAATCGACCTTCCGGCCCCACCAGTCGTTGATCTCGAAGTGGATCTTTGGATCGCCCCACTCCAGGTGCTGGCCGTCCGCGACTCGCTGGTCGATGTTCACAGCCTCGACGACTGCGATGGCGATCAGCCCGAAGATCGTGTTCCACGGGAGTCGGACCTTGCCCTGTTCGACGAGCAACTCACTCGCGATTCCGATGTAATCGTCCACCAGGGCAATGTCCCCGGGCAGTTCGTCGCCGTGGCCATGGGCGCATCGGTGCTGGAAGTAGATGAGGTCCGCGGTGTCGGGCCACACATTTCTCCCGAGTGTCGACTTGATCGGTACCGGCCACCGGGTCTCCGCAGTGTTCACCCCCCTCATAGCCATGAGCCCGAAGATGTCGTAGTTGTCGCGAATCAGCGCGGTGAATCGGTCACCGACTTGCCCCGTGGGATGTATCTTCTTGGCGGTGCCGTCGACGGCGTTGCAGGCATGGAGCATCGCGGCTTCAGTCTCGCCGCGGCCGAAGTCGTCGATCGCCAAGCGGATCGAATCGCCTACCTTCATGAGCGGGCAGCTTACTGTCGCGTGGGGCAAGTCTCCCAATGGATTTCATACCATCGGACAAACCGGGCATCCTCCCGCCGCATGACTGCTCTTCCCCTGCTTCCTCATACTGGCCGCCCTCAGCGGAAGTCGGGCGTGTCAAGGATGCCCTTGGGCACCGCGTAGCGGACACCGGAGGTGGTCCTTGACTCGGTCGGCTGGAGCGAGACGATTGGGTCATGAGGAAGAAGGGGAGCTTCCCGCCACGATGACGGAGGCCTTGAGTTTTAGGCTTGACATACTTCGCAAGGCCTCCCCAGTTCGGGTGCCTCGCTATCCGGTGCGGTCCGGGAAGGAGTTGGGCCGCATCGGATAGCGGGCTGTCCGGTGTCCGGGCCTGGAGTCGGCGGCGGTGGCGACTCGCGTCCGGCGTCGTTGCCAGTGGCCCGGAGGAGGGGCCGAAGCCCCTGGGCGGTTACCGGTCGGGCGTGGTGAGGGCGATGTAGCACTCGCGGCAGAGCACTCTGTGGGCGAGTCCGCCACGTTCATCGCTGAGGTAGAGGTGGTGGGTGGCGGGGCTGTCGCACTTGGGGATTGCGCAGGTGGTGGTGTCGGTGGTCATGGTGGGGCTCCTTCCCGGTGGCGATCGATCTGGGCTTGCCCAGACCACCCAGCTGGGGCGCGGAAAAGGGTGGGCGGATGCCCATCACGTAGTGACGCGAAGCGCCCTTTGGAGTGCCCCAGCTGGGTGGTATGCCTTCGGCAGATCGTTCGTCACCGGGAAGGGGGCTGGTGACCGCTCCCCCGGTCTCCGTGCGGTCGACACCTGTTCTGCCCCAACCACACCATTGCCACCCGGATGCAATGGCCCGGTGAGAACGACGTGGTGTGCGGTGACCACAGCCGGTGGACTGAGCAGAGTGCCGGGCCGTTTCGGGATCGGCTGCGGGAGGCAAGTCGGGTACGGCTGTAGTCGTGCCCAGCACCGCTCGGACCGTTGGAGAAGTCAGTGATCAGAGATCGAGTGCGTTTTCCTGCGGTGTGGCGCGTGCGTGGGGCCGACGTGCCGACGCGCCGCGGCGACGTCCCATCAGCAGCGGTTGCGTGTCGCCGCGCGGCGGCGGCGCGCACGCGCCGCCGCCGCAGGCGGCGCTCTTGATCCTGTATGGCTGAATTCGGCAGTGGTCCGAATCAGTCGTGGGGGCCTCGGGAAGCCGCGGACGGCAGGATCAACCAAAGATTGAGTGCCAATCGGACGAATGCGGCCGAACACTCGGAACCGGTTGCGTTTCAACGGTTTCGGTCGGTGGTCCGGCGTAGGGTGACGGTCACCTCCGTCCGAGGGGCGAGTGGACCTGGTCCACACTCGCGCCCAGGAGGGAGGTGGTGGGTATGGCGAAGCATCGCCGGGAAAAGAGTGAAGCCCCGGTCGACTACGGCAAGGTGTTGGTAGCAGCTGCCGTGATCGCCGGGGCTTGCGTCCTGGTCCGCTGGTTGCGGCGGATTAGGTAACCCACCAGGTGAGGCGTCGGTTGCACGGCGTCCCACCGCCAGCATCACTCGCGTGACAGCACCAATACTACAACGTTGTGCTGCACTATTGGTGTATGTCGGCCGCTGGGCCCCCTTCAGGACGTCGGTTCTTAGCTGAGCGCGGGTAAGAGTTCCGACATGCTGGTGATGATCGCTTCTGGCTGGTACTCGGCAAGCCGCTCAGCCTTGCCCGGCTTGTTGGCGAAGGCGATAGCCGGAATGTCAGCAGCATGCGCAGCTTGGATGTCGGTAACCGAATCTCCAACGAATGAGCACCTCTCGGGCGGGAGCTTGAGGCTCGCCATCGCCTCCTTTAGGAGGTCGGGCGCGGGCTTGAGCCTGGCTACGTTCGAGGAGGTCCGTGCGAAGATGCCAGCGATGTACGGCCGCAGCCCGTGGGCAGCCAGATAGGCAGAGACGGCGGCGGATGAGTTGTTGCTGACGACGGCAACCCTGCGGAAAGGCACTGCGCCCGAACGGATTACGGCGTCAGCATGAGGGGTTGGCCTGGCGGTACGCACGGCCTCAAGTTCGGCATTGGTGAAGCACTCCTCAACTCGGGTGACGGTTGGTTCACCGAGCGCGCTTGCAGCGAAGTTGAGTACGTCGAACGGGTCACTGGTCGATGCCACTTCGGTCGGCGGGGTTACTCCGGTGGCATCGATTAGTTGAAGAGCCGCAGAGCGATTCGACAGGCCCGAGAATACGGCGCAGATAGGGCCGTCGAAATCCAGTAGCAGGCATGGCCGCTCGCGGAGAAGAGCGGTCACATCGGTCACGTGCGATATTCCCTTGCGACAGTGGTCCAGATGCTGTCGAACCACATTTGTGACTGGCTGACGAACTGGCTGCTCATACTCTCCGGTTCGGTGTCCTTGGCGAAGTGGAATAACTCGGCATCCTTGCCCATGAGGTCCCAAATAGCCGTCGATTCGCCGCCAAGCTCAAGCTTGTGCTCCCGGACCGGGTAGTAGCCGAAGAACACATCCTCACTGTTGAGGATGTACAGCTTGAACAACGGCACTGCGGGATATATCCAGACCTGCGCTGTAGCTACCGAGACGAGTCCGAGCCGAGCCAGCTCCGTCACTTCATCGACTACGGCGAGAGCGTGGCGTTCCATGATGCGGGTTGCTCGCTGACGGAATGCTGGGCTGTCGGATAGATCATCAGTCCGTGCTGGCAGCGACCACGGACGCGAGGGATCGGGTACGAGCATCCGGACCGTGAGGGAATCGGGCCGGAGGCGACCTTCGCGGATTCGGTCAAGCGGTTCGGCGATGGCGCCGTGCAAGGTCTCGCCGGAGAACCCGGAGAAGTCCAGCGTGACAGTCTTGGCCTGGAAGGCACGCTCGATGTATGGCCGGAGTCCGACCGGGCGTTCGGTGCGCTCGCGTACGTAGACACCGCTGCCCTTTCGGGAGATGACAAGACCCTCGTCACGTAGCGCACGAATGGCATTCTCGACGGTCGCCTTTGCCACGTTGTAGCGCTTGGCGAGATCCGGTTGCGACGGAAGCTTGTCGCCCGGGGCGAGTTTCCGCGTCAAGATCGCCGCTCGCAGGATGTTCGCGATTTGCTGCGACGGCGGGCGCGGGTCATCGGGGTCGAGTGCGTCCATTCCACCAGCTTAGACGATCTACCTAGGACACCCGGGAAAGCCTTGACCTTCCTAGGGAGGTGGTCTAGATTGAAAGTTACCTAGGGAGCCTGGGGAGCAGGCTTCAGGTCTAGAAATCGGAGGTCAACATGGCAATCCCCAAGGGCCACCAGTTCCCGATCGACCACGGTAAAGCGTTCCCGCAGCGGTTGATGCTGATGACGGCGATTGTTCCGGCGATCAAGTACAACCCGGACCGGAATGCGTTGCAGGAGCAGATGTTCGACTTCGACCCGAAGACCGGGGAGGGGTCGGGTCTGCCGTTGTGGAAGGCGACGGTGACCGATCCGCACGAGGCCAGCGACGGCAAGGGCAAGCGGGCGTCGTTCGAGATCACGTTCGTTGCGCAGCATCAGCCGATCCCAGCCGGTGAGCAGGTTGCTCCGGGTACTGACCTGTGGTGGATCGAGCTGGAGGGCTTGACCGCTGAGCCGAAGGTGATGGGTCAAGGCGAGTACAAGTACCTGGGCTATCAGTACCGGGCGACCGGGATCAAGGGCGATAACTCCGGGGCCAAGCAGCCTCCGGCTGATCCGGGTGCGTCGCGTCCGGCCGGTGGGAAGGCGGCTGCGTGATGTCGTCTTTCGTCACTGCCACAACGCATTTCGTATTCGAATCGGCCGAGTACTGGCCTGAGCGGGTGGAGCACTACGGCCCGGAGGGTCGCTCCGAGAGGCGTATCCCGGCCTATGTCTACGTGAGGCTCGGTGATGTCCGGCTGGTGTTGACCATCGAGGACGCTCGCGCCTTGGCGGACGCGCTGCCGAATGCGCTGGCTGAACACGAGTACGCGGAGTACGTCACCGATGCTGCCGTGCCGGTGAAGGCGGCGGCGTGATGCTCATTCGTGAGCGCTGGATGCTGGTAGCGCGGGTGTTCGCGGTCCTGGTGATCGTGGGCGTCGGCGCTGCCGCGTTCCGCCTGTCCTTCGCCACCTTGCGGGACCTCGCGGTGCTGGCGCATATTCCGGTCTCGGATGCGTGGCTGTTCCCGCTGATCGTGGACGGCACCATCCTTCAGGCCACCGCGGGCGTGCTGGTGCTGGCGAACACTGCCAAGGCCCGCCGCTGGTTCACCTGGGTGCTGGTCGCGGGTGCGGTGGTCTCGGTGGCCGGTAACAGCTTGCATGCCATCACAGGTGGTCACGAACTGCCCGGCCCGTTGTGCGCCCTGGTCGCGGCTATCGCTCCGATCGGCTTGCTGGTGGACACGCACGGACTGGTGATGCTGTTCCGCCTCGCCCGTGTCGAGTCGACGCCCGCTGTCGAACCGGCTCCGGAATCGATTCTGATCTCGGAATCGTCTGTGCCCGAACCTGATTCGACTACTCCTGCTTTCTCGCGACCGGTTCCGTCTTCGCCGGTTGCCCATCCCAATCCCGCACTCGTGCAGCCGGTTCGGCCTCGGGTGCGTCCAATCCATCCTCCGCGTCCGGCACAGCAACAGGCGCTGCCGCTCGCGGTGTCCTGACAAGGAGCTCCTGACAATGATCGCGTTCATTCCCTGGCTGTTCGCCCTGGTGGGCGGCATGGCCTTCCTGGCGTGGCTGTTCCCGTGGCCTGGTCGTCCCCGTGCTCGGCGGGAGCAGACCGCGCAGGAGATCGCCGCTGCGGCCCCGCCCGAGTTGCGTCCGGCGGTGTTGGTGTTGTGCGACCCGATGCATACCGCGTTGATGCTGCGGGCGGTCGGGCTCGGTGCGGTGGCGACCGGGTTCCCGCGGCTGGAGTTCTACGACTACGACCGGCAGGGCCTGGTGGTCGAGTTCCAGATGCTGGGCGGTCAGTCGTTCAAGGACTGGAACAACGACGAGACCCGCGACAAGCTCGCTCACTACTTGGGGGTGGCTCGGGTGACCGTGATCTCGCCCGAGCCGGGCTGGGTCCGTCTTCAGGTGCGCGTGTACGACACGCTCGCTGCCCCGGCAATGGTGCCGGTGGCGGTCCCCAATGATGTGGACCTGGAGGCGGTTCCGGTCGGTGTCCGCGAAGACGGCTTCCTATGGCTGCTGAAGGTGCTCTACGCCCATATCCTGCTCGCCGGCGCGATGGGGTCCGGGAAAGGCTCGGTGCTGTGGTCCATCATCGCCGGTATCGGCCCGGCCGTGAAAGCCGGGATCGTCGATATCTGGATGGCAGATCCCAAGGGCGGCATGGAATTCGGCCGCGGCCGCCGGTTGTGGGTCCGTTTCGAATACGACGGTGACCGCATCATCGCCATGCTCACCGAAGCAGTCACGGTGATGCAGGAGCGGGCGGCCCGGTTGATGGAAGCCGGTGTCCGCAAACACGTTCCGACCGTCGACGAGCCGCTGATCCTGATCATCATCGACGAGGCTGCTGCCCTGTCGTCGTATGCGACTCGTGAGCAGCAGGAGGAGTTCCGTCGGCTGACGGGTCTGTTGTTGTCGCAGGGCCGTGCGGTCGGGGTGTCGGTGATCGCCGCGTTGCAGGACCCGTCCAAGGAGACCATGCCCAACCGGCAACTGTTCCCGGTCCGCATCGGCTTGCGATTGGACGAGCCGACCCAGACGGCGATGGTGCACGGCCAGGGTGCCCGCGATCGAGGTGCCCGCTGCGACGAGATCCCGGACAGCACACCGGGTGTCGGCTACGTCGGGGAGGACGGCACCGCCGAATTCGTTCGGGTGCGCGCGTTCTGGGTGTCCAACGAGGACATCGACGCGATCGTCGGGGCGTACGCCCCCGACCAGCCCGACTTCGCTCCGCAGGCCGATTACAGCGATTTCGACCCTGATGACCTCGGCGACGAGGACCGCGGCGACGACGCGATGGGGGCGGCGGCATGAGGACTGGATTCGTCACCGAGGCACACGTGGTCGTCTACTGCGATTCCTGCGGCGACACCTACACCGAACCCCGGTACGAGGGTCTGTGTTTCACCTCCATCGCCCAGGCGATCTCCTACATCGCCGCCCGGGGTGCGGGTATCGGCTGGGTCTACAACGGTGACCGCGTCCTGTGTGACGGCTGCATCGCCACTGCTCGATGCGAGCAGCAGGGCCACACCTTTCCCGAATCCCGGCGCTGGTCGCTGGGCGAGAAGAACCGTCCCCGCACCTGCACCCGGTGCGGCATCTGCGACACCGAAATCGAGGAATGGTCATGAGAACCAACAACATTCGCCGGGTCGAGCGCGCCAACGCTGCCCGCCTCGAAGCTGAAGCGGTAGACGCGGTGGTCGATATCCGGGGTCGTCGGCGCTGCCACTACGAACGCTCGGGGATGGACCCGGTCAGCTTGGCGGTGCACCTGTGGGCCGAAACCGGTGAGGTTCCCGGCTGGGATACCGGTCTCGACGACGGCGGGGATTGGGCGGCATGACTACACGCAAGAAACCCGCCCCGATCGAACCGGTGCCGCTGAAACCGGTACCGCGACAAGTCAATCCGATCGTCCGTAAGGCTGCTGCCTCGGTCGCCAAGAACACCCGCCGGGGGTGTAAGGACCCAGAGCAGTTGCCCTTGTTCCCTCTTCCGAGAAAGTCGAAATGATGCTCACTCTGACCGATTTGTTCTGCGGGGCTGGTGGTTCCAGTTCCGGTGCGGCTGAGGTGCCGGGTATCGCGGTGCGGATGGCCGCGAACCATTGGCAGCTGGCGGTGGACACCCACCAGGCCAATCACGAATCGACCGATCACAAGTGCGCGGACATCTCGCAGGTCGATCCGCGCCTGTTCCCCCGCACGGACCTGCTGTGGGCCTCGCCGAGCTGCACGAACCACAGTGTGGCCCGGGGCCGTAAACGGAATGCGGACTGCCAGCCCGACCTGTTCGGGGAGATCCTGCCCGATGAGGCGGCCGAACGGTCACGGGCAACGATGTGGGATGTGGTGCGGTTCACCGAGCATCACCGGTACCGCGGCATCGTTGTGGAGAACGTCGTGGATGCGGCGAAGTGGGTGATGTGGCCGGCCTGGTGCCAAGCCTTGGAACTGCTGGGCTACCGGTATCGGGTGGTGTACCTGAACAGCATGCACGCCACTGCGGCGGGTGATCCGGCCCCGCAATCTCGTGATCGGCTGTATGTGGTGGCGTGGCGTGCGGGTGACCGTGCCCCGGATCTGGACCGCTGGACCCGCCCGCAGGCGTGGTGCCCGGTGTGCAGCCGTGAGGTGACCGCGGTGCAGGGGTGGAAGAACCCGGCTCGCCGGTGGGGCCGCTACCGCACCCAGTACTTGTGGCGCTGCCCGAACGTGTCGTGCCGCAACAGGATTGTCGAACCGGCGTGGCTGCCCGCGTCCTCGGTGATCGACTGGACCCTGCGCGGGGAACGGATCGGGGATCGCCGTAAACCGTTGAAGGCCAAGACCCGGGCCCGTATTCAGGACGGGCTGACGCGCTTCGCCGCCGATCCCGGGCTGTTGGTGCCCACGGGCGGCACTCGCCGTGATCGGGCCTACAGCGTGGCCGAGGCGATGCCGACACGCACCACGACCGAATCCGATGCCCTGCTGGTGCCGGTGGAGGCCCGTGCGGGCGTGCAGGCTCGTTCGGTGGTCTCGCCGGTCCGTACGATCACCACGCGCAGCGAGACCGCGCTGCTGGTCCCGTATTACAGCACGGGTACAGCGTCTTCGGTGACGGCACCGATGAGCACGGTCACTACCCGGGATCGGTTCGCAATGGTGGTACCGCTGCGCAACCACAACACAGCCAAGCTGCTCACCGAACCGTTGGACACGATCGCAGCGGCGGGCACCCATCACGGATTGACCACGCTCGCGCCGGCGGTGGATGACTGTGAGTTCCGGATGCTCGAACCCGCCGAGATCGCACGCGCGATGGCTTTCGACCCCGGATACGTGATCCTGGGCAACCGGCGCGAACGGGTCCGCCAAGCCGGTAACGCGGTCACCCCGCCCGCCGCCCGGGACTTGGTGTCCGCGCTCGCGGAAGCCCTCGGCCACGAGGTTCCGGCGGTGGCAGCATGAACCAGACACGAAACACCAGTCAGCGCAACAACTTCGATGTATTCGATCTGTTCGCCTCGGCACTGCTGCACCTGGTCTGGTACCTGCTGATCGCCGCAGGGGTGGTCGCCTGGTGGGCGGTGTTGTTCCCGATGGTATCGGTCCCGATCGTTGCTGCGGTGGTCGTGTGGGTGCTGGCGGGCAAGGTGCTGGGTGTCGTGGTGGTCGGGGTGTTCATCGCGGTGATGGTGCTGTGGCGAGGGCGGAGTCCGCAGACCTTCGAGCGGTGGATCACCTCGCGGGCCCGTGCCCGGTTCCTCACCTGGTGGCGCTACCGCCGCTGCTGGGCGCAATACCTGCGCGCGTGCAATCTCACTGTCACCCGGGAGGATTCGACGTTGGTGCCGCGGCTGGTGACAGTGCGGATCGGTGACGCGCTGGATCGGGTGCGGGTGCGGATGCTGGAGGGTCAATGCCCCGCCGACTACGAGAGCCGTGTCGACCGGATCGCCCACACATTCGGCGCCCATGGATGCCGCGCCACCATCGTCGGCCCCGGCCTGATGGAACTGGTTCTGCGCCGGACCGATTCGCTTGCCGAAACCATCACCCTGCCCCGCCTCAACGACGGCTACCGGAAGGACGCTGCTTGATGACCGAGATCAACGACACTGCTGCGGCCCGGCAGACCGCCGCGGAACGTCGTGCCCAGCCGGACCTGCTCGATATCGCGCATGCGGCGGCGGAGAAGTTCGATGTGTGTCAGCGGCCGATCCCGATGCGGGTGGAGGACCCGAAGACGGGCACGGTCACCTACGAGGGCGCACCGTGCAAGTCCACGATCCAATCGGTGTGCCCGGCGTGTGCGAAAGCTCATCGCCTGCTGCGGATCGCGCAGTGCCGGGAGGGCTGGCACATCGGGGAAGAACCGGTCCCCTACACGGTGGAGCCGACCGAGCAGCAAATCGAATTGCTCACCGCCCGTGCTGATCTGGTCACCGAGTACCGGCAGGCCGTCGCTGACGGGGATGAGGAGTTGGCGACTGTTATCCGGGAGGAGGTGATCCGGGATCTGGACCGGGAGTTGCGGGAAACCGGTCTGCGTGGTCGTCTCCCGGCCGTGGACGCTACCGCGAAAGATCGGCGTCGGCGCTCGACTCGCAGGCGGCAGGACGCCCCGAATCTGCCCCGGCGCAAGGTGGAGCGTCGCACGCTCGGCAAGGTGTTCGCGGAGTTGTACCGGCCGAGCATGTTCGTCACCCTCACCATGCCCTCGTACGGGCGGATCAACACCGACGGCGCCACCGACGAGAAGGGCAAGCCGTGCTCGGACGGGTCGCCGGTGAACCCGGGCGGCTACGACTACACCACACAGGCACGCGACATCGTGTTCTTCTCCAAGCTGGTGGACCGCTGGATTCAGAACCTGCGCCGCGCGGTCGGCTGGGACGTGCAGTATTTCGCGACGGTGGAACCACAGCTGCGCGGTGCCCCGCACCTGCACATCCTGATTCGTGGCGCGGTCTCGCGGGAGATTCTTCGCCAGGTGACCGCGGCGACGTATCACCAGGTGTGGTGGCCGTACTTCGATCCAGAGAACCGTATCTACGGCGGCGGCCATCAGCCGGTGTGGGACAGGCGCAGAGCCGCGTTCGTGGACCCGATAACCGGTGAACCGCTCACCGATTGGGATACCGCGCTGGATGCCCCGCAGCGGCAACCCGCACATGTGGTGCGGTTCGGGGAGCAGATGGACCGCAAGCACATTCAGGGCGTGATCGCGGAGAAGGCCGGCAAGACCATCGGCTACGTCACCAAGTACCTGGTGAAGTCGATCAGCGAAATCGTCGAACCGCGCTCGGACCGGGCTGCTGAGCATTACGACCGGTTGCATGCCGCGTTGCAGCATGTGCCGTGTTCACCGCAGTGTCCGGTGTGGCTGGAATACGGCATCGTGCCCCGCGGCGCCAGCGACAAGACCGTCCCCGGCCGCTGCAAGGGCAAAGCCCATCGCCGCGACACTCTCGGCCTGCCCGGCCGCCGTGTGCTGGTGTCGCGGCGTTGGTCGGGTAAGACGCTTCCGGATCACCGGGCCGATCGGGTGGAGTTTGTTCGGCAGATGCTGGCCGCGGTCGGCATCGTCAAGCCGGACACCTCGCATCTGAAGGTCACTCCAGTCGAGCCCGGGGACAAGCAACGCCCTCTGCGTGAGTACCTGATCATGGGCGCGATCTCTCGCCGGTCTGTGTGGCGTGCGGAGTATCTGAGAGCCCGGATGGCTGCCAATCCGGCTGGGGCGCAAGAAAGTTCGGCAACTCAAGATGCGGCGTAGGGGGGCGACGATGGATCTACCCGAGAATCGGATGTGGACACCGGAAGAGGTTGCGTACTTCCTCGATGTTCCGGTGAAGACTCTCTACCAGTGGAAATGGCTCGGTGAGGGGCCGCCTGTGAAGAAGGTGGGCCGTCACCTGCGATACGACCCAGTGAAGCTGCGGGCATGGTTCGCCGCTGGTGATGAGGCGGCCTGATGGGACACGTCGAAGATCGCTGGTATCGGGCCAAGCGCGACAAGGCCACCGATGAGGTAGTTCTGAATGGTCGCGGCAAGCCGGTGATGGAACCAACCGAGTTGCACGGCAAGGGGCTTCGTTATCGCGTGCGTTACGTCGATCCGGATGGTGCGGAACGATCTACGTCGTTCCCGGATCGGCAGAAGAAACGGGCCGACGATTTCCTGATCGAGGTCGAATCGCATAAACGGCAGGGCACCTACGTCGATCCTCGCGCGGCGAAGAAGACGTTTCGGCAACAGGGTGACACGTGGCTGAAGGTGCAGTCGGATGATCCGGCCACCCGGGAGGCGTTGCGTAGTCGCCTGGATCAGCAGATTTATCCGGTGCTGGGCGACAAGCCGTTCACTGTGATCGAGCAACCGGCCACGATTCGGGAGTGGCTCGGCAAGCTGGCGGACGCTGGCCTGTCGGAGAATTACAAAACAGTGTGTTTCACGATCGTGTCTTCGATCTGCGATTCGGCTGTGGACGACAAGATTATTCGCCGTAATCCGTGCAAGGTGAAGTCGGTGCCGCGGCCGGTGAGCCGCAGTCCGAAAGTGGTCGTCTGGCCGGAGGCGCGGTTGCGTGCGGTCGAATCGGCGTTACCGGGCCGGTTTCGGATCGCCACGAAACTCGGTGCGGGTGCGGGACTTCGGCAAGGCGAGATCCTGGGCTACTCCCCCGACGACATCGATCGCGATGCACAGGAATTCCGGGTGGAGCGCCAGATCAAGACCGTGAAGGGCGTGATGATGTTCGCGTTGCCCAAGGGCGGCAAGACTCGTGCGGTTCCGGCGGCAGACAGCATGATCACGGCCGTTGATGGTCATCTCGAACGGTATCCCGCAGTGCCGGTGACGTTGCCGTGGGGTCGCCCGGACGGTCCGCCGGTGACGGTTCGGTTGTTGGCGACTGGTGACGGCGGACGGCTGTACCGGGGAGATACCTTCACAAAGGTGGTGTGGCAGAACGCATTTCGATCCGCCGGATTGGAGTACCGGAACCGGATCGATGGCATGCACGCACTGCGGCATTTCTTCGCGTCGATGCTGCTGGCCAACGGATGTTCGATCAAGGAACTGGCCGAATTCCTCGGGCACAGCGATCCGGGTTTCACCCTGAAGATCTACACGCACCTGGTGCCGGACAGCTACGACCGGGCGCGCACTGCGGTGGACGGAGTGCTCGGGCGGCCTGTGCTCCTCGACGGCCTGGGGACGGCCTGACGATGAGGAATCGGACCTGCCCGAGCATCCCGCCTACGCGCGAAATATCACCTGAGCAGGGCGCGGCTCATGACCAGCCGCTGGATCTGGTTCGTACCCTCATAGATCTGCGTGATCTTGGCGTCGCGCATCATGCGCTCGACCGGGAAGTCGGTGGTGTAACCCGCGCCGCCGAACAACTGGACGGCATTCGTGGTGACCTCCATGGCCACATCCGAGGCGAAGCATTTCGCCGCGGCGGAGATGAAACCGAGGTTCTTCTCGCCGCGCTCGGCGCGGGCGGCCGAGGTGTAGACCATCAGGCGCGCGGCCTCCACCTTCATCGCCATATCGGCGATCATGAATTGGGTGTTCTGGAAATCGGCGATGGCCTTGCCGAACTGCTTGCGATCCTTGGTATAGGCGATCGCGGCGTCGAGCGCGCCCTGGGCCAGGCCGACGGCCTGCGCGCCGATGGTCGGGCGGGTGTGGTCGAGAGTCTGGAGTGCGGTCTTGAAGCCGGTGCCCTCCGCGCCGATGATCCGGTCGCCGGGGACGCGGCAGTTCTCGAAGTACAGCTCGGCGGTCGGCGAACCCTTGATGCCGAGCTTATGCTCGAGCGGGCCGACGACGAAGCCCTCGTCATCGGAGTGGACCATGAACGCCGAAATGCCGTTGGCGCCCTTGTCCGGATCGGTCACGGCCATCACGGTGTACCAGGTGGACTGGCCGCCGTTGGTGATCCAGCACTTGGAGCCGTTGATGATCCAGTCGTCGCCGTCGCGGCGGGCGCGGGTGCGCATGCTCGCGGCATCCGAACCGGCCTCGCGCTCGGACAGACAGTAGGAGGCCATCTTGCCGTCGACGATATCGGCGAGGACCGTCTGCTTGAGCTCCTCGGAGCCGTTGAGGATCAGGCCCATGGTGCCCAGCTTGTTGACCGCCGGGATCAGCGAGGACGAACCGCAGACGCGGGCGACCTCCTCGATCACGATGCAGGTGGCCACCGAATCCGCGCCCTGGCCGCCGTAGGCCTCGGGCACGTGCACGGCGTTGAAGCCCGCGGCGTTGAGCGCGTTGAGCGCCTCCTGCGGGAATCGGGCCTGGCCGTCGACGTCCTTGGCGTGCGGGGCGATCTCCTTCTCGGACAGACCGCGGATGGCCTCGCGCAGTTCGTGATGGATGTCGTCCAGTTTGAACAGGTCGAAATCGGGGTTGCCCGCCATGGGTTCCACTCCTGGTCGTCGGTTGCTTCAATCAGCAGGTCCCGGCAGGGACCGCGAATCTCCGGCATGTCGGCACTCAGTGCCATTCATTATGGAAGTATACGCCGCAGCATCGCGACCACATGTGCCTATGTCCGACATTTCACTTGGCACTGAGTGCCAACTAGCAGATTGTGATGCCGCTCACAGATTACCGAGCCGATGCGCGAGCAGATCGGCGATCTGCCGCGGCGGCATGTTCCGCGGAAAGACCGCGACCACCAGCTCATCCGCGCTCGCCCGGCCCGGCCGCGGGATCGCCGCCAGGGCCGCGCGCAGATCGGCCGCGCTCGCCTCCGACTGCCCGCGCACCATGCGCCGCAGCAGATAGTTGTGCGTGGCCGTCACCGCCGCGGTGAACTGGATCAGCACCAGATCCGCCGCATCGCCCACCTGCGAGCGCAGATAGTCGGTGAACAACCGCTCGTACCGGAACACCGTGACGATCTCCCGATCCCGCAGCGCCGGCACCTGCCGCACCACCCGATACCGCCGCGCCGCCAATTCCCGTGTCTGCGTGAACCTTTCGAACACCCCCAGCACGGCCGCACACACCGCGTCCCACGGATCCCCGCGCACCCCATCCAAATACGCCCGAGCCGCCGCCAATTGCGCCTCATGATCGGCGAACACCACATCCTCCTTCGACCGAAACTGCCGAAAGAAGGTCCGCCGCGAGATCCCCGCCGCCTCGGCGATCTCGTCGACGGTGGTCGCCTCATACCCCTGCTCGGCGAACAACCGCAGGGCATGATCCACCACGGTCAACTTGAACCGGGCGGCCTCCGCACTGACACGGGCACTGACCAAGTCGTCGTGGGACACGATGCCACCGTAGCGAGGACCCGAGACCGCGAGCCGGTCGGCCGACGACGAACTCACCCAGCGCGGCTGCTCACCCGAGTAAGCGGGTGCGCAGGGCGTTGTCCTTTTCCAGGACCAGTTTCTCCAGGTCGGATTGGAAACGTCGCATGGCCGAGCGGAGTTCGGGGTCGGTGGTGGCGAGGATGCGGACGGCCAGGAGGCCCGCGTTGCGGGCGCCGCCGATGGAGACCGTGGCGACGGGGACGCCGGCGGGCATCTGGACGATGGACAGCAGGGAGTCCATGCCGTCGAGGTACTTCAGGGGGACCGGGACGCCGATGACCGGCAGGGGGGTCGCCGAGGCGACCATGCCGGGCAGATGGGCGGCGCCGCCCGCGCCCGCGATGATCACCTGGATGCCGCGGTCGGCGGCCTCGCGGGCGTAGTCGAGCATGCGCTGGGGGGTGCGGTGGGCGGAGACGACGCCGACCTCGAAGCGAATCCCGAACTCCGCCAACGCCTCCGCGGCCGCCTCCATGGTCGGCCAGTCGGAGTCGCTGCCCATGATCAGGCCGACCCGCGCTGTCGTGTTGTCATTCATGGTGATCCCATCCGTCGGTCCATACCGCGTGCGACATCCAGTGCGCCGCCCGCTCCGCCTGCTCGCGGACCTCGGTCACATCGTCGCCGAGGATGTTGATATGCCCGATCTTGCGCTTCGGGCGCTCGCCCTTGCCGTACAGGTGCACCCGCGCGCGCGGCATGCGGGCGAACAGATGATGCAGCCGCTCGTCCATCGACATCTCCGGGGCCGCGTCGGCGCCGAGGATGTTGGCCATCACGGTCACCGGGGCCAGCGGGCTGGTGTCGCCGAGCGGATAGTCGAGTACGGCCCGCAGATGCTGTTCGAACTGGCCGGTGACCGCGCCGTCCATACCCCAGTGCCCGGAGTTGTGCGGACGCATCGCGAGCTCGTTGACCAGTAGTTCGCCGGCGTGGGTTTCGAACAGCTCCACGGCCATCGCGCCCGTGACACCGAGTTCGGCCGCCAGCCGCAGTGCCAGCCCGCTGGCCTCGACGGCCCGCTCCTTCGGCAGATCCTGGGCGGGCGCGATGACGACCGCGCACTGGCCCTCGCGCTGTACGGTCTCCACCACCGGCCAGGCCGCGGCCTGACCGAACGGCGAGCGCGCGACCATCGCCGACAGCTCCCGCTTCAGATCCACCCGCTGCTCGGCCATCAGGACCACGCCGTGCGCCAGCTGATCGGTCATGACGGTATCGGCCTCGGCGCGATCATCGATCATCCAGACCCCGCGCCCGTCGTAGCCCCCGCGCACGGCCTTGAGCACGAACGGCCAGCCGTGCTCGTCAGCGAATGCGACCGCGTCGGAGACGGATTCGACGGCGGCGAAGGGCGGCACCGGCACGCCGAGTTCGGCCAGCTTGCGCCGCATGGCCAGCTTGTCCTGGGCATACACCAGGGCCCGCGGCGGCGGCTGCACGTTCACGCCCTCGGCCACCAGGGTCTCGAGGTGTTCGGTGGGCACCTGCTCGTGATCGAAGGTCAGCGCGTGCGAGCCGACGGCCGCCTTGCGCAGGGCGGCCAGATCGGTATGCGCGCCGAGCACGACCTCGGGCGTCACCTGGGCGGCCGGATCATCGGGACGTTCGGCGAGCACCCGCAGCCGCTGGCCCAATGCGACGGCAGCCTGGTGGGTCATCCGAGCGAGCTGTCCGCCACCGATCATGGTCACAGTCGGCATGCCCGACAAATCGAAGAAACGGGTGGTCACGGGCCACTATGTTGTCATGCCTTCGACTTCGCGGACGCACGCGGGTTGGTTGCCCGGATAACGAGCGACGTAGACTCGGTCCGTGTCATTTGTCGACGACGTGGTCAGCGTCCTGCCCAAAACACTACGCGACCTCGCATATCGCCATCACGAACTGATCAAGTTCGCGATCGTGGGTGCGTCCACGTTCATCGTCGACAGCGGCATCTTCTACCTGTTGAAACTGACGGTTCTGTCGTCCAAGCCGATCACCGCGAAGATCATTTCCGGCGTGATCGCGGTCATCGCGTCCTACATCCTGAACCGGGAATGGTCGTTCAAGGGTCGCGGCGGGCGCGAACGCCATCACGAGGCGCTGCTGTTCTTCGTCGTCAGCGGCGTCGGCGTACTCCTCAGCAATGTGCCGCTGTGGATGTCGCGCTACGTCTTCCATCTGCAGGTGCCCGATGTCAGCCTGCTGGCCGAGAACCTCGCCGACTTCTTCAGCGCCTTCATCATCGGCAACATCCTGCAGATGGTGTTCCGATTCTGGGCCATGCGCCGCTGGGTATTTCCGGATGAGATCGATTCCCTGGTCGGGGAATTAGGGGAACTCTACGAAGAGGAAGAACAGCGCAGCTGAGTTTTTGGCGCCGACTTCGTCGGCGCGGGTTTGCGGCGCCCGGAGGCTCGTCGTTCGGGCACCGCTGCTTGCTCCTTCGTCGCTTGCGCAGCGGCACCCGAACGACGAGCCGCCCCCCGGTGCGAGCTGGCGGGCCCCCCGGTGGCTCCCTCGTGGGGGCGGCGCCCCGCCCCCCCCCCCCCCCCCCCCGCGCCGCAAACCTCTCAGGTTGGCGGATTCAGCGAGGTTCGCCGGTGGTGGTGGGTGTGTTGAGGGTGGATCGGTTCGGGGACGGGTTGCCGAGGAAGACCGCGAACAGGGCCGGGCGACGGCGTTGTAGTTCCAGGCGGCCGCCGTCGGCCTCGATCAGGGCTCTTGCCAGGGCTAGGCCGACGCCTGTCGAACCCGCGCCGGAGAAGCCGCGGTCGAAGATGTGGGGGGCCAGATCGTCGCTGACACCCTCGCCCTCGTCGGCCACCTCGACCGCGACCAGCGGCTCGCGGTCGGGGCCGCCGTAGACCGTGCGGACCGAGATCGTGCAGTCGCCGCCGCCGTGCATCAGGGCGTTGTCGACCAGGACCGCCACCGCCTCCCGCAGCCGCGATCCGCTCACCGGGGCGCGCAGCATCGGATCACCGGACAGGATCAGGCGGCGACCGGCCTCGGCGAACGGATGCCGCCATTCGGTGACGACCCCGCGCAATTCGACGACCACCGGCACCGGATCGCGGTCGGCGGTGTTCTCGTCGCGCGAGGCGCGGACCAATTCGTCGATGGCCGCGGTGAGCCGATCGACCTGAGCCATCGCCTCTTCCGCCTCGTGCACGACCGCCGGATCGGTATGGGTGGACAGCTCGTCCAGCCGCAGCCGCACCGCGGTCAACCGGCTGCGCAACTGATGGGAGACATCGGCCACCAGGGCATGTTCGCGCTGTAGTCGCCCGGCGATCTCCACGGCCGCCGAATCCAGCACATCGGAGACCCGGTCCAGTTCGGTGATGCCGTGCCGGGTGGAATCCAATCGGAAATCGCCGGTCGCCAGCCGGGCCGCGCGGGCGGCGACATCGCGCAGTGGATCGGCGACCCGGCGAGCGGTCACCACGGCCACCGCCGCACCCGCGGCCAGCGAGGCCAGCGCCACCAGCGCGACCGCGCCGACGGCCTGGCGCTGCATGGAATGCATGGGCCCGGCCGGCACCTCGAGGCGCAGCGAGCCCGAGGTGCCCATCGCCAGCGATTCGATGACCGGATCGTTCAGATGGGAGACGCCCGCATCGACCCGCAGCGCGGCGTCCTCGGGTGTCGGATAGATGATCGTGAGCCGCCCGCCCGGCGGGATCAGCGGCCGCACCGAACGCAGATCCAGGGTGCCGTGCACCAGACCGTCCTCGCGCTCCTGCGAGACGATCTCCACCGACATCCGATCCAGCCTGGCGCGCAGGTCGTTTCGAGTGATGTCGGCCACCCACTGCCAGGCGGTGTAGGCCAGCGGGATGCCGAGCACCACCGTGGTGAAGGTGAGCGCGGCCAGCATCGACAGCAGTATCCGTCGCCGCATGCCGTCAGTCGGTGTTGAACCGGAAGCCGACGCCGCGCACGGTGACGATGCGACGCTCGGCCACCGGGCCCTCGTCGCCGATCTTCCGCCGCAGCCAGGACATATGCATATCGAGGGTCTTGGAGCCGCGCAGATCGGCGTCGCCCCATACCTCGCGCAGGATGGTTTCGCGCGGTACCACCTGCCCGGCCCGATCGATGAGGACCTTGAGCAGCTCGTATTCCTTGTTGGCCAGGTTCACCTCGTGCCCGTTGACCAGCACCCGGCGGGCCTGCGGCTCCAGTCGCACGCCGCCGATATCGACCGTCTCGTCACCGATCCCGCTGCGCCGCAACAGCGCTCGCACCCGGGCCAGCAGCTCGGCGAGCCGAAAGGGTTTGCCCACATAGTCATCGGCCCCGGCATCGAGTCCGACGACGAAGTCGACCTCATCGGTGCGCGCGGTCAGCATCAGCACCGCGAGATCGGCGCCGCGCGCCCGCACCTGCCGGCACACCTCCAACCCATCCATGCCGGGCAGCCCGAGATCGAGGATCAACAGATCGTGTTCGCCCTCGAGCGCACGCTGCAGCACCGCGGGGCCGAAGCTCTCCACGGTTACCGAATAACCCTCGCGCCCCAGTGCCCGGGACAGCGGGGCGGCGATGGCCTCGTCGTCTTCGGCCAGTAATACGGCGGTCACGCCCCAAGGTTACGCACCTGCGAGATATGTCTGTGTTGATTGGCGCCGACTGCGTCGGCGCGGGGTTTGGGGGGGCCCCGGGGGGGGGGGGGGGGGGGGGGGCCCCGCCCCCCCCCCCCCCCCCCCCCGCGCCGCAAACCTCTCAGGCCGGCCTGATCGAGCGGTGTCAGCGGCGGTCGGGCTGGTTGTGGTGACCACTCTCTCGACGGGGGTCGTAGGACTGCTGGTTGTCGAAGACCTCGTGGTAGAGGAGCGCGTGGACCTTCTGGACCTGGGGGATGTCGTCGTATTCGAGGGGGTCGCCGGACGCGGCGTCGATGATCAGGGTGCCCGTGCCGAGCATGCGGTCGAACAGGCCGTGGCGGAACTGGACGCTGGAGATGCGGTTCATCGGGATATCGATGCCGGTGTGGGTGAGCACGCCCTGGCGGATCAGGACACGGCGGTCGGTGATGATGAAATGTGTTGAGTTCCAACGGATCACGGGTCCGGCACAGCGCCACAGGACCAGTAGCGCCCAGACCACCGCGATGGCGATCAGGACGACGTTGTGCGCGCTGCCCTCGATGTGTTTCCACGACAGCCCCCCGGCGAAACCCGCGAGGGCGCTCGCGACGACGAAGGTGACCGCCGGCCAGAACAACATCTTCCAGTGCGGATGACGATGCAGTAGCAACTGCTCGTCCGGCGCGAGCAGCTCCTCCGGATAGCCCATATGCGAACCCTACCGTCCGCGGATGCGACAATGACCACAGCGAACGCCATGGTTCCCGGTCACAGGCGTATCGCCACGGCTTTCCCGCAGCATCGCAACACCAAGTCCGACCAGGCATTTCCCTGTCGATTCGTATCGAGCGGAGGCATGCGTGACCAAGGAACTGACTCAGCTGCAAATCCTCACCGAACTCGAACCGGTGGCGGAACAGAATCTGAACCGCCATCTGTCGATGGCCAAGGAGTGGCACCCGCACGACTACGTCCCCTGGGACGAGGGCCGCAACTTCGCCGCAATGGGCGGGGCGGACTGGGATCCGACGCAATCGCGGCTCAGCGAGGTCGCGAAGGTCTCGATGATCACCAATCTGCTCACCGAGGACAACCTGCCCTCCTATCACCGCGAGATCGCGGAGAACTTCTCCCAGGAGGGCGCCTGGGGCACCTGGGTCGGCCGCTGGACCGCCGAGGAGAACCGGCACGGCATCGTCATGCGCGATTACCTCACGGTCACCCGTGGTGTCGATCCGGTCGCCCTGGAACAGGCACGCATGATCCATATGACCAACGGCGTCCAGCATCCAGAGGGCTGGGGCGGATTCATGCATTCGGTGGCCTATGTGACCTTCCAGGAGCTGGCCACCCGCGTCAGCCATCGCAACACCGGCCGCGTCTGCAACGATCCGGTCGCCGACCGAATGCTGCAGCGCATCGCCGCCGACGAGAACCTGCACATGATCTTCTACCGCACCACCTGCGGCGCCGCCTTGGATCTGGCGCCGGATCAGGCCCTGCGGGCCATCACCGAGATCGTCACCAACTTCACCATGCCCGGATACGGCATGCCCAACTTCCGCCGCAACGGCGTGCTGATGGCCAAGCACGGCATCTACGATCTGCGCCAGCATCTGGAAGAGGTCATCGCGCCCGTGCTCAAGATCTGGAACATCTTCGAGCGCAACGACTTCGGCCCGGAGGGCGAACGGTCCCGCGAACAGCTCGCCGCCTATCTGGACAAGCTCGCGGGCGATGTCGTCAAGTTCGAGGAGCAGCGCGATCGACTGCTGGCCCGCGAGGCCGCGCGCGAAATGGCCTCGCTGTAACTCAATATCCGGCGCGCAGGTGCGTCACATCACCGGCCGATACGGCCCGGTCGCCGATCAGCAGGCGACCGTGGTCGTCCACATCGGTCGCGATCCCGGTGAGCACCTCGCCACCCGGAAGTTCCGCGCGAACCTCGGTTCCGAGTGTGCCGCAACGCTTTCGGTATTCCTGCGCCAGGCCGGTGACCTCCCAGCCGGCGGTCTCCCATGCGGTGAAGTGCCGGGCGAATTCGCGCAGCAGCGAGAGCGCGAGTTCGGTCCGATCGACATCGGGCGCACCGGCCAGCGCCAGCGAGGTGGCGTGTGGGACAGGCAGTTCGGACTCGACCAGGCTCACATTGAGTCCGACTCCGATCACCACCGCGGGCGCCGCACCGCTCGCGGCCACCTCGGCGAGGATGCCCGCGGCCTTGCGTCCGTCGATCAGAACATCGTTGGGCCACTTCAGATTTGCCTGCAGACCGCTGGCGGCGCGCACGCCGTCGACCACCGCGACACCGGTCAGCAGCGGCAGCCAGCCCAGTGCGGCCGGGGCGATTCCGCCCAGCCGCACCAGGATCGACATCGACAGCTGAGCCCGCGGTGGGCTCACCCACGGGCGCTCGTGCCGGCCGCGGCCGCGCTCCTGCGCCTCCGCGATCAGCACCCGGCGATCCGAATCCGGATCGCCGGCGTGCCCGATCAGATCGGCGTTGGTGGATCCGGTGGACTCCACCACGTCGAGACGGGTGAAGAACGACAGATCCGGTGAGTCCGCGACGGCGCGTCGCAATCGTTCGGCATCCAAAGGTGGCCTATGCACCACCGCAGGCTACTACCGACCTCAGCGGACCAGTGACAGCGTCCGCACTACGAACAGGACGTCCTCGCGCGGATCGTCCTTGGCCGGCTCGCGCCACGACTCCGGGTCGAGCACGGTCGGCGCGAGTTCGCGGTGCTGCCAGCCGTTCCACGTAGCCGCCGCGGCTCTTTCCGCGACGGTCCTACTCCATTTCCACATCATGCGCCTCCCCTGCGCTCGGAGGTCTCCACGGTAACGCCGGACCATGCGCAGGCGACAGTGATTTATTTTCCGTTCGGAATCAAATCAATTGACGCACGTATTCGAAAGTGCTATCAGGACAATCGAATTCGACTCAGACGGGTTGCAGCCCGAGCGCCCCGGCCACGAAACGCCGCACCGCGGCCTGTCCGATTTCCAGTGCGTCGTCGTAGCCCTCGCGCGCCCAGCCGGAAAGATCGGCCGTGCCATCGGGATTCGGCGTCACCACGATCTCGGCGACCAGTTCCGCGGTGGTGGGCTCGCAGACCGCCCACGAATATCGCGTCGACTCGGCCCATTCGCGGGTGCGGCGCGCCACATACTCCGGATCGTCGATGCCTCCGGTGGCCAGTGCGGGCCGATCGTCGATGCGCTCATCGGCACGCAGGGCGCGCAGATACCAACTGCCCGCGTTGATCTCGACCGGTTCCATCTACACCCCCCGGCGGCGCTGCCGGCGCTCCCGGCGGCGTTGGTCGCGATTGTGCTGCTGCGAGGCCCCGAACAGGACGCCCGACGCCGGAATCAGCAGGAACCACAGCCAGGTGTGGGTGGTGAAGAACAGCACCAGCGCCACGATCACGATCAGACCCATCACCGGGCCGCCGAATTCCGGGCGGTCGCCCTTCGGATGTGCCGGCGGCGGAGCCGGGGTCGCGGTCACCGGCTCGGGCAGATCGGTGAACACCCGCACCAGATCACCGCGGGTCACCGCGTTCGCGACCACCGCGCTGCGCTCGTCGAATTCTGCGACCGACAGCCGGCCCGCGGCGAAATGATCCGACAACCGCTTCATGGCATCCTCGCGCTCGGTGGTGCCGATGCGGACGTCGGGTGAATCAGCCATATATCGAGACTAGCGACCGCGCACTGGTTCCGCCGCACGTGGCCGGTTTAGGGTCGTCGGGTGGTGGCACGGCGGTTCGGCAGATATCGGCTCGACGGGCTCATCGGACGCGGTTCGGTGGGCGAGGTGTGGCGCGCGCACGACGACGACACCGGACGCACGGTGGCCCTGAAGATCCTGTCGATCACCGCGGCCGAGGATCCGGACTATCGACGACGATTCGAGCGGGAGGCGCGGATCGGGGCCGGACTCGACGATCCGCATATCGTGCCGATCCACGGTTTCGGCGAACAAGACGGCCGGCTGTTCCTGGCCATGGCCTACATTCCGGGCCTCGATGTGGCCGGGCGGCTGCGGGGTGGGCCGATGGGCGCGCCCGCGGCGGTGGACCTGATCTCGCAGATCGCCGAGGCGCTCGACGCCGCGCATGCGGCCGGGCTGATCCATCGAGATGTCAAGCCCGCCAACATCATCGTGCACGCCAGCGGGTTTGCCTATCTGATCGATTTCGGGATCGCCCGCGCATCGAACCAGACCACCATCACCGCAACGGGTTTCACGGTCGGCACGCTGGCCTATATGGCGCCGGAGCGCTTCGCCGGACATGCCGATTCCCGTTCCGACGTCTACGCGCTGGCCTGCGTGCTCTACGAATGTCTCACCGCGAACAGGCCTTTCGGCGATACCGATCCGGTACAACAGCTGCACGCCCACCTGTGGGTGGATCCGCCGCGCGCCACGGCCGTCGATCCCGAGGTGCCCGAGGCGCTGGACGAGGTGATCGCCCGCGGCATGGCCAAGGAGGCCGACGACCGATATCAGAGCGCGGGCGAGCTGGCGGCCGCGGCCCGCGCGGCAATCGGTATGGCCCAACCGGTTTCGCGCACGCCACCGCTGCTCGAATCCCCCCAACCGGCCGGTGCGATCCGATCGCGGACGATCGTCGAATCGCCGCCCCCGAGGCCACGTCCCACCCGAGCCCTGCCGATGCCCGGCCATGGCGCACCGGCGGCGGGGCCGACGCGCACCTCAACGCCCGTCCGCGGCGCATCGGCGGCCGGACCCACCCGCGCCCAGCACGCCCCCGCGCCGCGGCCGACCAGGGTGATGTCCACCCCCGAGCCGCGACGCGATGCGGCTCCCGCAACGGCCGCACCGCAACGATTTCCGATCGCCCGAGTGGCCGCGATCGTGGCCGCCGCGGTCGTCCTGCTCGGGGTCATAGCCTTCGGTACCGCGCTACTGCCCCGGGGCGGCGGCACCCGGCCGACGACGACGCACGTCCCGCCCGCCGTCGTCGGACCCACCACCGAGGAACCGCCGGAGACCACCGCGCCCACCACCCTGCCGCGATTGACCATTCCGGTGCCGCCGGGTTTCGGCACCCCGCCGTTCCAGATTCCCGGCATCCCCGGCATCACGAAGAAGGGCGAGAGCGAGAGGAAGGGCGAGAACGAGGAGCCCGGCGAGCACCGCGGCCACCATCGCGGGGACGATGAATAGAAAGCCGAGGGCCCGTCCGCTCGAATGCGCGGACGGGCCCCGGAGCGAAAACGCTTGTGCTTACTTGATTTCGGCGAGCACGGTGCCCTGCGTGATGGCGGCCCCGGCCTGTACCGACAGGCCCGTGACGACACCGGCCTTATGCGCGTTGACCGGATTCTCCATCTTCATGGCCTCGAGCACCACGATCAGATCACCGGCCTCGACGGCCTGGCCCTCCTCGACCGCGACCTTGACCACGGTGCCCTGCATCGGCGCGGTCACCGCATCACCCGACGCCGCACCCGCCGCCGCACCACCACGCTTACGCGGCTTGGGCTTCTTACGGATCACACCGGCACCGTTCCCGGCCACACCGGCCGCGCCCGCACCGACGGTGAACTGACCCGGCAGCGATACCTCGAGGCGACGGCCGCCGACCTCGACCACGACCTTCTGCCGCGGCGCCTCGTCCTCGTCCTCGATCGGCTGACCACCGGTATAGGGCTCGATCGGGTTGTCCCAATCGTTCTCGATCCACTTGGTGTAGACGTCGAACTTGGTGCCATCGCCGACGAACGCCGGATTGGTCACGATATGCCGATGGAACGGCAACACCGTCGCCAAGCCCTCGATCTCGTATTCGGCCAGCGCGCGCGACGCGCGCTCCAGCGCCTGGGTGCGGTTCTCACCGGTCACGATCAGCTTGGCCAGCATCGAGTCGAACTGCCCGCCGATCACGCTGCCCTCGACCACACCCGAATCCATGCGCACGCCCGGACCGGCCGGCTCCTTGTACACCGTCACCGGGCCCGGTGCGGGCAGGAAGCCACGACCCGCGTCCTCACCATTGATCCGGAACTCGATGGAATGCCCACGCGGCGTGGGATCCTCGGTAATGGTCAGCTCCTCGCCATTGGCGATACGGAACTGCCAGCGCACCAGGTCCAGGCCCGAGGTCTCCTCGGTCACCGGATGTTCGACCTGCAGGCGGGTATTCACCTCGAGGAACGACACGGTCTCGCCCTGCACCAGATACTCCACGGTGCCCGCACCGTAATACCCGGCCTCACGGCAGATCCGCTTGGCGGACTCGTGGATCTTGGCGCGCACCGCATCACTCAGGAACGGCGCGGGCGCCTCCTCGACCAACTTCTGGAACCGGCGCTGCAGCGAGCAGTCACGGGTGCCGGCCACGATCACATTGCCGTGCTGATCCGCCAGCACCTGCGCCTCGACGTGCCGCGCCTTGTCCAGATACTGCTCCACGAAGCATTCGCCCCGCCCGAACGCCGCGGTCGCCTCACGCGTGGCCGACTCGAACAGCTCCGGAATCTCCTCGATCGTGTGCGCGACCTTCATACCGCGGCCACCGCCACCGAAGGCGGCCTTGATCGCCACCGGCACACCGTATTTCCGCGCGAACTCGACGACCTCGGAGGAATCCTTCACCGGATCCTTCGTGCCCGCCGCCATCGGCGCCTCGGCCCGCCCGGCGATATGCCGCGCGGTCACCTTGTCACCCAGATCCCGAATCGACTGCGGGCTCGGCCCGATCCAGATCAGACCGGCATCGATCACGGCCTGCGCGAAATCGGCGTTCTCCGACAGGAACCCGTACCCGGGATGAATCGAGTCCGCGCCCGAACGCCGCGCGGCATCCAGAATCTTGTCGAACACCAGGTACGACTCGGCCGAGGTCTGACCACCGAGCGCGAACGCCTCATCGGCAAGCTTCACGAAGGGCGCATCCGCATCGGGTTCGGCGTACACCGCGACACTCGCGATACCGGCATCCTTCGCGGCCCGGATCACCCGCACCGCGATCTCGCCCCGATTCGCAATCAGAACCTTCGTGATCTGCGCGCTGGCGTGGCTGGGCACTGAGCCTCCTGTGCTGTGGACATGTTTCGTCTGGAGCGAGTGTAGGCAGTCTGCCAACAGACTCCGAAACGGGCTAGGGGCTACTGAACAGTAGTCCCGACCAGTGCTACGGACAACATGTCCCCCGCGTTCGCGCTCCGCACTTTACGCGGTGCTGGCCGCCGGACGCGACGGTTCCGGCACCTCGCCGGGTTCAGCGCCCTTGACGATCGGAGTGCGGACGGCATTGCCCCATTCGGTCCACGAACCATCGTAATTGCGGACATTACCGAGACCCAGCAAAGCGGTGAGCACGAACCAGGTATGCGCCGCACGTTCACCGATGCGGCAGTAGACGATCGTTTCCCCGGCATCGCGGAACTGCTCGTAGATCCGATCCAATTCCGCCCGGGACCGAAACCGGCCGTCACCGCTCACCGCGTAGGTCCACGGAATGTTCACCGCCGTGGGAATGTGCCCGGCCCGCAACGACTGTTCCTCCGGTCGATCGGCAATTCTGTCCAATTCGCCCGAATACTCCTCGGCCACACGGACATCCAACAGCGCCTCGCCGCCCGAATGCAGCCGCTCGCGGATCTCGTCGAGGAATGCCCGCGCCGTGCGATCGTCGCGCGCGATGATCGGATATTCACCCAGGCCCATATCGGGCACCTCGAAGGTGGTGTCGCGTTCTTCCGAGATCCACGCATCGCGTCCGCCATCGAGTAATCGCACGTCGGGATGCCCGAAAAGATCGAATACCCAGAGCGCGGCGGCGGCGGTGCCGTTGCCTTTGTCTCCGTAGATCACCACAGTGTCGTCTCGCCCTATACCCTTTGCTCGCATCAATTCGGCGAAACGGGCGCCGTCGACCACATCTCGGGTGCTCGGGTCGGTAAGCTCGGCCCGCCAGTCGATCTTGATGGCACCGGGGACGTGGCCGATGTCGTAGAGGAGGATGTCCTCGTCCGCTTCCACGATCTTGAGCCCCGGCGCGCCGATGTTTGCCGACAGCCACTCTGTGGTTACAAGTCGGTGAGGATATGCGTGGGCGTCAAAGGATTGATGAGGGTCCGGGGCGACTGGCACTATGGTCGGTCCTTCACTGTGAGTCGGCGGTTCCACACCGATCGTAGGTGGGGAACCGCACAGCAACCGCTTCCACATCACGAATCGGGTGAAGAGCGAATAAGTCGCACCCCCATCCGATAAAGTCTCCCGGGAGGAGGGGTGAGCTATGTCTGATTCTTGGCCACGACGGCGCCTGCTCGCGATCCTACGTGGCGCCAGCGAGCCTCTCGATGCCCAGGAGCTCGCCAGAGTCACCGGGCAGCACGTAACCACCGTGCGTTTCCACCTCGATGTGCTGACCCGGGAATCGCTGGTGCGCCAATTCCAGCAGCCGCCACGCGGTCGCGGCCGCCCGCGCATCGGCTACACCGCGGTCCAGCGATCGGTCGGCTATCAGGATCTGGCCCAGGTGCTGGCCGATCAGCTCGGCAGCGATCCGCGTCGCCGCTCGGATGCGGCCATCGCGGCCGGGCGGGCCTGGGGCGCCAAACTCGAGTCGATGGAACAGCCGATCGCCTCGCTCGACGATGCCAAGGACGTCACCATGACGATGATGTCCGAACTCGGCTTCGCCCCCGAACGCGACGCCTCCTCGGAGACCGACGAGCAGGTCATGATCCGGATGACCGCCTGCCCGCTGCGGGAATTGGCCCGCACCCACTCCGAGGTCGTCTGCGGCGTTCATCTGGGTCTGATGCGCGAGGTGATCGACCGCAACGGCGGCCGGGACGCGGTGAATGTGCGGCTGCATCCGTTCGTGGAGCCCGAACTGTGCGTCGCGCGGCTCGAGGCCCTGCAGCGCATGCTGGTGCCCGATCCCGCGACCATGCCGGATACGCCGCCCGAAACGGGCGAACCGCGGATCCCGACACCGTCAGGCGGTCGCGTCGCTCCCCAGCTGCGCACCGCGGACCCACAGCTGCGCAACGGAGAGGCCCACGTCGCCAAGCAGTCGACGCAGTAGCGGCAGCCCGATCCCGATCACGCTCGACGGATCGCCCTCCAGCCCGTCGACGAACCAGCCCCCACGGCCGTCGAGGGTGAATGCGCCCGCCACCTGCAGCGGCTCGCCCGTGGCGATATAGGCGTCCAATTCCTCGGGCTGCGGTTTGGTGAAATGCACCCGGGTCCCACTGCAGTCGTGCGCGATCCGCGTGATCCGCCCGTCCCGCAACCGCAGCACACAATGCCCGGTCAGCAGATCCGCGCTGCGCCCGGCCTGCACGGCCCAGCGCGCCCGCGCGACCTCGGCGGTCAGCGGCTTGCCCTGCAGCACATCATCGACCAGCAGCATCGAATCACAGCCGACCACAACGCAATCGGCGATGACATCGGCCCGCTCGGCGATCAGGGCGGCGGCCACCGATTCGGCCTTGGCCACGGCCAGCGCGACCACCACGCCCTCATGAGACGTGCCGGCGGGCAGGGCCGCGGCGACCGCGTCCTCGTCCACATCGGAGATCCGGACGAATGGATCCAGCCCGGCCGAGCGCAGCACCTGAAGCCGTGCGGGCGAGGCCGAGGCGAGTACGAATCCCGTCACGTCAGTCGCGTAGATGCGACAGGTACGGGAAGGAATAGGGCGAGAACGGCGACGCACCGCGGTGCAGGAATGTGGGCCGTCCCCACAGGTCCGCCGGGCCCTGATCCTGTGCCGACGCGTCGGCGCTCGCGGCGGCCGCCGCCAGCACACACACCAGAGCGGCGATCTCGTCGTCGGTGGGAGAGCCCTTCAGGATCCGGACGACGGGTCCCGCATGCGATTCGGTATCGGCGACCAGCGGCTCCATCGCGACGAGATCGTCGACCGACAGATCCAGCTCGGCGGCGCGCAATACTTCTTCATCAGCCACAGCCGTCACAGCGCCAGCTCCTCCTGTCCAGGTGCCGAACCTCTCGAAGGTTCGGCGTTCGCGGCCTCCGCAACGCGGCGGAGATCCCGCAAACAGTATTCGTTGCGGCGCTCGATTACGGGCGCCCCTACTTCCATCTTCACTCGGATGAGTAGTTCAGTGCGCGGCATGATGTGTTGAACACCTCACATCGCAGTGTGCCCCCATACCGCGCATATCGTCGGATCACAACGGAATGTTGCCGTGCTTCTTCGGCGGCAGGGTGACCATCTTGCGCTCGAGCAGGCGCAGTGCCGACACGATCTGCCCGCGGGTATGTGAGGGCGGAATGACCGCGTCCACATAGCCGCGCTCGGCCGCCACATACGGGTTGACCAGGGTGTCCTCGTATTCGTTCTGCAGCTCCAGCCGCAGCGCGTCGACATCGGCGCCGTCGGCGGCCGCCTGCGACAGCTGCTTGCGATAGACGAATCCGACCGCGCCCGAGGCGCCCATGACCGCGATCTGGGCGGTCGGCCAGGCCAGGTTCACATCGGCGCCCATATGCTTGGAACCCATCACGTCGTAGGCGCCGCCGTAGGCCTTGCGGGTGATGATCGTGATCTTGCCGACCGTGGCCTCGCCGTAGGCGTAGAGCAGCTTCGCACCGCGGCGGATGATGCCGTTGTATTCCTGGCCGGTGCCCGGAAGGAAGCCCGGCACGTCGACCAGCGTGATGATCGGGACGTTGAACGCATCACAGGTCCGCACGAAGCGCGCGGCCTTCTCCGAGGCGTCGATGTCGAGGCAGCCCGCGAACTGGGTCGGCTGATTGGCCACGATGCCGACGCTGCGGCCGTCGACACGCCCGAACCCGATGATGATGTTCATCGCACGCTCGGCCTGCACCTCGAGGAATTCGTCGTCGTCGAGCAGCCGGCGGATGACCTCGTGCATGTCGTAGGGCTGGTTCGGCGAATCCGGGACGATCGAATCGAGCTCGAGATCCTCCTCGGTCAGCGACTCCTCGATCGCACCCTCGATCGGATCGGTGGCCGGGAAGCGCGGCGGCTCGGCGCGGTTGTTGCTGGGGAGATAGCTCAGCAGATCCTTGACGTAGTCCAGCGCGTCCTGCTCACCCGAGGCCACGTAGTGGGCCGTGCCCGACTTCACCATATGGGTGTGGGCGCCGCCCAGCTCCTCCATGGTGACCTCTTCACCGGTGACGGTCTTGATGACGTCCGGGCCGGTGATGAACATCTTGCTGGTCTCGTCGACCATGATGACGAAGTCGGTCAGCGCCGGGGAGTACACGTGCCCACCCGCGGCCGCACCCATGATCAGCGAGATCTGCGGGATCACGCCGGAGGCCTGGATGTTGCGGTGGAAGATCTCGCCGTAGAGGCCGAGCGAGACCACACCCTCCTGGATGCGTGCGCCCGCGCCGTCGTTGATGCCGATCAGCGGGCGGCCGGTCTTGACCGCCAGATCCATGACCTTGACGATCTTCTCGCCGTACACCTCGCCGAGGCTGCCGCCGAATACGGTGGCGTCCTGGGAGAAGATGCAGACGTCGCGGCCGTCGATGGTGCCGTAACCGGTCACCACGCCGTCGCCCAGCGGGCGGTTGCTCTCCATACCGAAGTTGACGCTGCGATGCCGGGCCAACGCGTCCAGCTCCACGAACGAGCCCTCGTCCAGCAGTGCGAGGATCCGCTCCCGCGCGGTCAGCTTGCCCTTGGCATGGACCTTGTCGACCGCGGCCTCACCCATCGGGTGCTTGGCCTCGTCCATGCGGTTGCGCAGATCGGCCAGCTTCCCAGCGGTGGTGTGGACGTCGGGGGCGCCCGCCGAACCCGGCTGAGGCTGCTGCTGGACACTCGTCATGCCCCGGAGTGTAGTCAGTGCGCGGGCGCGGTGAGAATTCCAGTGGGGGCTACCGGCGAGTACCGCCATCGGCTACTCGCCGGTAGAAAACCCCTGGTGAAACCCGGTGCGCACCAAGAGTTTCAGCGCATGACACCGGTATGTCCGGTGGAGTAGCGACCCGGTTGCGGCCACACCGTCAAACCATGCGGTCCGCTTCCAACCGGTATGCGCGCCAACAGTTTCCAGTCCACGATGTCGATTGCGTACACCTCGCCGTTGTATCGTCCCGACACCCAGAAAACTCGGCCGTCGGCGGAGATGTTGCCCATATCCGGACTGCCGCCGCCGGGGATCTCCCACTTGCGCACGAGCTTCTTCTCGGCGAAATCCCAGACCGACAGCGTGCCCTCGCCGCGGTTGGTGATGATCATCTGCTGGGAATCGCGGGTCACATAGAGCCCGTGGGTCCCTTTACCGGTCGGGATGTAGCCGGTACTGGCGAAGGTCTTCGCGTCGAAGGTGTACATGCCGTCGGCCATCATGTCGGCGACGTAGAAGGTCGATCCGTCCGGGGAGAGCTTCACATCCTGCGGCATGCCCGCGCCGTGATGGGTGCCCGGCAGATCCACCATCTCCACCAGCCGCGATCCGGCGATGTCGAGCACCGCCATCTCGCCCGCGAATTCGCAACTGGCCATGGCGAATCGGCCGTCGGCGGTGAAATCCATATGGTCGACGCCCGCGCAGTCGGGCACCGCGATCGCGCCGACCTGCTCCCAGGTGTGCGGGTCGTAGAGGTCGATCGACTTATCCGCCTCCGCGACGACCAGGGCGTACCTACCGTTCGGGGTGAAGTACATGTTGTAGGGGTCGCGCACGGGCAGCGGATCGCCGGGTTTGCCGGTGCGGGGATCGATCGGCAGCAGGCTGCCGCTGCCGAGCGGCAGATCGTTGGTGACATACAGCGTCCGCATGTCGTAGGACGGGACCACGTGCTGGGGCTCACGCCCCTCGGACGAATAGGTGTCGACCACCCGGAAGGTGGCCGGGTCGATCACGCTGACCGAATTCGATTCACTGTTGGGCACGTAAACCAGGGGCAAATGGTCGGCCACGGCCGGACTCAGCTCCCGCGTGCCGGCGTAGACATCGGTGGCCGACAGCAGCGGCGGCATACCGGGCAGCACATTGGCCGCAACCGGCTCGGGTGCGCCCGAGGCCGTGGCGACCGAGGATCCGGCCGGGGCATGGTGCGACTTCGAGGCCGGACCGCCCGTGGCACAACCGGTCAGTACAACGAGGACGAGGACGACTGCGAGACGTGCGCGGCGCGCGCTCACGCGGCGCACCCGCACGGGGAGTCGAAGGGGCACGTTGACATGGCAGCGATCGTAGGTGCGCCACAACAGCTTTCACAGCAACCGCGCGGCTATGTCATCGCCTGGTTGAAGTGAATAGTCCGGGTTCCGGCTCGAGGACGAACCGGAACCCGCGACACGCCGAGGCAGAACGAACCATTCGTCGGCGAATGTCCGTTATCCCCGAATAGGGCGGACGATCAGCTCAGCACCCGATCGAGCGCGGCGATCGCCTCGTCGAGCTCCTCGGTGGTGACGGTGAGCGGCGGGCGGAACCGCAGACCACGCTCGCCGGTGCCCAGGATCAGCACCCGCTCCCGCTCGCGCAGTTCGGTGATCACCGCATCGCGCAGCTCGGCCGATTCCAGCGTGATCGCGCACATGAGCCCGCGCCCACGCGGCTCGCTGACCTCGGAATGCTTGGCGGCCAACTCCTCGAGCCGACCGAGGAGATACGTGCCGAGTTCGGCAGTGCGCGCGACCAATTCGTCGCGCTCGATCACCTCGAAGATCCGGCGGGCCCGGACCATATCGCCGAGATTGCCGCCCCAGGTGGAATTCAGTCGCGAGCTCACCGCGAAGACGTTGTCGGGCACCTCGTCGAGGCGACCGCCCGCCATGATGCCGCAGACCTGGGTCTTCTTGCCGAAGGCCACGATATCGGGCTGCACGTCCAGCTGCTGGAAGGCCCAGTTGGTGCCGGTGATCCCGGCGCCGGTCTGCACCTCGTCGAGGACGAACAGCGCGTCGTGCTCATGGCACAGCTCTCGCATGGCCCGCAGGAACTGCGGTCGCAAGTGCCGGTCGCCGCCCTCGCCCTGAATCGGCTCGGCGATGAAACAGGCGATATCGTGCAGGTTTTCGTCGAAGGCCGCGCGCGCCTGCGCCAGCGCCCGGCGCTCGGCCTCCTCGATATCCACACCGTCGGCCAGATACGGGGTATCGATCCGCGGCCACTCGAACTTCGGGAAGCGGGCGATCTTGACCTCGTCGGTGTTGGTGAGCGACAGCGTATAGCCGCTGCGGCCGTGGAAGGCGCCCGTCAGATGCAGCACCTTGGTGCCGAGTTCGGCTGGGCGGCCGTGCATCTCGTTATGCCGGCTCTTCCAGTCGAAGGCGGCCTTGAGCGCGTTCTCCACCGCCAGCGCACCGCCATCGATGAAGAACAGATGCGGCAACGCGGGATCGCCGAGCACCCGCGCGAAGGTATCGACGAAGCGGGCCATCTCCACGGTGTAAACGTCGGAGTTGCTGGGCTTGTTCATCGCCGCGGTCGCCAGCTCGGATCGGAACTCCTCGTCCTCGGTGAGGGCCGGGTGGTTCATACCCAGCGCCGAGGAGGCGAAGAAGCCGAACATATCGAGGTAGGTGGTGCCGTCACGGGCGTCGACCAGCCGCCGGCCGCGCGATCTGCGCAGGTCCAGCACTAGGTCGAAACCGTCGGCGAGGATGTTCGCTGACAGGATTTCGTGTACGCGAGTGGGGGTGACCGGCGTCGCTTCTGCAACTACCCCCGGGCGCTCCAGTTCGAGGGTCACACAGACGACGATACGCAAATATTTACGTCTTGGCTACGGTATGACCGTAAAAAGTAACGATCTGAGCTCATCTGTCGTAGAATGTCTGGAGAATGATCGTGCTGCGTGTTCGGACGTTGGCGGTCGCACGGATCTCCTGCAGCAGTTGCTCGAGGTGACGCGGCGAGGCCACCCGCACCAACAACATGTAGCTCTCGTCGCCGGCTACCGAGTGGCATTCCTCGATGCCGGGGATGTGCTGTAGGAGGGCGGGGGCATCATCGGGTTGGGACGGGTCGAGAGGAGTGATGGCGACGAATGCCGACAGCAGTTGTCCCAGCGCCTCCGGATCGACCTTCGCCGTATAACCTCGGATCACCCCGCGCGCCTCGAGTCGCCGAACCCGGGATTGCACGGCGGACACCGACAGGTTGGCCTTCTCCGCCAGATTCGACAGCGTGGCCCGCCCGTCGGCCATCAGCTCACGAATCAGCAGTCGATCGATCTCGTCCAGAGCGGCTTTCGCCGGTGCATCCGCCATCAGCGAAGGCTAACTCAGCGACTCGAACTCGTGGCCGGAACATCACCTCGGACCTTGCGAATCTCATATGGAGAAATGGATGACACCCGCAGTGACCGCACCCCGCACCGACCAGTTGCGCGCCCGCGCAGAGCAACTTCTGCGCGAGCTCGGCGCGCAGCCGCCCGCGCCCGGACCGCTGCCGGCCCGCACGCCGATCACCGGCGGTGAGCTGGCGACCCTGACGCCGAGTACGGCCGAGGAGGTCGATACCGCTGTCACCAAGGCCGCCAACGCCTTTCGCGGCTGGCGCACGGTGCCCGCGCCGCAGCGTGCCGCGGTCGTGCGCCGGCTGGGCCAACTGCTGACCGAACACCTCGACCAGCTGGGCGAATTGGTGACCCTGGAGGCGGGCAAGATCGGCCCGGAGGCCCGGGGCGAGGTGCAGGAGATGATCGACATCTGCGAATTCGCGGTCGGGATGTCGCGTCAGCTGTACGGATACACCATGCCCTCGGAGCGGCCGGGCCATCGGCTGATGGAGACCTGGCATCCGCTCGGGGTGGTCGGGGTGCTGTCGGCATTCAACTTCCCGGTGGCCGTGTGGTCGTGGAATACCGCGCTGGCGCTGGTATGCGGCGACACCGTGGTGTGGAAGCCCTCGGAGACCACGCCGCTGACCGCGCTGGCCTGTCATACGCTGCTGCGCCGGGCCGCGGCCGAGGTGGGCGCCGATCCCGAAATCCATCAGCTCGTGCAGGGCGCGGCCGATATCGGTGCGCGGCTGGTCGACGACGAGCGGGTGGCGCTGGTCAGCGCGACCGGATCGGTGCGGATGGGCCAGATCGTCGCGCCGCGGGTGGCCGCGCGGTTCGGCCGCTGCCTGCTGGAGCTGGGCGGTAACAACGCCGCGATCGTGACGCGCTCGGCGGATCTCGAATTGGCCACGCGGGGTGTGGTTTTCTCGGCCGCCGGTACCGCCGGACAGCGCTGCACATCGCTGCGGCGCGTGATCGCGCATGCCGATGTGGTGGACGCGCTGGTGGAGCGCATCGAGAAGGCGTATCGCCAACTGAACGTGGGCAATCCGCTCGACGACGGGGTGCTGGTCGGTCCGCTGATCAACGAGCGCGCCTACGACGCCATGCAGAAGGCGATCGCTCGCGCGGTCGCCGACGGCGGCGAATTGATCTGCGGCGGTGAGCGAGTCGAGGCGGGCGGGCCGGATGCCTTCTATGTGCGCCCGGCGATCGTGCGGATGCCCGCGCAGACCGAGGTGGTCCGCGAGGAGACCTTCGCACCCATTCTCTACGTGCTCACCTACTCCGATTTCGACACCGCCGTCGAACTGCACAACGGTGTGCCGCAAGGCCTCTCGTCGGCCGTGTTCACCACCGATCAGCGCGAGGCCGAGCGCTTCCTGGCCGCCGACGGCTCCGACTGCGGCATCGCCAACGTCAACATCGGCACCTCCGGGGCCGAAATCGGCGGTGCTTTCGGCGGTGAGAAGCAGACCGGTGGCGGGCGGGAATCCGGCTCCGATTCATGGAAGGCCTATATGCGCCGGGCTACCAACACGATCAACTACTCCTCCGAATTGCCTCTGGCCCAGGGGATTCAGTTCGGCTGAGCGAGATCCTCGTCCCGGGCGCTGGGGCGCCCGGGACGAGGAACAAGGAAGAGGTCAGGGTTCGAGGCGCTCGCTGATGGCTCGGACCTGGGATTCGTAGGTGGCGCGGGTTTTCTCGTCGGAGGGGTGGAGGGCTCGGTCGCCATCGAGCAGGCGGCGGAACAAGCGGAGCGCGGGTTCGGGTGTGGCCGCCAGGGCCATGTCGACGGGGGTGAGGTAGCGGGGGACGGCGATTTCGGCGCGGCGGGTATAGCAGGTCTTCACGATGGCGGCGGCCACGTCCTCGGGGTCGACGGTCGGCATGCCGTGACCGAGGGACAGGCCTGAGGACAGGCGGGTACGCACCGCCGAGGGCAGCACGCAGCTGACGCTCACGCCGTGATCGGCGAATTCCAGGCGGGTCGCCGCCGAAAGGCCCACGGCGGCAAACTTGCTCGCGTTGTAGACCGCCAGCCCGGGGACCGGGATCTTGCCCGCGAGAGAGGCGACGTTCACCACATGCCCGCGGCCGCGCTCGATCATCGCGGGCGCCACCGCGCGCATACCGTGGATCAGGCCCCAGACGTTCACATCGATCGTGGTGTGCCCCACCACATCCGGCTCATCCAGGAACGGGCCCGCGGGCATCACCCCGGCATTGTTGACCAGGATGTCGACCCGGCCCAGATCCGCGACGACCCTGTCCCACTGATCGCGGGCCCGCACATCGAGTTCGACGGCGCGTCCGCTCAGGGCCACCGCCACCGCCCGCGCCGCGTCGATATCGACATCGGCGATGACCACCTCGGAACCCTTGCGCGCGAACAGCTCCGCCGTCGCCTGGCCGATACCGCGGCCGCCACCGGTGATCAATACGCGACTGCCCGCCAGATCGATGGCCGGATAACCATTTCCGAAGATACTCACGCGAATGCTCCCTGCTCGACCGCGCGGCGGGTGCTGCGCAGACTGTGTTCGAAGGTGTCCAGACGGCGACGGCCATCCATGAAGTTCGGGCCCATGACCGCGAGATCGGCTGCGGTGGCGTCGATTCGGAGCACCTTGGTTCCGGCGGCGCGCGACCGCTCGATCTCGCTGTCGAGGCGGGCGCTCATCCGATTGCGCAGCTGCCGCTCGAGCAGATGCCCCGGCCCGGCGGCCCGCAACCGTCCCGTCGAGGCCATCGGTGCGAGCACCACCACCTCGTCCAGCCCCGCCGACGCCAGCAGATCCACCGAGGCGGTGGAGGCCGCACCGCCGTCGACATAGCGGCGGCCCGCGATCGTCACCGGCGGGTACCAGCCCGGGACGGCCCATGAGGCCCGCAGCGCCGCACCGAGACTCGCGCCGGGCGCGCCCGGCGATCCGAATGCCGTCCGCTCGCCGGTGTCATAGTCCATCGCCACCAGCCACGTCGCGGGGTGGGCCACCCAGTCGCGCCCCGGCGCGACCCCGTCGGCCAGCCGCTGCAGCCAGCCCGCATCGCCGCCGCCCTCCGGCAGCAGTCCGCTGCCCGCGGTGAGCAGCCGCTGTCCGGTCCGGATGCCGCCGGCGGCGAACGTGCGCACGGACTGTCGCGGCGCGCCGAGGCGCGGGCGCGGCAACGGCGGGAATCTGCCCGGCTCGTCGCGCAGATGCCGCAGCAGCACCGGATCGGTGACGGTGCCGCGCTGCATCGCGATCAGCTCGTCGACGCCGATCCCGCTGCCGAGCATGGTCACCAGCTCCGCACCGGCCGAGGTGCCGATCAGGACATCGGCCTGCCGCGGATCCCACTCCAGCACATCGCGCACCCCGGCGAGCGCGGCGACGATCCACGCCCCGCCGACGGTGCCGCCGCAGCCGATCGCCAGCCCGCGCCGGATGGCCCCATTGCCGTTACTCATGGTTTCGCACAGTAGCAGGGTTCGAATACCGCCGGTATCCGAAATCCGGCCGTACATAGAATCCGTGCATGGCACGACTGACCCGATCCGAAAGTCAGGCCCGCACCCGCGCGGAACTGCTCGACACCGCACGCGAGCTGTTCCTGTCCGAGGGCTATGCCCGGACCAGCCTGGAACGGGTCGCCGAGGAGGCCGGGTACTCCAAGGGCGCGGTCTACTCCAACTTCCGCACCAAATCGCAGCTCTGCCTCGAGGTGCTGGCGCTCATCCACGAGACCAAGTTCGGTGAGGTGACCGAGCTGATGCGGCCCGCGGGCACGCTGGAGGAACGGCTCGCGCGGCTGGAGGGCTGGGCCGAGCGCACCCTCGGCGACGTGGGCTGGACGATGCTGGAATTCGAATTCGCCATCGTCGCCCGCGACGATCCGGCGCTGCAGACCGAATTGGTATCCAGCCTCGGCCTCGTCCGGGGCATGGTCGCCGCGCAGCTGGGCACCCTCGCCGGCGATCTCGGGGTGAACCTGCCGCTACCGGCCGAGGACGCGGCCACGCTGATGCTGAGCGCGGGGCTCGGACTGGGTATTCAGCGGGCGGTCGACCCGTCGCTGTCCGCGCGCCTGATCACCGAGGCGGTGGGCATGCTGGTGCGGTCGGCTATGTCCGGAAGTGCAGCGTCCATTCCCCGCGATAGTGCAGGCGGGTGATGCTGACCGGCGGAATATCGATGCGCCAGAACGATTTCGAGGGCGCATCGAGGGTCACCAGCAGTGCCGAGCGGATCACCGCCGGATGGGTGACCGCGATGGTCGGCACGCCCTGGGTGGCCATATCGTCGAGCCATTCCCGGGTCCGCTCGACCACATCGACGACCGCCTCGCCGCCGTGGCCGCGGAACTTCGGATCGGTCAGCCAGGCGTAGAGCTCGTCCTGCGGCACCGACATCAACTCCCCACCGCGCCAGGCGCCGGCATCCAGGTCGCGCAGCCGATCGTCCTCATCGCCCAGCAGTCCCAGCAGCGCCGCGGTTTCTACGGCCCGTCGTTCCGGTGCGGTGAGAACGCGGGCCGCGTGTAATCGCCCGAATGCGGCGACGGCCCGGCGGCCCGCCTCGGTCAGCGGCTCATCCACCGGGAATCGGGCTTTGCGCATCGCTTCGGTCATACCGTGACTGACTAGGTCGAGGCGGAGGACCTTCTGCACGGATGGAAGCGTACGGCGCGCTGTGTCTTTTGGCGCCGACTTCGTCGTCGCGGGTTTGCGGCGCTCTGAGGCTGTGTTATTGGCGCCGCCTCCGGCGTCGCGGGTTTGCGGCGCCCGGAGGCTCGTGGGGGGGGGGCCCCCCCGCTGCTATGACGTCGGGGGCGCGCCCCCCCCCCCCCCCACCCCCCGCCGCGC
>NZ_JBITDI010000003.1:226844-569315 GCF_044454005.1 Nocardia sp. NPDC051570 | reverse complement strand
CGCGCGGGGGTGCGGGGGCGCCGCCCCCGGTTCTGGACGGTGGGGGGGGGGCGGGCCCCCCCCCCCCCCCCCCCCCCCCCCGCGCCGCAAACCTTTCAGGTTGGCGAATTCATACCGTTCCCGCAATCGCCGCGCCGGAGTGGCCCACCCAATCGCCCCGCCCGACTGTCCCATCCAAGCGCCCGCTCTACTGCCCCGCCCCCAGTGCCCCGACCGTTTTTGTCGGGGCCCCCGGGCAGACTGTTCGCATGGACCGGTTCTCTCGCCCGACACAGGAGTGGTTCGACGGTGCCTTTCCCGCGCCGACGGCCGCTCAATTGGGTGCGTGGCAGGCCATATCCGCCGGTGACCACACGCTGGTTGTCGCGCCGACGGGATCGGGTAAGACGCTGTCGGCGTTTCTGTGGGCCATTGATCGGCTGGCCACCCGGGAACCGGTCGACGGGCCGCGGCGCACCTCGGTGCTCTACATCTCCCCGCTCAAGGCGCTGGCCGTGGACGTGGAGCGCAATCTGCGAGCCCCGCTGGTCGGAGTCACCCAGACGGCCAAGCGGCTGGGCCTCGCCGCGCCCGAGATCACCGTCGGGGTGCGCTCCGGCGATACCAGCGCGGCCGCGCGGCGATCCATGCAACGCACCCCGCCCGACATCCTCATCACCACGCCCGAATCGCTGTTCCTCATGCTGACCTCCGCGGCGCGCGAGACGCTGAGCGAGGTGCGGACGGTGATCGTCGACGAGGTGCATGCCATCGCGGGCTCCAAACGCGGCGCCCACCTGGCTCTTTCGCTGGCCCGTCTGGATCTGCTGACCGAGCGCCCGGCCCAGCGGATCGGGCTGTCGGCGACGGTGCGGCCGCCCGAGGAGGTGGGTCGATTCCTCGTAGGCCCGGCCCCGATCACCATCGTCGCCCCGCCCGCACCCAAGACCTTCGACCTGTCGGTGCGGGTTCCGGTCGCCGATATGACCGAACCCGGCGACTCCGACGATCAACCCGGCTCGATCTGGCCGCATGTGGACGCCGCGATCATCGATCTGGTGCTGGCACATCGCTCCTCGATCGTCTTCGCGAATTCGCGCCGCCTGGCCGAGCGGCTGACGGCACGGCTGAACGAGGCCTACGCCGCCCGCCTGGGCGAGCCGATCGAGACCGAGCACCGCCCGCCCGCCCTGCTCGGCCCGTCCACCGACGTGACCCACGGCGCCGAACAGTTGCTCGCCCGCGCCCATCACGGCTCGGTGAGCAAGGAGCAGCGCGCGCTGATCGAGGACGATCTCAAGAGTGGGCGACTGCGCTGTGTGGTCGCGACCAGCAGCCTGGAACTCGGAATCGATATGGGCGCTGTCGATCTGGTGGTCCAGGTGGAGGCGCCGCCATCGGTGGCCAGCGGCCTGCAGCGGGTCGGGCGGGCCGGACATCAGGTGGGCGAGATCTCGCGCGGGGTGATCTTCCCCAAACATCGCACCGATGTCATCCACTGCGCGGTGGCGTCGATGCGGATGACGGCCGGGCAGATCGAGCGGCTGAGCATCCCGGCGCATCCACTGGATATCCTCGCCCAGCAGACCGTCGCGGCCTGCGCGCTCGAACCCGTCGACGTGGACGCCTGGTTCGATACCGTGCGCGGCACCGGAAGCTATGCCACGCTGCCGCGTTCGGCCTACGAGTCGGTACTGGATCTGCTCGCGGGCCGCTATCCGTCCGACGAATTCGCCGAACTGCGCCCGCGAGTGGTCTGGGATCGCGACGCGGGCACCCTGACCGGCCGCCCGGGCGCGCAACGGCTGGCCGTCACCTCCGGCGGCGCGATACCCGATCGCGGTCTGTTCCCGGTGTTCATGGTCGGCGAAAAGGCCTCGCGCGTCGGCGAACTCGACGAGGAGATGGTCTACGAGTCCCGGGTCGGCGACGTCTTCGCCCTCGGTGCCACCAGCTGGCGCATCGAGGAGATCACTCACGATCGGGTGCTCGTCTCCCCCGCCTTCGGCCTCCCCGGCCGGCTGCCGTTCTGGCACGGCGATTCCCTGGGCCGTCCGGCCGAATTGGGCGCGGCCCTGGGCGAATTCGTCCGCACGGCGGGCCACGCGGTGGAGGGCTCGGCGACCGCTCGGCTCGGCGAGCTCGAACGGCTCGTCCACGCGGCCGGGCTGGACGATTTCGCGACGGCGAATCTGGTCGCGCTGCTGCGGGATCAACAGCAGGCCACCGGCCAGCTGCCGACCGATCGGACGCTGCTGGTGGAGCGGTTCCGCGATGAGCTCGGCGACTGGCGGCTGGTGCTGCATTCGCCGTACGGGCTGCCCGTGCACGCGCCGTGGGCGCTCGCGGTCGGGGCACGGCTGCGCGAACGGTTCGGGGTGGACGCCGCCCCAACCGCCGCGGACGACGGCATCGTGGTCCGGCTGCCCGATACCACCGACGATCCGCCGGGAGCCGAGCTTTTCGTCTTCGACGCCGAGGAGATCGACGACGTCGTGACCGAACAGGTCGGCGCCTCGGCACTGTTCGCCTCGCGGTTCCGCGAATGTGCGGCCCGGGCCCTGCTGCTGCCGCGACGCGATCCGGGCCGGCGGGCGCCGCTGTGGCAGCAGCGGCAGCGGGCGGCCCAATTGCTCGATGTCGCACGGAAGTTCCCCGACTTTCCGATCCTGCTCGAGACCGTGCGGGAATGTCTGCAGGATGTCTACGATCTGCCCGCGTTGCGGGGGCTGCTGGGCGATGTCGCGCGGCGCAGGCTGCGGCTGGTGGCCGTCGAGACGGCCACGCCCTCCCCGTTCGCGAACGCGCTGCTGTTCGACTACATCGGGCAGTTCATGTACGAGGGCGACAGCCCGCTGGCCGAGCGCCGCGCGGCCGCGCTATCGCTGGATTCCGGCCTGCTGGCCGAATTGCTCGGCCGGGTGGAGCTGCGGGAACTGCTCGATGCGGCAGTCCTCGAGCAGACCGAGCGCGAAGTGCAGCGGCTCACCCCAGAACGGCTGGCCCGCGATCTGGAAGGGCTGGCCGATCTGCTGCGGCTGCTCGGTCCGCTCACCCCGGCCGAGGCCGCGCTGCGTTGCACCGGCGATCCGGGGCCCTGGTTCGAGGAACTGTCGAAATCCCGTCGCGCCCTGGATGTTTCGTTCGCCGGTGCGCGCTGGTGGGTGGCCGTGGAGGATGCCGCGCGGCTGCGCGACGCGCTCGGGGTGCCACTGCCGATCGGCACGCCGGCGGCATTCATCGAACCCGTGGCCGATCCGCTGGGCGATCTGGTCGGCCGTTACGCCCGCACCCACGGCCCGTTCACCCTCGACGCGGTGGCCCGGCGGTTCGGGATCGGCACGGCCGTGGCCGCCACCGCACTACACCGCCTGGCCGCCGAAAAGCGCGTCGTAGAGGGCGAATTCACGCCTGGCGCGGCGGGCGCCGAATGGTGCGACAGCGAGATCCTGCGCCGCCTGCGCCGCCGTTCGCTGGCCGCGGCGCGCAAGGAGGTCGAGCCCGTCCCCACCGCGGCCCTGGCCCGTTTCCTGCCCGCCTGGCAGCATGTCGACACCGGCGAGCTGCGCGGCGTGGACGGGGTGGCCGCGGTCGTGGAACAGCTTGCGGGCGTACCGATCCCAGCCTCGGCCTGGGAATCGCTGGTACTCCCCGCCCGCGTCCGCGACTACTCCCCCGCCATGCTCGACGAACTCATGGCCACCGGCGAGGTCGTCTGGTCCGGCCACGGCTCGATCACCGCCAAGGACGGCTGGATAGCCCTGCACCCCGCCGATCAGATCGGCCTCACTCTGCCGCCGCCGGACGATATCGACCTCACCGAAATCCAGACCCGACTGCTGCTCGCCCTCGGCGCAACGCTGATCCCGCAGGATTCGCGGTCTACCCCCGAATTGCCCGGGGCGACAAGGCAAACCAGTGTGCAAGCGAAAACGTCCGGGCCACAGGATGATTCGCGACAAGGAGCGGCGAACACCACTGTCACCGACCGCGGTCGAGTGCACGTGGTGCCGACCATGGGTGGGGCCTACTTCTTCCGGCAACTGTCGGATGCCACGGGGTTGCTCGATGATGCGGCGGTGGCGGGTGCGCTGTGGGAGTTGGTGTGGGCGGGTCATGTCTCCGGGGACACCTTCGCTCCCGTGCGGGCGCTGCTGTCGGGGGCCGCTCGGAGCACTCCCGCACATCGCACGCCACGGCGGACGCCGCGCGGGCGGGTCTATCTGCCGCGGGCGACCATGCCGACGCGGGGTGGGCCGCCGACGGTGGCGGGGCGCTGGTCACTGCTGCCGGAACGGGTGGCGGACAATACGATTCGGGCGCATGCCACGGCCGATGTGCTGCTGGACCGGTATGGGGTGCTCACCCGCGGGGCGGTCCAGAGCGAGGGCGTGCCGGGCGGATTCGCGCTGATGTACCGGGTGCTCACCGAGTTCGAGGATCGCGGGCGCTGTCGGCGCGGGTACTTCGTGGATTCGCTGGGCGGCGCGCAGTTCTCCACCACCGATGTGGTGGACCGGCTGCGCTCCTACGACACCGAACGCCCCGAAAAGACACCGCCGCACGCGCTCGCGCTCGCGGCCTGCGATCCGGCCAACCCATACGGCGCGGCCCTGCCCTGGCCCAAGGCCGCCGCCGAGGGGCACCGGCCGGGCCGCAAGGCGGGCGCCCTGGCGGTCCTCGTCGACGGGGAGCTCACCCTGTATCTGGAACGCGGCGGCAAAACCCTGCTCACCTTCACCGAGGACGCCGAGGCCCGCACCCGGGCCGCGGCCGCCCTGGCCGCCCTGGTCCACACCCGCCGCGTCGACTCCCTGGTCATCGACCGCGTCGACGGAGAATCCGTCCACGGCAACACCTTCGCCACCTTCCTCGCCGAGGCCGGTTTCGCCCCGACCCCGCGCGGGTTCCGCCTGCGGAGCAAGCCGTGACACCGGCAGGCCGTCGTGCCCGAGGGTGACACCGTCTTCCTCGCGGCGGCCCGCCTGCGTGGCGCACTCGACGGAAAGGCCCTGACCCGCAGCGACTTTCGCGTGCCCCGCTATGCCACGCTGGATCTGCGCGGGCAGGTGGTGGAGAGCGTGGGCAGCTATGGGAAACATCTGTTCGTACGCACCGCGGCCGTGAGCATTCACACGCATCTGAAGATGGAAGGTGTGTGGCGGGTCTATCGACCCGGCCAGAAATGGACCAAACCCGCCTTCACCGCGCGGCTCGTCCTGGCCACCGAAGAGGCCGAGGCCGTGGGGTTTTCCCTGGGCCTGGTGGAGGTCCTGCGCCGCGACGACGAGCACACCGCGATCGAACACCTCGGACCCGATCTGCTCGGACCGAACTGGGATCCGGACGAGGCCGTGCGGCGGCTGCGCGAGCGACCCGATCGTCCGATCGGGCTGGCGCTGCTCGATCAGCGGAATCTGGCCGGTATCGGCAATATCTACCGCAGCGAGATCTGCTTTCTGCGGCGCGTGCATCCGGCGACTCCGGTCGGGCGCGTCGCCGATCTCGCGGGTCTCGTCGATGAGGCCCACGCGGTCCTCACCAAGGCCGCGCGGCATCCGCCGTGGCGCGCCCTGGCCTACGGCCGTCAGCGTCAGCCCTGCCGCCGCTGCGGCCACGGCATGGTCGTCCATCTGCTCGCCGACGACGAGGTCGAGCGCGCCGAGCGCGGGATCTACTTCTGCCCTCGTTGCCAACCCGTGCCCGACTGAATCCGGCGCGTCATCGCGGTCGACGAGTTCTGCCGGTGTAATTTGCCGCTCAATTGCTAACGCTCGGTAGTCCTATCGCGACACATCCGTCGACGACCCCGGTGAACGACCTAGGAGCAGGCAGATGACGACGGTGATGACGGCTCGGCGCCGCACCTTCGACATTGCCGTTCAGGTGTTCATCGCGGTCGCCTCGATCGCGGCCACCCTGGTCTTCGCGTATCTGCTGCTGCATCAGAATCCGGCCGGGCCGTCCCCGCAGAGCGTGCAACCCACCGCGGTCGTCGCTCCGCGCTGACACCGACCGCGGCGCTCAGCGTTCGATCGGCACCGGTTCGAGGATCTCCGGGCGCGGCTCCGGGGCGGCCGCGCGCAGGGCGTCGGCCGAGATATCGTCCGGCTGGGTCTGCGAGCGAATCTCGGCGTCGACGCGGGCGTTGTAGGTGTCCACCTCACGCTTGATCTCCGCCTCCTTCCAGCCGAGCACCGGCGCCACCAGGCGCGCGACCTCCTCGGCGCAGGCGACCCCGCGATGGGAGTACTCGATGGAGATGCGGGTGCGCCGGGCCAGGATGTCGTCGAGATGCAGCGCGCCCTCGGCCACCGCGGCGTAGACCGCCTCCGCCTTCAGATAGCTCGGCGCATCCGTAATCGGTTCCAGCAGATCGGGTTTGCCCGCGGCCAGATCGAGCACGTCGGTCACCATCGAACCGTAGCGATTGAGCAGATGCTCGATCCGGTACGGGTGCACGCCGTAGGTCTGCGCCAGATGTTGGGTCTGGTTGAGCAGCGCGAAGTAGCCGTCGGCGCCCAGCAGCGGCACCTTCTCGGTGATCGACGGCGATACCCGCTGCGGAATATCGGGCGCGGCGGCATCGACCGCGTCATAGGCCATCACCCGATAGGTGGTGTACTTACCGCCCGCGATGGCCACCAGGCCCGGTGCGATCCGCGCGACGGCATGTTCGCGCGACAGCTTCGACGTCTCGTCGCTCTCCCCCGCCAGCAGCGGCCGCAGGCCCGCGTACACACCCTGGATATCGTCGTGGGTGAGCGGGGTGACCAGCACCCGGTTCACCTGGTCGAGCAGATAGTCGATATCGGCCTTGGTCGCCGCGGGATGGGCGAGATCGAGATTCCAGTCGGTGTCGGTGGTGCCGATCAGCCAGTGGTTGTTGCTCTTCCACGGGATGACGAACAGCACCGAGGTCGCCGTGCGCAGGATCAGACCGGTATCGCTGGCGATGCGGTCGCGCGGCACCACGATATGCACGCCCTTGGAGGCCCGCACGTGGAAGCGGCCGCGCAGCTGCGACAGCGCCTGGATCTCGTCGGTCCACACGCCGGTCGCATTGATCACCGCATGACCACGCACCTCGGTGGTGCGGCCGTCCTCGCTGTCGCGCACCTTCACCCCGACCACCCGGTCGGCCTCGCGCAGGAATCCGACGACCTGGGTCGAGGTGCGCACCACCGCACCATAGTGAGCCGCGGTGCGCGCCAGGGTCATGGTGTGCCGAGCATCGTCGACGACGGTGTCGTAGTAGGTGAGTCCGCCGATCAGGGCGTCGCGGCGCAGCCCCGGAAACAGCCGCAGCGCTCCCGAGCGCGTCAGATGATGCTGTCCCGGAACGGATTTCTTACCGCCCATGGTGTCGTAGAGGAACAAACCCGCTGCGACATAAGGCCTTTCCCACGCCCGATGAGTCAGCGGGTACAGAAAACGCAACGGCTGCACCAGATGCGGCGCCAGCGAGGTCAGGCTCAGCTCGCGCTCGCGCAGCGCCTCCTGCACCAGCCCGAACTCCAGCTGCTCGAGGTAACGCAGGCCGCCGTGGAACATCTTCGACGATCGGCTCGATGTGCCCGAGGCGAGGTCGCGCGCCTCCACCAGGGCTACCTCCAGCCCGCGGGTGGCCGCGTCCAGCGCGATCCCGGCCCCGACCACGCCGCCGCCGATCACCACCACGTCGAAGTGGTCCTTACCCAGCCGTTCCCACGCCGCCGCACGCTGCTCGGGGCCCAGGTCGCCGGAGGACTGCGCTCGCGGTTCCGATGTCTTCGTCATCGCCTCACTCCTCCGCGGCGCCCGCTACCTGCGGCGCGAACCCCGCCTCGTCGGTGAAAGCTCCCGTCCTGACTGCTCGGGTACGGGCCGGGCGATACCGTCGCCACCGCCCGTTACCCGAGAGTAATCGAGACCGACACTAGTCCACGCGAATCTGGGCGGCGATGTCGTGCGCCGCACCGGTGCCGTTTAGTAACCTGCACGAATGCGACGCTATGTGGCCGCCATCGATCAGGGCACGACCTCGAGCCGGTGCATCGTCTTCGACCATTCCGGCCGCGTCGTCGGCGTCGCCCAGCGCGAGCACGAGCAGCTGTTCCCGCGCCGCGGCTGGGTCGAGCACGATCCCGAAACCATTTGGCGCAATACCGAATCGGTGATCGAGGAGGTCCTCGAGCAGAACGGGCTGACCACCGAGGATATCGCCGCGGTCGGGGTCACCAATCAGCGCGAGACGACGGTGGTGTGGGATCGCGCGACCGGCACACCGGTGTACAACGCCATCGTCTGGCAGGACACCCGGACCGCCGAGCTGTGCCGGAAGCTGGCCGGGTCGGAGGGTCCCAACCGCTACGCCGAACGCACCGGACTGCCCCTGAGCACTTACTTCGCCGGACCCAAGCTGCGCTGGATCCTGGACAACGTCGACGGTGCGCGCGAGCGCGCCGAGGCGGGTGAGCTGTGCTTCGGGACCATCGACAGCTGGATCCTGTGGAATCTGACCGGCGAGCACATCACCGACGTCACCAACGCCTCGCGCACGATGCTGATGGATCTGCGTACGCTGCAGTGGGATTCGCGGATCTGCGACGAATTCGGCATTCCCGCATCGGTATTGCCGCAGATCCGCAGCTCCTCGGAGGTGTACGCGGAGGTCTCGTCGGGACCGCTGGCCGGGGTGCCGGTCGCGGGCATCCTCGGCGATCAGCAGGCCGCCACCTTCGGCCAGGCCTGCCTGAAGCCCGGCGAGGCCAAGAACACCTACGGCACAGGCAACTTCATGTTGCTCAACACCGGCACCACACCGGTGCTGAGCAAGCACGGCCTGCTCACCACCGTCTGCTACCGCATCGGCGATCAGGACGCGGTGTACGCCCTGGAGGGCTCGATCGCGGTGACCGGCTCGCTGGTGCAATGGCTGCGCGACAACCTCGGGATCATCTCCTCCGCCGACGAGATCGAGGAGCTGGCCCGCTCGGTCGAGGACAACGGCGGCGCCTACGTCGTCCCGGCGTTCTCGGGTCTGTTCGCACCGCGCTGGCGGCCCGATGCGCGCGGCGTGATCGCCGGGCTCACCCGCTTCGTCAACAAGGGCCATATCGCGCGAGCGGTGTTGGAGGCCACCGCATTTCAGACCCGCGAGGTCGCCGATGCGATGCGCGCGGATGCCGAATCGGAGAAGCTGGATCTCGAGCTGACCACTCTCAAGGTGGACGGCGGCATGGTCAGCAACGAGCTGCTCATGCAGTTCCAGTCCGATATCCTCGACGTCCCCGTGGTCCGGCCGATCGTCACCGAGACCACCGCGCTCGGCGCGGCCTATGCCGCGGGCCTGGCCGTCGGCTTCTGGTCGGGCACCGACGAGATCCGCGCCAACTGGGCCGAGGACAAGACCTGGCAGCCGACGATGTCGGAGCCGGAGCGCGAACAGCTCTACACCGAGTGGAACAAGGCCGTCGAGCGCACCTACGACTGGGTGGACCAGTAGGCACACGCCAGACGTTCGACCGCCTCGTGCAGCGTCGCGGCCTCGGACGTGGTGAAGCACAGGCGCATCGAATCGGTGTACGCACCGGACACCGCGAAGGCGGAGCCCGGGACGTAGGCCACGCCGTGGTCGATGGCCCGAGGCAACAGGTCCGCGGTATCGGTGCCGTCGAGGAAGTCGACCCAGACGAACATCCCGCCGGCGGCCTCGGTGCTCACGATCCGATCACCGAGGCGATCGCGCAGCGCACCGACCAGGGCCTGCGCCCGCTCACCGTAGGCGCGGCGAACCTTGTCCACATGTGCCGCAAGCCATTCCGTATCGGCGAGGAGTTCGGCGGTGATCTGCTGGGTCAGCGCCGAACCGCACAGATCGGCGCCCTGCTTCAGCAGTTCGACGGCCCGGCACACGTCCTCCGGCGCGATCATCCAGCCCGCACGCAGGCTCGGCGCCAGGATCTTCGAGGCACTGGAGAGCCGAATCACGGTGGCGGAGTAGGTCGCGACGGGTTCCGGCGAAGGCCGGTCGAACCACAGCTCACCGTAGGGATCGTCCTCGATCACCCAGAAGCCGTGCCGCTCGGCCAGATTCGCGAGCTCGCGGCGGCGGGCCGGACTCAGGGTCACCCCGCGCGGATTGTGGAAGTTGCTGACGGTATGGACCACGGCGGGGCGTTCACCGCGCGCGAGCAGTTCGGTGAGCGCATCGATCCGCATGCCCTCGCCGTCCAGCGGAACCGCCACGATGCGCGCCTGCGCGGCCCGGAACACCTGCAGCGCACCGACATACGCCGGATCCTCGACCACCACCAGCGCGCCCGGATCCAGGAGCACCTCGGCCAGCAGCGACAGCGCCTGCTGTGAGCCGTGGGTGACGAAGACTTCCTCGAGCGGCACCGCGCGACCGAGCCGCGCCGATTCGCGCGCCGCCAGTACCTCGCGCAGCGGCCGCCAGCCCGCCGATTCGGTGTACTGCAGGCGGGCGCGATCGGCCAGCGCCGATTCGGCGGCCAGCGCGATCCGGTCGCGCGGCATGAGCTGTTCATCGGGCAGCCCGCCCGCCAGGCCGATGATGTCCGGTCGCGCGGTCAGCTTCAGCAGGTCGCGAATCGCCGAGCTGCGCAGGCCGTCCAGGCGACGGGACAGCGGTGGATGGATCGGCGACATGGGGCACCTCCGAAGGCCGGGTGATAAGCCCAATGTCGCATAGCCTCACCAGAATCTGAAATCAATATCCCAGAATCTGAGACAGATCAAATGCTGACGATGCCCCAGACCAGGTTCTTCCCGCCCTGATTCACCGTGGTCACCAGCTGCCGGTACAGCGTCTTGCCGCCGTCGGGGCGGAACTCGGTCAGCTCGGTGGTGTACCGATCCGATGCCAGCTGTTCGATGCGCAGGCAGAAGCGGGTGCCCTGCGGGATGTTCGCATCGATCGCGTGCTGGATGTCGTCGGCCGCCGGGACGCGATCGGTATCCGGTGCGACGAAGGTCCGCACCTTCGCACCGTTGCGATCGACGTAGAAGGCGTGTTGGAAGCCGAGAATCGCCCCGGCCCCGCTGTCGGTATCGCCCACACCATTACCGGTGGTGACGTTCCCCGTACTGCCGGCCGGGCAGTTCATCGCCGAGGTCGCGGTGTTGGATGCGGGCGGGCCCTGTACGACGGTCTCGTCCTTACCGTGCCCCCGGCTGACGAAGACGATCACCAGCACCACCGCGACGATCACCGCGAGCGCGGCGACCGCGCCGATGATGATCGGCCCGCGGCCGCGCTCGGCCCGTTCCGGGGCCTCCGGCTCGGCCGGAGTGGGACGGGAGGCGACCAGCTTCCGCGCCAATTCGTCGTCGTCCCACAGGGATCCGGTCGATCCCGAGCCGGTCGACGGTCGCGCCGCGGCCTGGCTCTGCTTGGGCGGGGTGGGTGGATAGCCCGACTGCGTGGACTGCCACCAGGCCTCCGACTCCGGGATGCGATCCTCGGCCGCGGTATCGGACGGGCGGCCGGGGGGACGTCGCTGCTCGGGAGCGGGCGACGGCGGCAGGGGCGTGCTCGAATCCGGCGCCCGATACTGCGGCGGCTGCGGCGCCGGCGGCTGCGGCGCGGGCGGCGCATCGGCGGGTTGCCAGCCGAGAGTCGGACGCTCCGGGGCGTCCGCCGGCGTCCATCCGACCGGACCCGCGCTCGTCGGCGGGCCGAAATCGTTCAGCGGCGGCCCGAAACCCGTTACCGGCGGGCCGAATTCGGACACGGGCGGCCCGAATGCCGACCCGGCCTGATCCTGTACCTCCGGATCCGGCCGCTCGGATTCGTCACGCTTCGCCTCGTCCGCGGAGCCCATCACCCGTCCTTCCCCATGACACACGCGTGGGGCGGTCAGCGACCGCCCCACGCGTTACTGCTCAGCCTGTGTCAGTACTGAACGTCTCCACCCCACTGAGTGTTGACGCCAGCGACATTCACCGTCGCCGGTGCGATCTCGCCCTCCGGAAGCCTACCAATTCGGGCGGCCGCATCCAGCGCCGCGGCCCCACCGGGCTGCTGCCGGATCCAGCCCTCGACGGCCGCCTTGGCCGCATTGGCCTGGGTGGTGTCGATATAGGCCTCCGACTTCGAATCCTCGCGGTCGGTGGCGTGCGTGTAGTAGGTGAGCTTGATCTTGTTGGGCTCCACGAACTCCAGCGCCGCACCGGCGTCACCCGAACCGGTCGGCGTGTTGTAGCCGATGGTGCCGACGTAGCCGTCGAGGTTGCTGAAGTGGTGGGTGTTGGCCACGAAGCCCGGCAGCACCGCACCGCCGTCGAGGTTGGCGCCGACCTCGGTATGCGGACCGGTCATCGCGACGACCGGCGCGGCGGGGGCCTGCTGCAGGCTCGGCGAGTTCCACCGCTGCTGCTGTTGCTGAGTGCCCTGGTTGCCGGTCAGGTTGTCGCTGTTGCCGCCGCCCTGTTGCTGCGGCTGCTGCGGCCGGGTGGGCGTCACCATGCTCTGGTCCTGCGGCTGCTGACCCGGCTTCAGATCCTGCTGCGCACCCGGATTATTCTGATCCGGCATCGCCTGCGGCGCGGTGCCCGGATTGGGTTGACCCGGCACCGGCAGCGGCGCGACACGCGGGTTGGTGACACCCGGCTGCTGCGGACCGGCCATCTGCGGGCCGTTCGGGTTGGTGGTACCCGGCTGCTGCGGCGTGGTCACGCCCGGCTGCTGCGGGGTCGTGACACCCGGCTGCTGCGGGGTCGTCACGCCCGGCTGCTGCGGGGCGGTCTGCTGTCCCGGCGCCGGTGGCGTGCACGGAGCACTCGGAGTGGGCGTGCAATTGCCGCCCTGCTGCGGGTTGCTCTGCGGGGCATTGCCCTGCTGAGAGTTGCCCTGCTGCTGCGGATTACCCGGCTGAGTGTTCTGCGGCGGATTGCCCGGCTGGTTGTTCTGCTGCGGGCTGTTCTGCTGCGGGGCGTTCTGATCCTGCGGGGCCGCGTTGTCCTGAGGCGATGCCGGAGTGGTGGGAACCGGTGCCTGATCTCCGGGAGCCGCGTTGGCCGGTCCGGACAGAATGGTCGCGAAGGCGGCTGCTGTGGCCAGAGGCAACGATGTCGTGGCCATCGCTCGCTGCACCCGATTAGGCTTACGATGTTTCACTTTTCGTCAATCCCTTTCCCGAGTGCGGCCGTCATCTCGGAAACCGAGATCGGTCGCTCTCCCTGTTGTCCTCATCGGATGCCGGTCGCCACCCTGCTCGCGGCCCTGAAGGCCGTTCGCGGATTTCCGGCAAGGGAATGACGCAGCCCCCGCACACGTGAAATCTACAACCCGACCATCACACGCATCTCTGCGGGAAGTGAACCATACGAACAACATTCAGGCAACACGGACGTAAATAGCAACTGTCACAGAGGTACTCGTACGGTCAAGCCCCCAATACCCTGGGCGGCATCAGCCCAGGTCGTCGTGGCGCATCAGCTGCCGGGCCGCCTCGGTGATCGAACCGGACAGCGACGGGTACACCGAAAACGTCTGTGCGAGATCGTTGACCGTCAGATTGTTCTGCACCGCCATCGCGATCGGCAGGATCAACTCCGACGCGATGGGCGCGACCACGACGCCGCCGATCACCACACCGGTGGCGGGGCGGCAGAAGATCTTCACGAAGCCGCGGCGCAGGCCAGACATCTTGGCCCGCGGATTGGTGTTCAGCGGCAGCATGACCGTGCGCGCGGGCACCTCGCCGTTATCGATGGAGGTCTGACTCACACCGACGGTCGCGATCTCGGGCCGGGTGAACACCGCCGACGCGACGGTCTTGAGACGAATCGGCACCACGCCCTCACCCAGCGCGTGATACATCGCGATGCGGCCCTGCATGGCGGCCACCGAGGCCAGCGGCAGCACGCCGGTACAGTCACCGGCCGCGTAGATGCCCGGCACGGGGGTCCGCGATACGCGGTCGACGCGCAGATAACCGCTCTTGTCGAGCTGGATCCCGATGCGCTCCAGGCCGAGATCCTGGGTGTTGGGCGTCGAGCCGACCGTCATCAGCACATGTGAGCCGGTCACCTCGCGGCCGTCGGACAGCCGCACCACGATGCCGCCATCGGCCGTGCGCTCGACCGCATCGGCGCGGGCCTGCTTGACCAGTTCCACACCGCGCTCGGTCAGGGCGTCCTCGAGCACCAGGGCGGCGTCGGCGTCCTCGCCGGGCATGATGCGGTCGCGGCTGGACACCACCTTCACCTTGACGCCCATCTCGGTATAGGCCGAGACGAATTCGGCGCCCGTGACACCGGATCCGACCACCACCAGGGTCTCCGGCAGCTCCTTGAGGTCATAGAGCTGGCGCCAGTTCAGGATTCGCTCACCATCGGGCTCGGCGCCGGGCAGCACACGCGGATTGGCGCCGGTGGCGATCAGCACCACATCGGCCTCGAGCACCCGCTCGCCGCCGTCGATCAGCGTCGCCCGCACCAGATGTGTGGCCAGGCCCGGAATCTGGTCGATCAGCTTGCCGTGGCCGTTGAGGATGGTGACCCCGGCGGCCTGCAGCTTGGAACGGATATCGGAGGATTGCGCCTGCGCCAGCATCTTCACCCGGGAATTGACCTCGGACAGGCGCACCTTCGCCTGCGCGGGATGCAGCGTGACGCCGAGGTCGCGCGCGCGGCGCAGATCGGTGCGCACGCCGGTGGAGGCGATGAAGGTCTTGGACGGCACACAGTCCCACAGCACGCACGCGCCACCGATGCCGTCGCGATCGATCACCGTGACCGTCGCTCCGTGCTGGGACGCCACCAACGCCGCTTCGTAGCCGGCGGGGCCGCCCCCGATGATCGCAATGCGGGTCATATGTTCCTCCGCTGTAGAGCTGTGCAACCGGGATCTCCGGTACCCCTTTTACGTTATCGGTCCTGTTCCGGCGGCGAACGACCGCATCACCGACGAGTCCCGGCGCCCGCCGGGCAGCTCCCGGCAACACCGGGCCGCCCCGGTGACGAAGCCATCTCGGTGGGATGGGGATGTATGGCCCACCTATTCGATACCCTTGCTGAGTGCCGATATACGCCGCCTACGGGTCCAATATGGATCCCGAGCAGATGCTCAAGCGCTGTCCGCACTCGCCCGTGTACGGAACCGGCTGGCTGGAAGGTTGGCGCCTGACCTTTGCCGGCGACGACATCGGCTGGGAGGGCCCGTTGGCCACGGTGGTCGAGGAACCCGGTGAGCGCGTATTCGTCGTCCTGTACGACGTCTCGCCCGAGGACGAGATGAGCCTGGACCGGTGGGAGGGCTCGGACTTCGGCATCCACAAGAAGATCCGGCTCCGCGTCACCGTGACCCCGGGCACCGGCAGCGACCCGGTGCTGGCCTGGCTCTACGTCCTGGACGCCTACGAGGGCGGCCTACCCTCCGCGCGCTATCTCGGCGTGATCGCCGATGCGGCCGAGAAGGCCGGGGCCCCAGGCGAATACACCCATTCCCTGCGCACCCGCAACAGCCGCAACGTGGGGCCGGGGACCTTCGGTTCGATGTAGTTCCTTACCGTCGGCCTCGCGGCCGACGGTAAGGACCATGAGGTCAGCTGGGCTGCAGCACCAGATTCGTCATCACCCGCACGCCGACCCGCAGCGCCCGCTCGTCGATATCGAAGGTCGGCTGGTGCAGATCCAGTTGGGGCCCGGTGCCCGACCACACGCCGAGGCGCGCCATCGCGCCCGGCACCTCCTGCAGATACCAGGAGAAGTCCTCGCCGCCGCCGGACTGCGGGGTGTCGGTGAGCGCGTCGGGGCCCAGGGTGCGGATGGCGTTCTCGAACATCCGGGTGGCCTGGTCCTCGTTGACCACCGGCGGCACGCCGCGCTTGTAGTTCAGCTGGTAGCGCACGCCGGTCGGCGCGAGCAGCCCGTCGACGATCTCGCGGACCATCGGCTCGAGCAGCGACCAGGTGGCGTGATCGCCGGTGCGCACGGTGCCGGTCAGCATGCCGGTCTGCGGAATCGCGTTGGGCGCCTTACCCGCCGACACCGCACCCCAGACCATGACCGTGCTGGTCCGCGGGTCGATGCGCCGGCTCAGCATGCCGGGCAGCCCCGTGATGACCGTGCCGATCGCGTAGACCAGATCGCTGGTCAGATGCGGCCGCGAGGTGTGGCCGCCGGGCGAATCCAGCACCAGCTCGACGGTGTCGGCGGCCGAGGTGATGGCCCCGACACGCACCCCGACACGCCCGACCTCGAGACGAGGATCGCAGTGCAGCGCGAACATCCGCGACACGCCTTCCATCGCACCGGCCGCGACCATATCGATGGCGCCGCCGGGCATGACCTCCTCGGCGTGCTGGAACACCAGCCGCACCCCGACCGGCAGCTCGGGCACCTCGGCCAGCGCCAGGGCCGTGCCCAGCAGCACCGCGGTATGCGCATCGTGCCCGCAGGCGTGCGACACGCCCGGTGCGGCCGAGGCGAACGGCAGACCGGTGTACTCCTGCAGCGGCAGCGCGTCCATATCGGCGCGCAGGCCGATGCGCGGGCCATCGGGCCCGATATCACAGATGAGGCCGGCTCCGGTGGGCAACTTCTGCGGTTCGAGACCGGCCTTGACCAGCCAGCTCTCGAGGAATTCGGTCGTGGCGAATTCGGTGCGGGACAGCTCCGGATTGGCGTGGATATGCCGCCGCCACCCGATCAGATCCTCCGAATGCTCGTTCAACCACGCGTCGACGACCTGACGGCCGGTATCGACGATCGATGCCTCCTCTGGGTCCGCCACGCCCGCGGCGGAACCCCCGCTTGTGCTCACCGAATCTCCTCCTGCTCCTGTCGCTGAATGCTCCGCTCCAACAACCTGGCCCTGTGGAATTCATCGCCCGCTATCTGTATCGCGGTACGCGCCAAAGCCGTAGCACCATCGGTCACGGCCAGATCCGCCGACGACGTCACGCACGCCGCCGCGAAATCCGGCTGATGCGTCACCGCACCCCCGGCATCGATACCGATAACCGGATGGATGCCCGGAATCACATTGGTGACATTGCCCATATCGGTGCTCCCGAGCGGCCGCACCGCTTCCAATTCCGGCGCGAGCGGCACACGGCCCATTCCGACGATCTGCTCGCGATAAGCCCACAGTAGTCCCGGATCGGGCGTGAGCTCGGTATATGTGGGCGCAAGCGTCCGGATTTCGTGGGTGCATCCGGTCGCCAGCGCACCCGCCTCGAAACAGGCCGATGCCCGTCGCATCAGGTCGTCGAGGGATGCGGAGTCGCCTGCGCGTAGGTAATACAGCAGTTCCGCATGTCCGGGCACGATATTGGGGGCTGTGCCGCCCGAGGCGACTATACCGTGCAGTTGCTGTCCGGGGCGGAGATGTTGGCGCAGCAATCCAAGAGCAACTTGCGCGACGGTCATCGCGTCCCCGGCGTTGCGGCCCTGCTCGGGTGCGGCGCTGGCATGTGCCTCGCGGCCACGGTAGGCGATCGACAGATCGGCCAGGGCGAGCGAGCGGGCGCGGACGATGTCGTGGGGACCCGGATGAACCATCATCGCCATCGCCACGCCGTCGAACACGCCGCGCTCGAGCATCAGCACCTTGCCGCCGCCGCTCTCCTCGGCCGGCGTGCCGAAAACCTTGATCGTGATTCCGCACACATCGGCCACCTCGGCCAGGCCCAGAGCGGCGCCCACCGCCGAGGCGGCGATGATGTTGTGCCCACAGGCATGCCCGATCTCGGGTAACGCGTCGTACTCCGCGCAGATTCCCACCACCAGCTCGCCGCTGCCGTAACTCGCGACGAAGGCGGTGTCCAGATCGGCCACGGGCGCTTGGATTTCGAAGCCCCGGGCCCGTAGTGGCGCGAGAGTCTTTGCCACGCTGCGAGTTTCGGCGAAGGCCAATTCGGGCTCGGCGTGGATGGCATGCGACAGCGCGATCAGTTCGCCGGTGGCCCTGCCGATGACGGCGTCGACGGCAGCGACCACCGCGGTGTCCGCGGGCGCAACGACATCCGCCCGCGCATCCGACTGTTCCGATATCCGATCATCGCCGCTGCGTGGCATGGCACACAGTGTTGCACTGCGGCCGCCGCGCCGCCTATCGGGTTATCAGGGCGCGAACTTCAGGTTCTCCGGCGTGGTTTCGACCGCGAGACCCGCCAGGGCGCGCCCGTGCAGGGCCCGCTTGATCACCGGCAGATTCGGCTTGCGGTTTCCGGTCAGGGCGGCCGCGCGCGCGATCGCCGCCGCGAGCACCTGATCCGCCTCGGCCTTGTCATCGACGATTCCGGCCGCGATGGCGTCGTCGGCGGCGTAGCGACGGCCGGTGGTCATGGCCTCCACCGCCACCTGATTGGTGAGCCGCTCGGTAACCAACGCGTTCATCGCGACCGTGAACGGCATGCCCAGATGCACCTCGGGCAGGCACCAGAAACCGCGGTCGGCGCGCATCACGCGGAAGTCGTGCGAGGTTGCCAGCATCGCGCCCGCGCCGAAGGCGTGCCCGTTGACGGCGGCGACCGTCGGCATCGGGAAGGTCAGCAGCCGGGTGTAGAGCGAATGCACCCGATCCAGATACCAGCAGTTGCGGTCGAAGTTCGCGAACAGCCAGTCGGTGTCCAGACCGTTGCTGTAGAACTTGCCCGTCGCCACGGTGACCAGAGCCGCGGGGCCTTCGGAGGCCTCGACCTGGTCGAGCAGCCCGTGGAAGGCGTCGATCCAATCCGGGTGGAAGCGGTTCTCGTTATCGGTTTGCCCTTCGTTGCCCAGATAGAGCACGAACACGTCCCCGTCACGTTCCAAATACGGCATGCGCTGAGGATATATGTCGAAGTTACCGGCGAGTCGGGACCGGTACGCGCTGCAGATCCTCGGCCACCACGAGGTGGCCGTCGAAGTACTTGCTCGCCTCGATGCGATGACCGTCCAGATCGCCGTAGCGCTGGGAGAAGTGGGTGAGCACCAGCGTGCGCACCCCGGCGGCAGCGGCCGCCCGCGCGGCCTCCGCGGCGGTCAGATGACCGAACTCGTGCGCGAGAGCGGCGTCGGGATCGAGGAAGGTCGCCTCGATGACGAGCATATCGGCGTCGCGCGCCAATTCCTCGACGCCCGAACACATTCGGGTGTCCATCACGAAGGCGAACCGCTGCCCGCGCCGCACCGCGGAGACCTCCTCGACGGTCACCGTGCGCCCGTTGGGCAGCCGCAGCGAACCCTCGCGCTGTAATCGCCCGATATCCGGTCCGGCGATCCCTCGTTCGGCCAGGCGATCCGGCAGCATCCGGCGACCGTCCGGTTCCACGAGCCGATAACCGAAGGTGTCGATGCGATGCGACAGCGGCACGGCCTCGACGGTGAACGGCGCATCCGCCAACGCGATCGGCCCCGCGGCGGCGATCGGACGCTCCCGCAGTCCCGGGAACCGCGGCACCACATCGCGCAGCCGCTCGAAGTACTCCTGCCCCGAACCCGGATAGCAGATATCCACCGGATGCGGCACCTGGTCCAGATTCAGCCGCGCCAGCACCCCCGGCAGCCCCAGACAGTGATCACCGTGGAAGTGCGTCACGAGGATTCGCGTGATCCCGGTGGCCGACACGCCCGCGAACTGCATCTGCCGCTGCGTGCCCTCACCCGGGTCGAACAGCAGCCCCTCGTTGTCCCAGCGCAGCAGATAGCCGTTGTGATTGCGCTGGCGAGTCGGCACCTGGCTCGCTGTTCCGAGCACGACGAGTTCACGCACGGCCCCATACTGCCCGGATACCCGCCGCCGCGTCGCGCTGCCGCGAATACCTGCGGCACGCGACGCCGATCTCGCGCGACTATCGTGATCGCCATGCTTGCCGAACAGGCCGCCGAGGCGATCGCCGAACATACGGGAGTGTCGCACCACCGGATCGCGGTGGTGCTCGGATCGGGCTGGCAGGAGGCGGCCGCCGAGATCGGCACGCCGACGGCATCGGTCCCGATGGCCGAACTGCCCGGCTTCGGCGCGCCGACGGCGCAGGGTCATCAGGGCACGGTGCATTCGGTGCGGGTCAACGACGCACCGGTGCTGTTGATGATGGGCCGTCAGCATCTCTATGAGGGCTACGAGCCCGCGCAGGTCGTGCACGGCGTGCGGGCGGCCATCGCGGCCGGCGCGGAAACCGTGTTGCTGACCAACGCCGCGGGCGGCATCCGCTCGGGGCTGCGGGTCGGCGAACCGGTCCTGATCAGCGACCACATCAATCTGACCGCTCGCACCCCACTGACGGGCGCCACCTTCGTCGATCTGGTCGACGCCTGGGATCCCGAATTGCGCAAGCTCGCACAGGATGTCGACCCGGACCTGTCCGAGGGCGTCTACGCGGGCCTGACCGGACCCCAGTACGAAACACCCGCCGAGATCGGCATGCTCGCCACGATGGGCGCGGATCTGGTCGGCATGTCGACCGTGCTCGAGGCCATCGCCTGCCGCGCGGCCGGGGCGCGCGTGCTGGGCATCTCCCTGGTCACCAATCTCGCCGCGGGCGTGACGGGCGCACATCTGTCGCATGCCGAGGTGCTCGCCGAGGGGCATGCCGCCGCACCGCGTCTGGGCAAGCTGCTGCGCGGCGTGCTGGAACGGCTGTAGGGCCGGGCGGATGCTGCGTTTCGGAACCGCGGGCCTGCGGGGTCCGCTGCAGGACGGTCCCGACGGGATGAACGTCACCACGGTCATCCGCGCGACCGCCGGTCTGGCCGAATGGCTGCGGATGCGTTGTCTGGGTGGCGGATTGGTGATCGTGGGCCGCGACGCCCGGCACGGCTCGGCCGAATTCGGCGTGGCCACCGCGGAAGTCTTTGCCGCGGCTGGCTTTTCGGTGCTGGCACTGCCGCGTCCACTGCCGACGCCGGTGGTGGCCTTCGCCGTGCGCGAGCTCGGCGCGGTGGCCGGGGTGCAGATCACGGCCTCACACAATCCGCCGAACGACAACGGCTACAAGGTCTATCTCGACGGTGGCTCACAGCTGATCCCGCCCGCCGACGCCGAGATCGAGCAGTGCATCGAGGCCGCGGCCGAACCGATTTCGCGCGCCGATCCGCTGCCCACCGCGCCCGATCCGACAGTCCTGGGACTGCCCGCCGGCGCGTCGGTGAGCGAGATGGGCGAGGAGCTCGTGCGGCGCTATCTGGCCCGGGTGGCCTCGCTACCGCAGGTGATCGGCGGGCCGGTCGCCGACGCCCGGGAGTCCTTGCCGCGCAAGGGTCTTCGCATCGCACTGACCCCCATGCACGGCGTCGGCGGTGAGCTCGCGGTGACCGCGCTGCATGCCGCGGGATTCACCGATGTGCACGTCGTGATCGATCAGTTCGCCCCCGATCCGGACTTCCCGACCGTCGCGTTCCCGAATCCGGAGGAGCCCGGCGCCTCCGACAAGCTGCTCGCGCTGGCGCGGCGGGTGAACGCGGATCTGGCCATCGCCCTGGATCCCGACGCCGACCGCTGCGCGATCGGCGTGCCCGGCCCCGGGGGTTGGCGGATGCTGCGCGGCGACGAAACCGGTGTGCTGCTGGCCGATTACGTGCTCCGAACCGCGCCCGAACAGGCGCTGGCGGCCACCACCCTCGTGTCATCGCGACTGCTGAGCAAGCTCGCCCCCGCCCGCGGCGCGCGGTACGCGGAGACACTCACCGGCTTCAAATGGCTGGCCCGCGCGGGCGAGGGCCTGGTCTACGCCTACGAGGAGGCCATCGGCCACTGCGTCGACCCGGCCGCCGTGCGCGATAAGGACGGCATCTCCGCGGCGGTGGCCGCCGCCGATCTGGTCGCCCGGCTGCGCGCGGAAGGCCGTGGCCTGCACGACGTCCTCGACGACTACGCCCTGGAATTCGGCCTGCACGCGGGCGATCAGGTATCGCTGCGGCTGGCCGATCAGGCCGCGGCCGCCGAGGTGGTCGCCCGGCTGCGCGACACCCCGCCCGACAGTATCGCCGGGCAGCCCGTCACCTGTACCGACCTGTTGCAGGCTCGCGGCCGAATGCATACGGACGCACTGATTTTCGAGGGCGCGGCGCAGCGCATCGTGATCCGCCCGTCCGGCACGGAACCGAAGCTCAAGTGCTATCTCGAGGTGGTCGAGCCCGTGCCGTCCCGCGACGCGCTGCCGGAGGCGAAACTCGCCGCCGCACAACGGCTCGGCGAATTGCGCGCCTACTGCGAGAAGCTCTAACGCGGACCGAACTGCCGATCGCCCGCATCGCCCAGTCCGGGCACGATGTAGGCGTCGGCATTCAGTCCCGAATCCACCGCGGCGGTGACCAATCGCACCGGCAGTCCCGAATTCTCCAGCGCCGCAACACCTTCCGGTGCCGCCACGACACAGACGGCGGTGATATCGGCGGCCTTACGCGCGGCGAGCAGCTCGAGCGTATGCCGCATGGACCCGCCCGTGGCCAGCATCGGATCGAGCACGAAGACCGGCAGCCCGGACAGATCCTCCGGCAGCGATTCGAGATACGGCACCGGCTGATGTGTCTGTTCGTCGCGGGCGATGCCCACGAAGCCCACCCGCGATTCGGGAATCAGCGCGCTGGCCGCGTCCACCATGCCCAGCCCGGCCCGCAGCACGGGAACCAGTAGCGGCGGATGTGCCAGTCGAGTCCCCTTGGCGGCGGCCACGGGAGTCGCGACCTCGAACGTCGCCACCTGCGCCTCGCGTAAGGCCTCGTAGATCAGGATTCCGGTGAGGTCGCGCAGCGCGGCGCGGAAGGCAGAATTGGAGGTGCGGGAGTCCCGCATGGTGGTCAGCAGGGTGGCGGCAAGCGGATGATCCACGATGTGCGTGCGCATGAGGGAACGATAAGGTTTGCCCGCAAGGCAGTGGCTCCAAGGTCTGTCCTGGGGCAGATTCGCGGCGAGGATGCGGAACCGTATCCACGGCGCCTGCGTCGAACTACTCGAATGACGTAATCTGCCACGAGACCAGCACGATGGGGGATGTTGATGCACAAGATCTCAGTCGACACCGAGGGCGTCGCGGCCTACGGTGCGACAGCCGACGGACTCGCCGGAGAGATGGCCGCCGCCGCGGCCGGTGCCGCCGGCGCGAATCCTGTTCTGCTGGGTCCGATCTTCGGTCTGGTCGGTGGCGATTTCATGGCCGCCTATGCGGCCGCTCATGCCGGCCATGTGGCCTCGATCGGCCAATTGTCCGCAGTGCTCGGCAGTGTCGGCACCGCCGCGACGGGCCTGGCGGCGAACTACGCGGGCACCGATGCCGACGGCGCCGCGGCCGTGCGGGCCAGCGAGGGAGGCCGAGCGTGACAGCTCCCGTCGTCGATCTCACCGCCCTCGCCCAGCCGATCATCGATCTGCTCACCAGCTTCGGTAGCGGCGTGCTGCCCGGCGGCGGCCCGGCCGATGCGCTGCGCCAGGCGTCGAGCACCCTTGACGGAATTCATCAGGCCGGCAGCTCCAGCATCAACCAATTGACCAGTGCCTGGAACGGCCAGGGCGGCGATGCCGCGATGGACAAGGCCCTGAAGGTCCAGACCTCGGCCGCGTCCCTCTCCGACCGCGGCACCGATATGGCCGATGTGGTCAGCCAGGCCGCCGCCTCGGTGCAGACCGGACAGAAGGAACTCGACTCCATCCTGCAGTCGTTCGTGGGTTCGGTGACCGCGCTGGGTCCGGCCGTGGCCACCCCGCCCGGCCTGGCGACCGTGGTGGGTTCGGCGATCGACCATCTCGGCCAGGCCCTGAACGTGGTCGGCCGGGTCCGCTCCGAACTCGATACCCACACCGCATCGATGTCCGGACTCATCCCGCCGCCGCCCACGCCCCCGGCCGCGGGCCTGCCCACCGCCCCGGCGTCGATGGCCGCGCCCGTGCTCAGCGGCGTGCAGCAGGCCGGATCGATGCTCAGCGGCGTATTGTCCAGCGGCGGTTCGATGCTCAGCGGTCTGGTCGGCCAGGCGTCCTCGGTCATGCCGTCGCGCCCGAACTCGAACGGCGGCGGGACCGCGACCGCACCCGCGTCGGCGGCGGGCGGCGATCAGCCCGGCCGCCACGGCGGCATCATGATCACCCTGCCCGACGGCAGTCAGGTGGAGGCGCCCAATCCCCGGGCCGCCACCGCCGTGAAATCCGCGATCAGCGCGGTCGGCACCCCGTACGTCTGGGGCGGCAACACCCCCGGCGCGGGCCTGGACTGCAGCGGCCTCACCAAATGGGCCTACGGCGAGGCCGGCGTGGATCTGCCGCGGCTGGCCGCCGACCAGAGCTCGGGCGCCACCCCGGTCAGTCCGGGCGACCTCATGCCGGGCGATCTGGCGATCTGGGACGGTCATGTCGCGATGGTGGTCGGTAACGGGCAGATGGTCGAGGCCGGTGATCCGGTACAGATCGACCCGATTCGAACGGAGAACATGGGTATGGCGTTCCACGGCTTCTACAGGCCCACCTCATGAATCAGCCGCAGCAGATACCGAACGTCACGGTGGCCGCCAGCACCAACCGCGCCGGCACCATCAGCGTGCGCGCGACCGATCAGGGCATGCCGGTCGAGATCAAGTTCGAACGCGGCGAATACCGTTACGGCGCACGGGCTCTGGCCGCGGAGATCCTGCGCCTGACCAAGCGCTCGGCGATCGTCGCCAAGGCGCGCCGCCGCGAGCTGCTGGCCGAATCCGGCATGCCCGCCGAGATCCTGGACAAGCTCGACCTGCCCACCCGCCAGGCCGCGGTGGACGAGCTGGACCGCATGGACGACGAGGACACGGGACCGACGAGCTGGATGAGGCCGGTATGAGTGAGCGAAGCGAGCGAACCATAGGCACAGCTGCCACAGCAGTCATGACGGAGCCGAGCGCCGGCGAGGCGCAGTCATGAGTGCGGAGATGGATGCACTGGTCGCCGCGGCGACACAGAAGCTGGAGGCGCTCGAGGCAGCGCTGTACGGCCTCAAGCAGGTGCGCGGTCGCCACACCACCGACGACGGTTCGGTGAGCGTCGAGGTCGACAGTGACGGCGCGCTGGTGGCGCTGTCGCTGTCGGAGTCGATCACCTCCCGATCCCCCGTGGAAGTCGGCCAGGCGATCATCTGGGCCTGCCAGCAGGCCGCCCAGGACGCGGGCGAACAACGCTCGAAGGTGGTCTCCGAGCTCAACTCGACGTTCGTTGCGCCACAGTCGGGAATCGTTGCGGGGCGGGCCGAATAGTGCCGAACGCCGAGGCTCGATAGGCTTCCCGTCATGGCTTCTGGAGACATCGTCCCGATCGAGCTCGGCCTGACCGACGGCGACCTCGTCACACTGTGGGCACCGCGTTGGCGGGACGGTGACGACGAGTGGGAGGCATTCCTCGGACACGAGGACGCGCTGTACGGCTTCGAGTCGGTCGCGGAGCTGGCAGCGTTCATCCGCACCAACGACGACAACGACCTGGTGGACCATCCGGCCTGGAAGGTCGTGGTGGGTCTGGGCGCCGCCGAACTGGAGCCGGAGGAGCAGTACGTCTTCGATCTGGTCGGCGTGCCCGAACTGGCCGCCGGCGATCCCGATCCGGAGACCGTGTCCGAGCTCGAGGAGACGCTCGACATGGTCCGCACCATCGGCGAGGTCTGCGAGCTCGAGGTGGTGACGAAGTTCTTCGGCTCACATCCCGTGCTGGGCGCGCTCCCGGCCGGCGTGAGCGCCTTCTACGGGCGCGAGGGCGAGGAGCTGTGGGACCAGATCGGCGCCGCCATCGCCAAGGACTGGGACAAGGTCGTCGACGCCATCGACACGGCGGTGACCTCTCCCGAGGTGGATGCCGACGCGGTGGCCGTCGCGGAGGCGGAACTGCTTGCGGCCGAAGAGAACATCGTCGACGCCGAGGATGTGGCCGATACCGACGACGAGATCGAGCAGGTCGATCTCGATGAGGACGAGGAAGAGCCCGAGGACGAGGAGGTGACGTTCTGGCACGAGGTCGGCATCGACCCGATCAAGATCGTCACCGCAGCGGACACCTACTACACGCTGCGCTGCTACCTCGACGATGAGCCGGTCTTCCTCGGTAGCGAGGGCACGATCACGGTCTTCACCTCCGAGCGCGCCCTGGCCCGCTACCTGGCCGACGATCACGAGCACGATCTGTCCCGCGTGAGCACCTATGGCGACGTCCAGACCGCCGCGGTCGACGGCTCGCTCGAGGTCGAGGTGGAGGACGAGAACGTCTACGTCCTGCCGGGCCTGGCCGACGATCTGGCCGAGGGCCATAAGGCCGTCGATATCGAACAGCTCGACCTGATCGTCGAATTGTTCACCGACGCAGCCGATTACGCGGACGACGATACGGTCGAGCAGGCGCTCGCCAAGTCCACCCCGCTCGGCTGGTACGTCTCCTACCTGCTCGAGCCCGATCCGAGCCGGATGGCCCCCAGCCCGCCGTTCACCGCCGAGGCCGAGGGCTGGCGTGCCCTGGAGCACGCGTTCGAGAATCGGCTCGAGAAGGCCTGACCGAGAAGGCCCCCGCCCCCGGGGGCCTTCTCGAGGTCTCACCCGATCAACACCGCATACCCCGGCTTGATCACCTCATCGATCAACCGCAGCCGATCCGGGAACGGAATGAACGCCGATTTCATCGCATTGATGGTGAATCGCTCCAGATCGCTCCAGCCGTAGCCGAAAGTCTCGACCAGCTTGAGCATTTCGCGACTCATGCTGGTATCGCTCATCAGCCGGTTGTCGGTGTTGACCGTGACCCGGAATCGCAGCCGCGCGAGCAGATCGAACGGATGCTTGTCCAGCGAGGGCACCGCGCCGGTCTGCACATTCGACGACGGGCACAGCTCCAGCGGAATCCGTTTGTCCCGAACGTAATTCGCGACCAGTCCCAGCCGCGGCTCGGTATCGGAATCGAAGATGTCGTCGGTGATCCGCACGCCGTGTCCGAGCCGATCGCAGCCGCAGTACGCCAGCGCCTCGTGAATCGACGGCAGCCCGAACGCCTCCCCCGCGTGAATGGTGAAGAAGCCGTGGTTGGCCCGCATGTATTCGAAGGCGTCCAGATGCCGGGTCGGAGGGTATCCGGCCTCGGCGCCGGCGATATCGAATCCGCCCACGCCCCGATGCCGGAAACGCACTGTCAATTCCGCGATCTCGAGCGATCGTGCCGCATGACGCATGGCGGTCAGCAGGCAGATCACTCGGATCGGTGTGCCGGCCGCCGCGGCCAGCTGTTCACCCTCGCGGAATCCGGCCAGCGTGTGCTCGACCACCTCGTCGAGGGTCAGGCCTCGTGCCAGATGTTGTTCGGGGGCGAAGCGCACCTCGGCGTACACCACGCCGTCGGCGGCCAGATCCTCCGCGCATTCGCGGGCCACTCGCCGCAGCCCTTCAGCGGTCTGCATCACCGCCACGGTGTGGGCGAAGGTTTCCAGATATCGCTCGAGCGAGCCGCTGTCGGCGGCATCGCGGAACCAGTGCCCCAACGATTCGGCATCGTGTGCCGGAAGTTCGTCATAGCCGCATTGCTCCGCCAACTCGAGCACGGTCGCGGGACGCAGACCGCCGTCGAGATGGTCGTGCAATACGGCCTTCGGGGCTTGGCGGATCGAGGCGAGAGTCAAAGGCATCGGTCCAGTCATGTACCGACGCTATCCGCATCCGGCGCGTTCCGCAGCCGTCTTCCGGTGTGTGCATGCTCTCGCTGGCATGTCGTCGCGAGGATGTCGCCCGCGTGTCGCCGAGCGGAGTCCGGACATCAGCGAGGGCGGCCCTGGCCGCCAGAGCCGCCCTCATCCAGCACGTTTCGGACCCCTACGGCGCGATGCGATCCAGCACGATCGGCGAGCGCGCCCCCGGCTCGGAGCCGATCACGGACGCCTCCCGCAGCGCCTCCAGGGCCGCGGGGATGGCCTCGGGGGTGTTGGTATGCAGTGTCAGCAGGGGTTGCCCAGCGATCACCGGATCCCCTGGCTTGGCATGCATTTCGACACCCGCGCCGAACTGCACCGGATCGCCCTGCCGGGCCCGCCCGGCCCCGAGCCGCCACGCCGCCAGGCCGACACCCATGGCGTCCAGCCGATTCAACGTCCCGCTCTGCTCCGCCTTCACCACCTCGACATGTTTGGCCCGCGGCAGCGGCGCGTCCGGATCGCCGCCCTGCGCCGCGATCATCGCCCGCCAGTGATCCATCGCCCGGCCGTCGGCCAGCGCGTCGGCCGGATCGATATCGTGAATTCCGGCCTGCGCCAACATCTCCCGGGCCAGCGCCAGGGTGAGTTCGACCACATCGGCGGGCCCGCCGCCGGCCAGCACCTCCACCGATTCGGCCACCTCGAGCGCATTGCCCGCGGTCCGGCCGAGCGGGGTGTCCATCGCGGTCAGCAGCGCGACCGTCCGCACGCCCGCATCGGTGCCCAATTCGACCATGGTCCGGCCCAATTCGCGGGCCGCGTCGATATCCTTCATGAACGCCCCGACGCCGACCTTGACGTCGAGCACCAGCGCCGCGGTGCCCTCGGCGATCTTCTTGCTCATGATCGAGCTCGCGATCAGCGGAATGGATTCCACGGTCCCGGTCACATCGCGCAACGCGTAGAGCCGCTTATCCGCCGGGGCCAGATCCGCCCCCGCCGCGCACACCACCGCGCCGATCGCCGGATCCGCCAGCATCTCCCGCATCCGCGGCACCGAGACATCGGCCTTCCAGCCCGGAATGGACTCCAACTTGTCCAGCGTCCCGCCGGTATGCCCGAGCCCGCGCCCCGACAGCTGCGGCACCGCGACCCCACAGGCCGCGACGAGCGGAGCCAGCGGCAGCGTGATCTTGTCGCCCACACCACCGGTCGAATGCTTGTCCACCGTCGGCCGCGGCAGATCGGTGAAGTCCATCCGCTGCCCCGACTCGATCATCGCCCGGGTCCATCGCGCGATCTCCCGCCGCGTCATGCCACGCAGCAGGATCGCCATCGCCAGCGCCGCCATCTGATAGTCGGCCACCGCACCCCGGGTGAAAGCGTCGACGACCCAATCGATCTGATCGTCGTCGAGCTCTCCCCCGTCCCGCTTCGCCGTGATCACCGACACCGCAGAATGCACACTCACCATGCCCCCAGCCTCTCAGACGGGCCTACGAACCACTCCGAAAAGGGTGCGAAGCACCAGAAAGGGTGCGACCGCCGCGATCTCGTGTCGACATGCGGAGAGCATCGCCGAGCTGCGCTAACCTCGCCGTCACGTGCAAGCGACGAAGGGGGGAGACATGTCACATGCAGAGCTCGACCGCCGCGTAACGAAGCTCGAGGGGCGAGTCACCGATATCGAGGAAGTCCACGGGCCCTCGATCTACAAGTTGACCCGGATCGTCCACAGACATGAGTTGATGACCCGACGGCTCGCGGACGGCATCAACGGGCTCGGCCGCGGCATGGCGATGATGATGGAGCGAATGGGGCTTCCGCCGATCGACATCCCCGAAGTCACGATGCCGACCGAGGCGGAGGTCGACGCGTCGTTGGAGGAAGACCTCTGATGCCCGTCATGAGAGATACGTCGGCCTTCAACGAACCAGACCGTCGCATAACCAGACTCGAGGGGCGGGTCACAGATCTCGAGGAGGGTTACGGCGCTTCGATCCTCGGTCTTCGCCGGGATGCGAAAGGGCTGCGGCTCGGTCAGGATCGGCTCTTCGGTGGCCTCAACAGTCTCGGTGGCGGCATCGCATTGATGATGGAGCGACTCGGCCTGCATCCGATCGGCCTGCCGGTCGCGGCCCCGCCCACTGAGGACGAGGTCGACGACGCCTTCGAAGCGGACAACTCGTGACGGCCTCACCAAGGCGCGGAGATCAGTAAAATCACTGCGCCACTGGACAATTCGATTCCAGGAACGTCGATGGCCGGTACGGCCGGACCGGTCGTCGACGTCCCGAAAGTCGTCCGCGGCGCGAAGAGGTGCGGAAGTTCACACCTCTCGCTGCCCCGCCTTGAGATCATCGGGCCCGAAGGCACTGGGTAGCAAACTTCCGAGCGACCGCGGCCCATCCCTATGGTCCACAAGAAGATCCGCACCCCCGTGCTCATAGAGCACCTGTCGGCAGCGCCCGCACGGCATCAGAGTCTCGCCCCGAGAGTCGCATGCGACAACCGCCAGCAAACGGCCGCCGCCGGACGCGATCAAGTTACCGACGAGTACGCATTCGGCACACAGACCCAAACCATATGAGACATTCTCCACATTGCACCCGCTCACGATTCGACCGTCGACGGTGAGCGCGGCGGCGCCGACCGGAAACCGCGAGTAGGGTGCATACGCTTTCCGCATGACTTCAAATGCCTTGCCGCGCAAGGCATTCCAATCGATCTCCGGCATATCGGACCTCCGCTCCAATGACTCGAACACGACCGTAGAGAAGCCATTATGACCACGTCAATCTCAAAGGCTAGGCAAACCTAAGTAAGCCGAATTGTGTTCCAACGCTCGGCCTGCCGGATTAGTTCCGAGAAATGGCTGGGATTAGAGTTCCTGACAGATCGGTTCAGGTTCCCGGCGGCGGGTCGACCACAGCCTCCGGGGTGTTGGCTCCGGGCGCGAGCTGGTGTTTTCCAGATCCAACGGCTCCCCCGCCCGCGCGCCGAGACCGCGACCGGGTCCATCAACGACGTTGGAGGCACCGCACTCTATGACGACCACCCTAGAAGCTCCGGCACAGCCGAAGCGGAAGACCTTGTACCGCGGCGACCCGGGTATGTGGTCCTGGGCGCTGCACCGGATCACCGGCGTCACGATCTTCTTCTTCCTGTTCGTCCACGTACTCGACACCGCCCTGGTGCGGGTCAGCCCGGACACCTACAACCGAGCGATCGAGACGTACAAGAACCCGCTCGTGGCCCTCATGGAGATGGGCCTCGTGGTGTGCGTGCTGTTCCACGCGCTCAACGGCATCCGGGTCATCCTCGTGGACTTCTGGTCCCAGGGCCCCCGCTACCAGCGCCTGATGTTGTGGATCGTGCTCACGATCTGGGTCCTGGTCGCGGGCGTCGGTGTCGGACGCCAGTTCTTCTACCTGCTGACGGAGCACTGATCATGACGACACCTGCCGCGCCCGTGCTGGGCAAGTCCTACGACCGTCCCGCCAGCCTCGACGCACCCCGCGCCCCCCGGCGCACCGCGGGCAACAACTTCGAGAAGTACGCCTGGCTGTTCATGCGCTTCTCCGGTCTGCTGCTGGTCGTGCTGGTCCTCGGCCATATGACGATCATGCTGATGCTCGACGGCGGCGTGAAGCGACTGAACTTCGGCTTCGTCGCGGGTCGCTGGGCGAGCCCGTTCTGGCAGCTCTGGGATCTGACCATGCTGTGGCTGGCCCAGCTGCACGGCGGAAACGGCCTGCGCACGGTCATCGACGACTACTCCCGCAAGGACTCCACCCGCTTCTGGCTGAAGACCCTGCTGGCCATCTCGATGATCTTGATCATGGGCGTGGGCACCTACGTCATCTTCACCTTCGACCCCAACATCAGTTAGGAACAGGCCTCCTCCCATGAGTGAGCGAAGCGAACGAATCATCGACACAGGGTGCTTCGCGAATGCCGGAGCCGAGCGCAGCGAGGTGCAGGCATGAGTGAATCCCGATCCGTTCAGGAGCACCGCTACGACGTCCTGATCGTCGGTGCGGGTGGCGCGGGGATGCGCGCGGCGATCGAGGCCGGCCCCCGGGTCCGCACCGCCGTTCTGACCAAGCTGTACCCCACCCGTAGCCACACCGGCGCGGCCCAGGGCGGCATGTGCGCCGCGCTGGCCAATGTCGAAGAGGACAACTGGGAGTGGCACACCTTCGACACCGTCAAGGGTGGCGACTACATCGTCGACCAGGACGCCGCGGAGATCATGGCCAAGGAGGCCATCGACGCCGTGCTCGATCTGGAGAAGATGGGCCTGCCGTTCAACCGGACCCCCGAGGGCAAGATCGATCAGCGCCGCTTCGGCGGCCACACCCGTGATCACGGCAAGGCCCCGGTTCGCCGCGCGTGTTACGCCGCCGACCGCACCGGCCACATGATCCTGCAGACGCTGTACCAGAACTGCGTCAAGCACGAGGTGGAGTTCTACAACGAGTTCTACGTGCTCGACCTGGTGATGACCAGTACCGAGCGTGGCCCGATCGCCACCGGTGTGGTCGCCTACGAGCTGGCCACCGGCGAACTGCACGTGTTCCACGCGAAGTCGATCGTGTTCGCCACCGGCGGTTCGGGCCGGATGTACAAGACCACCTCCAACGCGCACACGCTGACCGGCGACGGTATGGCGATCGTGTTCCGCAAGGGACTTCCGTTGGAGGATATGGAATTCCACCAGTTCCATCCGACGGGCCTGGCGGGCCTGGGCATCCTGATCTCCGAGGCCGTGCGCGGCGAGGGCGGCATCCTCCGCAACGCGTCGGGCGAACGGTTCATGGAGCGCTACGCCCCCACCATCAAGGACCTCGCGCCGCGCGATATCGTCGCCCGCTCGATGGTCAAGGAGGTCCTCGAGGGCCGCGGCGCCGGGCCGAACAAGGATTACGTCTACATCGACGTGACCCACCTCGGCGAGGACGTGCTCGAGGAGAAGCTGCCCGACATCACCGAGTTCTCCCGCACCTACCTGGGCGTGGACCCGGTGAAGGAACCGGTGCCGGTCATGCCGACCTGCCACTACGTCATGGGCGGCATCCCGACCCGCATCCGCGGCGAGGTGCTGCGCAACAACACCGACGTCGTCCCCGGCCTGTACGCCGCCGGCGAATGCGCGTGCGTGTCGGTGCACGGCGCGAACCGCCTGGGCACCAACTCGCTGCTGGATATCAACGTGTTCGGCCGCCGCGCCGGCATCGCCGCCGCCGAGTACGCCCAGCGCACCGAATTCGTCGAATTGCCCGAGGCCCCGGCCGATTACGTCCAGGGCTGGTTGACCAGCCTGCTCAGCGATCACGGCAACGAACGCGTCGCCGATATCCGCACCGAGCTGCAGGCGACCATGGACGCCAACGCCGCGGTGTTCCGCACCGAGGAGACCCTCAAGCAGGCCCTCACCGATATCCATGCGCTCAAGGAGCGCTACGAGCACATCACCGTGCAGGACAAGGGCCGTCGCTACAACAGCGACCTGCTCGAGGCCGTCGAGCTCGGCTTCCTGCTGGAGCTGGCCGAGGTCACGGTGGTGGGCGCGCTGAACCGCAAGGAGTCGCGCGGCGGCCATGCCCGCGAGGACTATCCGGACCGCGACGACGTCAACTTCATGCGTCACACCATGGCGTACAAGGACGTCGAGCTCGGTGCGCACGCGAAGCTGATCGCCGACATCCGGCTCGATTTCAAGCCGGTGGTGCAGACCCGTTACGAGCCGATGGAGCGTAAGTACTGATGACTGCCGTAGCAGAAGCCCCCGTCGGGCAGAAGCCCGCTCCGGTCCCCGACGGTTCGACCATGATCACCGTCAAGGTGGCGCGGTTCAATCCGGAGGACAGCCAAGGCGCACACTGGGATTCGTTCCAGGTGCCGGTGCTGCCGACCGACCGGTTCCTGAACGTGCTCATGTACATCAAGTCCTATTTGGACGGCACGCTCACCTTCCGCCGCTCCTGCGCCCACGGCGTCTGCGGTTCCGATGCCATGCGCATCAACGGCGTGAACCGGCTGGCGTGCAAGGTCCTGATGCGCGACATGCTGCCCAAGAACGGTAAGGCCCTCACCGTCACCGTCGAGCCGATCCGCGGCCTGCCCGTGGAGAAGGACCTCGTGGTGGACATGGACCCGTTCTTCGACGCGTTCAAGGCCGTCAAGCCGTACCTCATCACGCACGGCAACGAGCCCACCCGCGAACGTATCCAGAGCCAGGCCGACCGCGCCCGGTTCGACGACACCACCAAGTGCATCCTGTGCGCCTGCTGCACCACCTCGTGCCCGGTGTACTGGAGCGACGGCAGCTACTTCGGCCCCGCCGCCATCGTCAACGCCCACCGCTTCATCTTCGACAGCCGCGACGAGGCCGCCCGCGAACGCCTGGACATCCTCAACGACGTCGAGGGCGTCTGGCGCTGCCGCACCACCTTCAACTGCACCGACGCCTGCCCCCGTGGCATCGAGGTCACCAAGGCCATCCAGGAAGTCAAGCGCGCCCTGCTCTTCGCCCGCTGACAAGGCCACGCCGAGGCCGCTCTCATCTTCGGATGAGGGCGGCCTTCGTCGTTATGCCTCCTCCGCGCCGCACGACGCCGGTCGAACAGCCTGCGGCACATCGAGAACGCGGTCGCGACGATGGCGCAGCAGTGCCAACGGGTCCGCCCACGCCCATCCGCAGACCGGTCGGCATCGAATAACGGTTACATCAAGCAGTATTGCTGACCGTAAGGGGGCGGATATACCGTGTTAAACATGAAGACGATGATCGACCTGGACGACGAGGCTCTGGAGCTGGCGGCCAGGGAGCTCGGTACGACGACCAAGAAGGACACCGTGAACGCGGCCCTGCGGTTCGTCGCCGAGCGTCGGCGTCGAGTCGAGGAGATCCTCAGCGACTATCCGTACAGCCTCGGGTGGGGTCCCGACATCACCGATCCGGAGGTCATGAAGCAGGCGCGGCGATGAGGGATCCCATGCCATTGCGCCTGCATTTGGTAGATACGTCCGCGGCCGCCCGTTTCAAGAATCCCGCGGTTCAGAAGGTCGTCGTCGATCTGCTCACCGACAGGGCCGCAGCAACGTGTGTGACGGTCGATCTGGAGGCGGGGTTCTCATGCCGAAATCTCGCCGAAATTCAGAACATCGCCAAGAGCCGTCGGTCTCACTTCACCAATCTCCCCATCAACGAAACGATCGCCGAGCGTGCTCGCGAAGTACAGGTGTTGCTGGGGCGCAAGGGGCATCACCGTGCCGTAGGCCCGATCAACCTACTGACTGCCGCCGTCGCCGAGTATCACGGCGCGGTCGTCGTCCACTATGACGAGGACTTCGAACATATCGCATCGGTCACCAGACAACCCCATGTCTGGGTCGCTCCTCGCGGCACCATCGATTAGTCGGCACGAGAAGCCGGAACCAAAGGCCGCCTTCGTCTTTCGAACGAAGGCGGCCTTCCTCGTCGACCTATGCCTCGTCCCTGACGGTATTGTCGGCGACCGCACCGCCCAACGCGATCAACACACCGATCGCCCCCAGAACGATCCCGAACCACGGCTGCATGGAATCCGCCCACGCCAGGATCATGAAATGCATGTCCAGCTGCTGCAACAGCAGTGAGCCGAAGCCGAGGATGGCAAGCCAGATTCCGATACGCACCATCAGGAAACCCCCACATCTCGAGCCGACGAGGCCGCCTCCACAACCCCGCCGACGAATAACAACGGCGGAAGCATACAAGTAGGATCCGCTCCAGGCCAACGGATCTGACAGAATGCCGGTGACATACGCTCACCGAGGGGGACGAATGAGCAACTGGCCCAAGGTATTCACGCATGCGACAAGGGCGATCGCCGTTGCGATGCTCTTGGCGGCGAGCGGATGCGGTGGCAGCCGAGCCGAATCCGGTCAGGGCATCGACCGCTATCTTCATCAACGACCCGACTGGGAATCGTGCGAAAACTACTCGGGCGGAGGCAAACTCGGCGCGAGCGGCTTCGACTGCGCACACGTCACCGTGCCGATCGACTACGACAAACCCGAGGGCGATACCGCGCGGATCGCGATCTCCCGACACAAGGCGCTCGGCGCCCGGATCGCTTCGCTGCTCACCAATCCGGGCGGGCCGGGTGTCCCCGGTCTGGCGAGCCTTCCACAGCGGCTGGCCAAGACACCGCTCGGCGTACACTTCGACCTCATCGGTGTCGACGTGCGCGGCCTCGGAGCATCCACGCCGAAGGTCATCTGCCGGACGCTCGAACAGGCTCGGGCGCATCGAGAGGAACCTACCTGGGACCTGTCACCGACCGGGATCGCGCGGACCGAACAGCAGCAGCGGGATCTTGTCGCCGACTGCGTACGCCGAACCGGCACTGACCTGCTGCGTCATATCGGAACCGCCGATGTAGCAAGGGATTTCGATGTGATCCGCAGCGTACTCGGCGACGAGAAACTGGCCTACTACGGCGGCTCGTACGGCTCCCGGCTGGGCTCGACCATCGCCGAGATGTATCCGGATCGGGTGCGCGCCATCGTGGTCGACGCCGCGCTGGACCCGACGGCGCCCATCGTGGACGAGGTCGGCGCGGACGCCGGTCTCGAGCACGCCTTCGAGACCTACGCCACCGATTGCGCGCATTCGGACGAGTGTCCGGTGGGAACCGATCCGACCCGAGCGCCCGCATCGTTGCGTGAGCTGGTGACTCCCCTCCAACAGCACCCCGCCGCCACCTCCGACGGGAGAGGTCTCGGATATCGCGGCGCGAGCACCGCGGTGATCAACGCGCTCTACACGCCCGAAGCCTGGGAGATAATCACCAAGGGCCTCAACGAATTACGCGACGGCCACGGCGACCTCCTGGCACGCTTCACCGACATCATCGAAGGCGTCATCGGGCGAGATCTCCAACACGCCGTGCTCTGCGGGGAGGAACCGCGGCTGGCCGACCGCGCCACCGCCGCCGACCTGGACCGCCGAACCCGCACTGTCGCACCGGCTTTCGACGACGGTCATGCCACCGGACAGGCCCCGCTGCCGCTGTGCGCCTTCTGGCCTTTCCCGCCCTTCACCCAGCCGCACGTACCGGATATCCACGGTTTGCCCAAGACCGTCGTCGTGGCCACCACGGGCGACCCCGTGGCGCCCTACGCGGGTGGGCGCAACCTGGCGCACTACCTCGGCGCCTCCCTCATCACCTACGAAGACATCAAGCACGGCGGCGCCTTCGACGGCATCTCCTGCATCGATGAACCGCTCACGCGCTACCTCATCGACCTCATGCCACCACCGGCCGAGACGACCTGTAGGCCCCACTGACCGCGCAATGCGAAGGCCGCCTTCATCCCTCATCGATGAAGGCGGCCTCCGGCCCGGTGCCGCGGCCTACTTGGCGGCGGCCTGCTTCTTGTTGCGATCCAGGCCCAGGGCGTCGGTCACGGTGAAGAACAGGTCGGTCTGATCGGTCAGGCCGACCACGTTCGCGGCGCGCGGGCCGTAGGCGGCGACACGCAGCTGGGTGCCGGTGTGCTCCTGAGAGCCGCCCGCCTCGGCGTTACCGTAGGAGATACCCATCTCGGCGCCGTCCTTGGTGACGACCTTGCTGGTCAGCGACTGGGACTTGGTCTCCAGCGGGACGATCTGGCTCGAGTGGGCGTGGTCCGCGGTGACGACCACCAGGGTGTTGCCGTCGGCCTTGGCGAACTCCAGCGCGGCTTGGACCGCGGCATCGAGGTCGACGGTCTCGCCGATCTGGCCGCACGGGTTGGCGTTGTGGTCCTGCTTATCGATCGAGGCGCCCTCGACCTGCAGGAAGAACCCGTCCTTGCGATCCTTCAGCAGATCGATCGCCTTGCGTGTCATGCCCGCCAGATCCGGCAGGGTCGCCGCGCGCTCCGGGTTGTCTGCCTTACATGTCTGGGCGGGCTTGGTGAGCCCGTCGCGCGAGGCCAGATCGCCGGTCCAGCGCACCGGCATATTGCCCGGCGAGAACACACCCAGCACCGGCGCGTTCTGGTCGGCCTTGGCCACGCCGTCGAGTCCGGCGCGATCGGTCACGACGTTGTAGCCGCGCGATTTAGCCTGATCCATCAGGGTTTTGCCCTGGTACTCGCCCGCGGTGGCCTTCTGCTCGAAGCTCTTCGCGCCGCCGCCGAGGGTCACATCGGCGCGGGTCGCGATCAGCTGCTCACTGATCGATCCGAGACCGCCGTGCTCGAGCGCGTTGGCCGGGCACTTCGACGAGGTCTCTTCCGGCCCATAGCATTTGCGGTCGGTGACATGCGCCGCGAGCACGGCCGGGGTGGCGTCCTGGATCTCGGCGGTGGTCACATTGCCGGTGGCCTTGCCGTTCGCCTTGGCGATCTCGATCAGATTGGCCTGGGGCGCACCGGCGACATTCACGCCGATCGCACCGTTGTAGGACTTGGTCCCGGTCGCCCACGCCGTCCCGCTGGCCGCGGAATCAGTGACGTAGTCCGGCTTTCCGGTGTTCTTGTCCAGCGAATAGTGGGTGTAGGAGCCGGTCAGCGGCAGCGCGTCGATGCCCTTGAAGTAGCCGCCGGCGCCCTCGGCCACGTTGCGCGCCACGGTGATCTCCGAATCGCCCATGCCGTCGCCGATCAGCAGGATCACATTCTTGGCCTGCTTGCCGTTGATCGAATCCCGCAACGCCGCAGTGCGATCGCCGGTGGTGCGGCGCGCGCCGCCGTTGTCCGACAGTTTGCCCTGCGCGCCCGGAGTGAGCAGCGAACCGTTGGACTGCTTATCAGAATCCGATCCACAGCCGACCAGTAACCCGATCAGCACGGCGGTCACACCCGGGAGGGCGGCAGCCCGGACCCATCGAGACCTGGACGAGGCGAACGACATACGAAACCCAATCTACTTTTCGAACCGATACGAGCCGACCGGATAGTGCACGCCGACGCTGAACCCAGAGCAACACGTTGGTTAAATACGCATGAAACAGACAAACAGAGCGACTCCGACACTCGACTCGATCCCGACCGGTTTGGACTGTTTGCACAAACCCCGAGATACTGCTAGGCAAACTGCATAGCAAACGACCAGTTCGTTGTCTCTTCAGCCTGGCAGTGCTTGCATCGAGGCATGTTCAATGAGGCTCAGCTGTACTCGCCAGTGACCACGGGGACCGACGGTGATGTGACGGTGCATCTGAGCGACGAGCACCCCGGCGTGCACGACCAGGCGTATCGCATTCGCCGCAACGCCATCGCCGCCATGGCTCTGTCCTATCGTCCGGGCGAACCGCTGCCCCACGTCGAATACACCGATGCCGAACAGGGAGTCTGGCGGATCGTCTCCGCCGAACTGGCCCGCAAACATCGCACATACGCCTCGGCGGAGGTGCTGGCGGGCGCGGAGCGGCTCGACCTGCCGACCGATCACATCCCGCAGCTGGACGAGGTGACCGCGAAGCTGGTGCCGCTCAGCGGATTCCAGTACGTCCCCGCCCCGGGCCTGGTGCCGCTGCGACAGTTCTTCGGCTCCTTCGCCCACCGAACCTTCCACTCCACCCAGTACATTCGCCACCATTCGACGCCGCTCTACACCCCGGAGCCGGACTCGATCCACGAAATCATCGGCCACGCCAACCAATTGGCCAGCCCTCGCTTCGCCGCGATCTACGCCGAGGTGGGCGCCGCGGTGGCCCGGCTGGAAACCGATGCGGCGCTGAAGTTCCTGGCCGACGTCTTCTGGTTCTCCATGGAATTCGGCGTGGTTCGCGAACAGGGCGAGGTGCGCTGTTACGGCGCGGGCCTGCTCTCGTCCTACGGCGAGATCGAGGAGTTCCGCGGAGCCCAGTTGCGCCCGTTGAACATTCACGAGATGGGCACGGCCGTCTACGACATCACCCATTACCAGCCGGTGCTCTACTGCGCGGAATCCGTCGCCGAGATCGAGGATGTGGTCGGCGGCTTCTTCGCCACCATGACCGACGACTCCGTCGCCCGCGCGCAGGCGGCCCACCGACCGGCCTGAGCGCCGCACCCCATCCCGCTCCTCGCACCGGTTCCGACCGACCGCAGGGGGTGCGAGGCGCGGGACGGGGTTCGGCCCAGGCTATTCGGCGGGCGCGGTGGCGAACAGCGGCATCCCCGCCTCCAGGAATCCGATGATCCGGTCGATCTTCTCGAAATCGAATCCGTTCCCGTCGAAGGCGGTCCACGACGCGCCGATCAACGCGCCGGAGAACGCCCGCACCTCGACATCGTCCGGATCGCGACCCACCCGCCGGGCGACAATCTCGGACACCATCACCACATTGCGCTCGGTTTCCTGGGCGATCACGCCGCGCAGCTCCGGTTCATTCCAGATCAGCTTCATGCGATCCTGCTCGAACGCCGAGTCCTCGGAGTCCATGAGCGCGAACGTCTCTCGCATCGCATTGCGGAACGCCGCCAGCGGCAAGAGCTCCGGCGGCTGCGCCTCGATCGCGCGGATCATGACCGGATCCATATCGTCGGCGAGGACGACCTGCTCCTTGGAGGGGAAGTAGCGGAAGAAGGTGCTCGGCGAGATGTCGGCCGCCTCGGCGATCTGCTCGACGGTCGTCTCGCCGTACCCCTGTCGCTGGAACAGCCGCATCGCCTCGGTGCGAATCGTGCGACGGGTGCGCTCCTTCTTCCGCTCGCGTAAGCCCGCGGGCGCCCTCGAATCAGCCGACATGTACCGATTCTCCCGTATCCACCGCCTGCGGCACGTCCGGCACGGCGCCACGCGTGAAGATCGCCGCGAGCAGCGTCGCGACCAGGCAGATTCCCGCACAGACCCACAGCATCGCGCCCATCCCGCCGACGAATGCCGACTGCACGTGCGCCAGCATCCGCCCATCGCCCAGCTGGTGCGCTACCGCGACCCCGGCGTTCACATTGTCGGAGATCGGCGGCCGGTTGTACGCCCCCAGCTCCGAGCGGTACCGCGTGGCCAGCACCGTACCCAGTACGGCGATGCCGATCGTGCCGCCGCCGTTGCGAAGCGCCTGCAGCAGAGCCGATCCCGAGCCGGACCGTTCGGCGCTCAACTCGCCCATGGCCATTCCCATGGCCGCGGGCATGATGATTCCCATACCGACACCGAGCAGTGTGAGCCAGGCGGCCGTATAGCCGTAGCCGCTGGTCGCCGTGGTCAGTGCGCCCATTCCCGCACTGCCCGCGAGCACCAGGAATCCGATGACGAGCACGATCCGCAGACCGACCCCGGACAGCAGCTTGCTGACCAGACGGGTGCCGACGAGCAGACCCCCGATCATGGGCAGCAACCGCAGCCCGCTACCGAGCGAATCCACACCCAGCACCGCCTGGAAGTACTGCGGCACGGTGAAGAACATCCCGAACATCGCGAACTGAACCATCACGGAATAGGCTGTGCCCCAGGAAAATCCGGCGTTCGCGAACAGGCCGAGATCCACCAGCGGATGCAGCGCCCGGCGTTGCCACCAGACGAAGGCGCCCAGTAGCGCGGCGCCCGCCGCGACCGTCGACCAGGCGATCGCGTCGCCCCAGCCCTGCGCGTCGATCCGGATGAAACCATAGGTGAAACCGAGCATTCCGCCCGCCGACAGCGCCACGCCGAGCAGATCGATCCGAAAGACGTTGTCGCTGCGCGATTCCGGCACCAGCGCCGCCACGGCCAGCAGTCCGGCGATCACCAGCGGCACATTGACCAGGAAGACCGAACCCCACCAGAAGTGCCGCAGTAGCCAGCCGCCGACGATCGGGCCGAGCGGTATGCCGATCGTCGTCCCGGTCACCCAGATCGTCAGTGCGCGTTGGCGTTCGGCCCGATCGGGGAACATCGCGGGCAGCACCGACATCGACAGCGGCATCATCACCGCGGCCGCGACGCCGAGCACCGCGCGGGCGGCGATGAGCTCCCCTGCGGAGGTCGAGAGGGTGCACCACACCGACGCGACCCCGAACAGCGTCAGCGCCCCCAGCAGAAACCTCTTGCGCCCGTAGCGATCCCCCAGCGCGCCCGCGGGCAGCACGAATGCCGCCAGCGCCAACGTATAGGCGGTCGTGAACCACTGCAGCGCGGAGGTATCCGCGTGCAGATCGATCGCCATCGTCGGCAGCGCGACCACCAGCACGGTCGTATCCAGTCCGATCGTGAGCATGGCGAGCGCCAGCGCGCCCAGCGCCAGCCACCGCACTCTGCCCGCATGCGCCTCGGTCCCCATCGAGGCCTCGTTCCCCGTCATGGCCCCTCCTTTCCAGCACCTCATGAGATAAGGATCTATTTGCCATAGACTCCTGTTTGATAGTAACTCTCATTTAGTAGTTGCTGTCAACACCCGCGGTGTCGTCGTCACGGCTCGGAGTCGCGCCCGTTTCGCCCTAAGCTCCAAAGCGATGAGCACCCGCATGACCCGGCGCGATCGCCGCCCCAGATCCCTCGCGGCCGCCGCGCTGGCAGCCGGCCTCATCGGCGCCTCTGCGCTGACGCTGTCGCCCGCGGCACTCGCCGCGCCGGCGCCGGACACGCCGACGCCGTTCACCACCCCGGACACCGACTCCTGTCCGAACAAGACGAATCCGCCCCCGCCGATCGACACCTCCGAGGTGCCCGAACCCGGCGCGGTCGCACCCGCTCCGCTGCCGGTGCCCTCATCCCCGATCGGCGGCGCCGAACTCGGCGATTGCGGTCTGGTCCTCCCCGATAAGGCGCCGCCGGTTCCGGCCGATATCTCCGCCACCGCATGGACGATCGCGGATCTGGATACCGGCCGCGTGCTCGCGGCCAAGGATCCGCACGGCCGCTACCGTCCCGCCTCGACGATCAAGGTGCTGCTGGCCACGGTCGCGCTGCGCAGCCTCGACCTGAACAAGGTCGTGACCGCCACCCAGGACGACGCCAATGCCGACGGCACCCGCGTCGGCATCGGACCCGGCGGCCACTATTCCAACAAGCAGCTGATGCAGGCGCTGCTCATGTGCTCGGGCAACGACGCCGCGCACGCCATCGCGACCCAGCTCGGCGGCGAACAGGCCACCATCGGCAAGATGAACGATCTCGCGAAACGCCTGCACGCCTTGGATACTCGCGCCGCGACCCCGTCCGGACTGGACGGTCCGGGGATGAGCGTTTCGGCCTACGATCTGGCCGCGCTGTTCCGCGAGGCGATGACCATCCCCACCTTCGCCGAGATCGTCCATACCCAGCAGGTCGACTTCCCCGGCTACCCCGCCGATCCCCAAGTCCCCGGCGACACTGATCGCCCCGGCTTCGTCATCGCCAACGACAACCGTCTGCTGTTCGATTACGACGGTGATCTGGGCGGTAAGACCGGCTATACGGACGACGCCCGGCAAACCTTCGTGACCGCCGCCGAGCGCAACGGGCACCGCCTGGTCGTGACGTTGCTGAAGGGCGATGTGCTGCCGATCCGCCCGCCGGAGCAGGCGGCCCGGCTGCTCGACTACGGCTTCGCCCTCCCCCTCGACGCGAGCGTCGGCACGCTGCCGAGCGCTACCGGCACGTCGGCGAATTCCGGTGTAGCGCTTGCCTCCCCGCCCCCGCACGACACCCCGGACGCGACCGAACCCCGCGAATCCCACCACGACAGCTGGGGCACAATCACGATCATCGGCGGGTTGGTGCTGGTCATCGGGCTGGTGATCGCCGGATGGTCGCTCGCCGGACGATCGCGGCGGTAGCGATCGGCACCCGGCCGCGAATCTCCTTGTTTGACCCGCGATTGCCCGGGCACCTCGGGAGGGAGCCGCTCATACGGCTCCAGCGCAGAATAAGAGGAGGAGCAACAATGGCGGACCGGAACAACCCCGGCCAATTCGGCAACCGCTCCGATACGGCGGAGCAGGCTCGCAAGGGCGGCCAGGCCAGCACGGGCAGCTTCGGCGAGAAGAACGGCGCCGACCCCTCGGAGGCAGGGAAGAAGGGCGCCGCCGCCCAGCCGACCGCGGCGAAGGTCAAGGGCGGACAGCACAGCCACACCAACCGCTGATATCCGATTGAACGAAACGCCCCTCGGGAACTCGTGTCCCGAGGGTTTTCGTTCATTCCGCCCGGAACCTCGCCGCCGCCTGCAGCAACAGCTCCCGCGTCGCCTCCGGATCCAGCGCCCGCCGCCGGAGCGTGGCGTAGGCCTCGCGTTGTTTGCGGATGAGGGCCGGTTCCGCCAGACACATCTCCCGGGTGAAGGTCTCGTAGAAGACGAGGGAGGTTTCGGTCGGGCGGCCCGGCAGATCGGTGTCGAAGTCCAGGATCACGAAGGGGCCGTCCTCCCGGCCCAGCGGATAGCCCGCGCTGAACGGGAGGACGCGCAGGGTGATATTGGAGCGAATGCTCATATCCGCCAGGTGTTGACACTGCTCGGCCATGACCACGGGACCGCCCACCCAGCTCCGGACGATCGACTCGTGGATGAGGACATCGAACATCACGGGGTCGTCGTCGCGAATGAGGCACGTCTGCCGACGCTTCCGCAGTCGTATCCGGCGCTCGTGCGTCTCGACGCTCTCATCCGGACATGCGGTCCGCACGAGTGTCAAGGCATAGGCCGGGGTCTGCAGCAGCCCGGGCACGAGTTGCCCTTCGTAACTTGTTATCTCACTCGCGGTGGCTTCGCATGCGACGAATGTCGCGACGGTCCGTGACATCAGATCCTGATACTCCGACCACCAGTCGATCTCGTCACTCTCCGCGGCCAGCGCCAGCACCACCGCCGTCTTATCGGCGTCGAATTCGTAGATCCGGCACAACGCCTCGATCTCCGCATCCCGAACCTGCGCCGGCAACCCCTTCTCGAGCCGCTGCACGGTGCTCGCACTGCGCCGAATCGAGGCGCCGGTCTGCTGCAATGTGAGCCCCGCCCCCACCCGCCCGTCCCTCAGGTACTTCCCCAGCCGCCGCCGCGCCAGGATCGAATTACCCTCGCCCATAACCCGCCTCCCGTCAGGGTTTTCCAGGATCCACGCCGAGCTGCCTCGTACGGTAGATCTCCCCCGACGACCCCACAACCGACTTCGCGAAATGATCTCCGACTCGAGGGAACCAACCCGGCAGACAGTGCGTCCAACTGAGGTAGATCGATCCGGACATACGAAGGGGGCTGACTTGCCGAGAGATATCTACGGGCTGTACGACGATGCCCCTGACGATTACTACGACGACGATGCTCCGCAGTCGCCGCCCGCTCCGGCCGAACCAACCCTGATCGGAGTGGTACTGCCACCCGTCGTGGTGATCCCCGCCCGTCCGCGTGCGGATGGCGGAGGGATATGTATCGAACTCAGCTCTCGGGTGATGGGTGAGCCGGTGGCGATCGTGTTCTCCACGGTCGAGCGGCTGATCGAACGCCTGGGCCGATATCAGCCATGGGTCATGACACCGACCGCCGAACTGCCGACACTGCTCGGCACGACCGCCATCGCGATCGTGCTCGATCCCGCGGAAAAGGTATGCAGCCCCCAGTGGACTGATCAACGGCTGCACGCATTGGAGGAGTACCGACCGTGAGCGACTGGTTTCAGGTCGTCCTGGACGATCTCACAGCGATGGCACAGACCTTCGACGACGAATCCAAGGCCTATGAGGGCATGGTGCCGAAGTTCCTACCGCCACCGGTGGATTCCGGCGAGGCCGCCCTGGACGAGGCGATGCGCGGCGCCATGGACCTGCTGCAGATCCTGCATCACCAGATGGTCCGCACGATCCAGACGCATTCGCAGAAGTTGGCCTACGCACGCGACTCCTATGCGCGCCACGATATCGACAATCGCCAGCTGTACGACGATCTGACCAAGAACCTGGATTGAGCGGGGGCACTGATGAGCTGGATCGGCGGAGACCTCGCTGGGCTCCAAAACATGGGCACGGCCATGAAGAGCGCACCCGAAACCACCCACGATGTCGTGGCCGCGCTCGGCTCCCGAGTCGACAAGGTCGCCGGGGACGCCAGCTGGAAAGGCCAGGCGGCCGACGCGTTTCGCAAAGCCTGGACATCGACCTCCATCCAGGTGGGCGCATTGGCCACGACGGTCGCGAGCATCGGACAGACGCTCGGTGACGTGGGAGATACGCTGCAGCAGATCGAGGCCGATCTGTACAACGCCGCCCACGCGGCCAAGGCTCAGGGCGCGCAGATCGGCGACGACGGTAAACCGTTGCCGCTGGTCATTTCCGGTGACCCCGACTCCCCCGAGGCGCAGCAGGCGCGACAGGCACAACAGGATTACACGGCCACCTACGCCTCGGCGATCGACCTCGCCCGCGGTTATCGGCTCAACGCGGCCAAGACCATCGCCGAGGCCATCGAGCCCATCCGGCCGACGACCGACAGCGCTTTCAGCTGGGACAAACGCATCACCCTCGCCGACTATCTGCGCGGCCTGTACGCGGTACCGAACGAGAAGAACTCCCAGTGGGGCAAGGAACTACCGGACAAGATCAAGAACGCAGAGACCGCCCTGCACAAGGCGGTACAGGATTGGCGAGCGGCATTCGACAAGCACCACGCCGAAGGCAAGTCGATGCCGATCGATCACCCCGCCCGCTTCGGCCACATCGAAGCGGTCAACGACCTCCACCGCCTGGAGACCAAACTCGCCGCCGCCGAGGCGGGTAAGAGCGAACTCCCCCTGTCGAACCCGCTGAACACCAAACTCGCCGACATGGGCAAACTCGCACCGGAACTGTCGAAGCTCGCGCCCAAGGGCCTCGGTTTCCTCGCGGACATCCCCATCGTCGATGTCGCGGCATCCGGTGTAGTCGCCGAATTCCAAGCCCGAGACGACATCCAAAAGGGCCAGAGCGCAGGGAAAGCCCGTGCTCAGGACTATGCCGCGGCGGGGGCGGGGTTGGCGGCGGGGGCGGGTATGGCCGCCGCCATGGCAGGCGCACCGGTGTGGGGTACAGCATTGGTAGCAGGTGGCATGGTCGTCGGCGTCGGCGATGCCGTCTACGAAGGCTTTCACGAACATTGGAGCGAGGATATCCACGACCGTGGAGTGTGGGGCGGGCTGAAATACGGCACCGCAAACACGTTTTCCAACACCGGGGACGACATCGTCGATCTCGGGAAAAGCGCCTGGAACGCGGGAACCAGCTTGTGGCACAAGATATTCTGATGACTGTGCCCGAACTCTCCGCTTATGAGCGTCCGCCGATCCGTGAGGTACGCGGACTTGGGAAGACTTGGCACAAACGCAGGTTCGCGTACTGGCGAAAACGGGCATTTGCCGCCTTCTTCATACTCCTGGGGTTTGCATTTACAATCTGGTTCGCGGCAACGATATTCTATGTGGCCGCCACTGAGACGGATTCTGGGTTCAGAGTCTTCTGCCTCACCGCATTATCCCTGGCCCTGTCCTGGAACCTTTTCACAGGACTACGCGCCTTTACGAGATATCGGAAGTCGATGAAGAGTGGCGTGCCCATATCCCTTGCCGAGGCACATAAACCTTCCGCATCGCGGAGCGGCGGAACCGGCGGCCTCGGTCTCGGAGTCTCTGCGCTCGGCGGGTCGGTGGTGGCAGGTGCGTTCGTCGTGATCGGGTCGGTATTTGTCGTCGGCTGGATGGTCGTCATGGTCCTCATCGCATTCGGCCGATACCTCAACGAGGACGAGCTGAAAGCTGTTCAGGAAGCCTGGAAATGGTATGACGCGCACCCGGAGATCCCGAATGACCAGCGACCCAAACAGTTCAGGCGACGTTAGGTATCCGTCTGCCGTATGGACAAAGCCGATCCCGCGGTCCGCGATTTCATCATGAGCAATCTGTATGAGTCGACCACATGCGGTCAGGACGGCTTCGACCAATCCTTCGGTATCACGCGGGCCGTGCCGAACGGCCGCAGTGCCGTCAAACAGGGCTGGTCCGGATTCGGCGACGGACCCGAACCTGATAAGGCATGCCTGCCCGGAAATCCGAAACCACCGATCCCCGAGGACGCATTCACCGCGACCGCCACCGGCCCTCTCGTCCTCGGCGAGGACGGCATCCGCGAGAAGTGGTCCCCCGCCCGGGAAATCGCGGCCACCCAGCCGGAGATCAACCTCCGCAAGCGCGCCATGCACACCACCGGCACCGTCGGAGCCCACGACGAGAAGATCATCGTGCTCCTCACCCTCGAGCCGACTGAAACACCCTGGGACGTCTCGGCCCAACGCCTCACCCTGCTGACCAAGGCTGCCGATGTCACCGATTGGGGCCTGGCGTCCGGCCTGGGAAACCACTGACGGCTGGGATTCGCATGGCCGATGCCGCAGGACGATTTCCGTAGCAAGGCAACACGGATCGGCCGGGTTGCCGTTCCCACAGGATAGGCAAACGTCCTGATAGCGTCCATTTCGTGGCGCTTCGTGATCTTGTCGCTCGGGCTGTGGCCCTGGGAGCGACCCCGGGTCCGCCGGCATCGCACGCCGAGCTCATGGCGGCGGAGTTGCGGCTCGGCGTTCGCTTCGATGCCCAGTATCGAGAATTCATGTCGATCTGCAGCGGCATCGAGGGGATGGGAGAAGCCTTCCTGTATTCGGCCGACGAGCTCGGAGCTTCGCCGCGATGGCTGCAACCGACCGACCAACTCGAGATCGAATACTTCGAATATCCGCCGACATTCGAGATGCGAGACGGGGAGAAGATCGACCCGATATTCCATCCGCCGCCCGCGGACCGGACCCATGTGCTGATCGGTGAGACCGAAGGGTCGAGCCTGCTGGTATGCAACTTCTCGATCTCCGACCCCGACGCCCCGCCCGGGGATGTCGCCGATTGCCGCTACGAGCCCAATATCCTCGGCGATATCACCGCGGCGCTGGCTCGCCTGGTCGACCGAGCCGAACGACTCGACGATGACAACGATGCGGTCGATCCCGCTCGACGCGATCGCGCCCGCGTGCTCTTCCAACTGGGTCGTCTGCTGCAGGGGGTCTTGATACAAAACCGGACCGTGGTTCGCCATACCTTGTCGAATCGATGGCGTCATGAATTCGACCGACACCCCGGTCAAGCCGGGCTCACCGAATTGCGTAGAGCGGTGCTGTGGTTCGGCACAACTCCCGAGATCGATCACCACAGAACCGAATTCGACCTCTGGGGCCCGCCGCCGCATTCCCTGCGCGCCCCGATAACCTTCGGGTCGGGTGTTGCCGGTACTCCGGATGCCATCGTCGTCGGAGTCGTCGAGGAGAACACCGTCTGGCGCATCGACTCCTGGTCATGGGACTGACATACGGCCGTCGCACCCATGCCGCCCGGCCGTCCCACCCATGACACATATCTGCGGCTCGATCGCCGACCGTCCAGCCGCGGCGTAGCGTCAGCTGGTGATCAGGAATATCGCTGTAAATCATTGCCACGCACCCGAAATGGCCGGGACGCTCGAATCGAAAGGCACGCCATGTGCAGCGACACCGTCGAACTCCCCGCGGATCTGGCGAATATCGATCTGTCCGACGCCCGCCTGTACGCCGACGATCGACCGGAACAGATCTGGAAGCGACTCCGCGCGCTCGACGTTCCCGTCCGATCGGGCGGGTTGCGCGACCATTGGGTGATCACCCGCTACCGGCACATCCAGGAAGTGCACCGCAATAGTCATGCATTCTCCTCGCAAAAGGGAATGCACCTGGGCGAGAAGCCGACCGACGTCGAGGCAGGCGCCACAGCGGGCGGCAAATCCCTGCTGGTCACCGACGATCCGGTGCATACGGAGATGCGTAAAGCGATCCACACGTCGTTCACCCCCAAGCTGCTGCGCACACTCACCGACAGCACCTTGCGAATCGCCCGCGACCTCGTCGGCTCCGTAGTGGATCAGGGGGAGATCGATTTCGTCGAGAAGGTCGCCGCACCACTCCCGGCGATTGTCACATGTGAACTCCTCGGCGTACCCGAACAGGACCGGGCCGAGGTCAAGCAATGGACTCAGGCGGCATTCAGCGGCTCCGGCTACGCGACCGCCGACACACAGATCGCGGCGCATACCGAGCTGTTCGTCTATTGCCAGCAGCTGCTGGCCGAAAAACGCCGCACCCCAGGCGATGACGTCGCGACCGTGCTGGCCAACGCCACCATGTTCGGCGAACCGATGAGTCGCGAGATCGCCGTCATGAACTGCCACGACCTCATCGCGGGCGGTAATGAGACCGCCCGGCACACCTCCAGCGCCGCCGCACTCACCCTGGTCACCGACCCCGCGGCCTGGGACCTGTTGCGCGCGGGAGGTACCGATCCGGATACCGCGACGGAAGAGATCCTGCGCCTGGGCTGTCCGGTCAACCATGTGATGCGCGAGGTCACCGAGGATCTCGAGATCGGCGGAATCCCCATGCGGACAGGCGAATTCGTCACCCTATGGCTCCGCTCCGCCAATCGCGACGAGGAGATCTTCGACCACCCCGACGTCCTGGACTTCACCCGTAAACCGAACCGGCACATCAGCTTCGGCCTGGGATCCCATTACTGCGTCGCGGCCTTCCTGGCCCGCCTCGAGGTCGGCTCCATCGTCCGCGCACTTCTCGAACTCGTCGGTTCGGCGGAGCTGAGCGGGCAGCCGACCTACCTGGAATCCAACTTCTTCCGCGGCTACCGATCACTTCCGATGATCTTGTCCAGCGGGTCGTGACCGATCAGCCGGTTGCTGGTCAGATCCCGAACGGTACTGCGCCCAGCCACCATTCGGGGTGGGCGGTTCCATCGATGGTGCGGCCGTCGCGCCGAACATAGTGCCGCACATCACGTCCCGACTCGGCGAGTTCACCGGCCAACGCCCGCTCGAGCCATTCGGCGCCGAAGCGGAAGACCTCCGCTGCGACCCCGCCCAGCGGATGGAATTCGTCCTCGTAGACCCGCATCTCCTTCGGCGCGGTGATGCGCTCGTAACTGGCGAGGGCCTGTTCGAGCGGGGTCAGCTCGTCGAATTCGCCGATGCCGTACAGGACCGGACAGGTGATGTCGGCGACGAGGTTGCCGAGCGGCATCCGGCTGACCAGTTCGCGGTCGAAGGCGTCTTCATCCGAATAACCGGCCATATACATGTAGTTGTTCTTGAAGGTGGGCTGCGCACGCTCGAAGATGGTCCGGAAATCGCCGGTGGGCGCCTCGAATGCGGCCAGTGCGGCAATCCGGCGATCGATCGCGGCCGCGCGCGAACCCCAATAGCCGCTCATGCTGATCCCGAACATGCCGATCCGATGTGGATCCACCTCGGGCAGTTCGGTGAGGTAGTCGAGGTAGCGGCTCAGGGCACGGTCGTAGTTGGTGAGATCGATCGTCAGACCGCTGGCCCGGCTTTCGCCCTGACCCGGGCCCTCGATGGAGAGCGCGACGATGCCGTGTGCGGTGTAATAGCGCTCGGCGGCGGCGATGTAGTCCTCCTTGATCATGTCCATGCCGGGACCCAGGATCACCGCCGACGCGTTGCGCACCCGACCGGGCGGCAGATGCAGCAGTGCGAAGAGCTGCTTGCCCTCGAAGTCGAGGACCACCCGCCGAACGAGTCCGCCGCGCAGGGCGCCCAGCCGCTCGACGCAGTGGTCGGCGCGTTCCCGGAAGGCGATCTTGCGCGCATCGGCGGCCTCGAAGATCGAGTACTGCGCGCGGCCCCACATGACCGCGGCCCGGGTGTAGAGATCGGCCGCGGTGCGCGCGAACCCGTTTCGTTCATGGTGGGCGGCGCGATCCTCGGCCTGTCCGGCGACGGTGGCCCACGCCTTGGGCAGCATTGCCCCGCTCTTGACCAGATCGAAGACCTTGGCGAAGTCGGTGCGGTCGTGGCCGAGCTGCTCCATCGTGCCCTTGGCCTCGGGATGCAGGGCGTCGAAACCACCCTGGGCGAGGGCGATATCGAGGGCCCAGCTCTGACCGGTCGAACGTGCGGTCATGGTGGAAGTCCTTTCATAATTGCTAAGTACTTATCTATTAAGTACTTAGGCTAAGGTGATTGTCAACCCCGCACGATCGGACGAGAGGTTCCGCCCATGACACAACCGACGGACGCCCGAGAGGCGGCGCTCGACCAGATCGCCCGTGCCGCATATCGACTCAGCGCCGCCGACTCGCGACTACGCGGTCGCGCCACCCGCTCCCCCGACGCCCTGTCCCTCACCCACGCCCGCGCGCTCCGCGTCCTGGCCGACCAGGGCCCGCTCTCGATCGGACAACTGGCCGCGGGTACCGAGACCACCGGCGCCGCAACCACTCAACTGGTCAACGGCCTGGTAGCGGCCGGATATGTCACTCGCGAACGCCCGGCGCAGAACAAGCGATCGGTCGTGGTCTCCCTCACCGACGCCGGACGGACGCGCCACCGCGAGCGCTCGGCCGCGATGTCCGACGCCCTGCAGGACGGACTGGCCGATCAGGACATCGCCGCACTTCGATCTGCCGGCGAGGTGCTACAACGCCTGGTCACCATCTACGACCGGCTCTGACGGATCAGAACAGGCCGGTGCGGTATTCATGGGCGGCGATCTCGGCCAGGGCGGTGGGGGTCAGGCCGGTCCGGGCCATTTTGCTGCCCATATCGGCGATCGCCAGGGTGTAGTAATCACCGCCGGTGAGCACGGCGTCGGCCAGCGACAGATCGGGATCCCACATATGGGATCGAATGAGGGCCTTACCGCATTGGAAGTAGACCTCCCGGACCCGGACGACCGTGGCCAGCACGGCGGGTTTACCACCCGCGCAGAGTTGGTCGAGCAGATCCGGGTCGTCGGTGACGAAGGCGTCGCCGTTGATCCGCAGTGTCTCCGTCAGGCCGGGGACCATCATGATCAGGCCGACGCCGGGGCGGTCCATCAGATTGATGAAGGTGTCGATGCCCCGATTGCCGGGCCGGTCGGGAATGGCGAGCGTCCACGGGTCGAGCACCTTGACCGAACCGGGCGGGTCGCCCTTGGGACTGGCGTCCACACCTCCGTCGGCGCCGACGGAGGCCAGCACGAAAAACGTACTGTGCCCGATGAATCGGTGCGCGAACTCGGTGATGTGGTCGACCTTCTTATCGGCGATGAACGCCGGTGGGAATCCGATGATCTCCCGAATCCGGGCCATATCCACGGGCTTGTAATCGTCGGCGGCGGTCATGACGTCCTCCTCACACGTCGAGCACGAGCCGGGATCCGGCACAGCGCGATACGCATACGAACATGCGGTCACCGGCGACTCGCTCGGCATCGGACAGAATGTCGTCGCGATGGTCGGGTGTCCCGTCGAGCACCCGCACCTGGCAGGTCCCGCAGACGCCTTCCCGGCACGAACCCTCGACGGGAATCCCGTTGTCCTGCAGGACATCCAGCGTGGACCGGTCGACGGGTACGGTGACGGTCCGGCCGGATCGGGCGCAGACGACCTCGAATTCGTGATTGGGCAGCACGGGCTTGGGGCGCGCGGCGAACCGCTCCAGGTGCAGCGATCCGGTCGGCCATCCCGTCATCGCCTCCTCGACCCCGGCCAGCAGCGACTCCGGTCCGCAGGCGTACACGGCGGTGCCGGGCCGGGGCTCGGCGAGCAGCGCCGTCAGCGCCAGCCGGTTGCCATCGGCGAAGACGTCCACATGTCCACTGTGAGTGGTCAACTCGTCGAGAAATGCCAGCGAGTCGACGGAACGACCGCAGTAGGCCAGCCGCCACGGCCGGGCGCCGACCTGCTCGATCATGGGCAGAATGGGCGTGATGCCGATACCACCGGCGATGAACAGGTAGCGATCCGCGGCCACGAGCGGAAAGTTGTTGCGCGGCTCGGTAATTCGCAGTCGCTGCCCGGGTCGCAGGAAGCTGTGCACGTATTCGGAGCCGCCCCGGCTGCGCCGCTCCCGCAACACGCCGATCCGGTAGCCGTCCCGGTCGGCCGGTGACCCACATAGCGAGTACTGCCTGGTCAGTCCGGTCGGCAACTCGATGCCGACATGTGCGCCGGGCCGCCACGGCGGCAGCGGCCGCCCGTCCGGGTCGGTCAACCGCACGGACATCACCCGGTCCGCTTCCAGCCGCAACTGCCGCACGAGAGCGATCATCATTCCACCACCTCTTGAACAAGGATCAAGGGATCTGCCTAGACTATCCTTGAACAAGGATCAAGAGACAATGTGATGGGAGTCACAGATGGATCGGGACCGGGTGGTCGAGGCCGGACTGGCACTGCTCGACGAGGTCGGCCTGGACGGACTGACCATGCGCAAGGTCGCCGAGCGACTGGGCGTACAACTCAACACCGTCTACTGGCACGTATCGGGCAAACCCCAACTGCTGGAAGCGATGTCCGACCGAATCCTGGCCGGATGCGCGGACGAGCCACTGCCCGACGATTGGCGCGACCGCGTCCGACTGCTCGCGCACCGCATCCGGCACGCCATGCTCGCGCACCGCGACGGCGGCCGAGTAGTCGCCGGCCGCTACGTCATCGGCTCCCACACACTCGCTTTCGGCGACAAGATGGTGGGCGCCTTCCTCCAGGCAGGCTACCCACCGAAGGAAGCCGCCTGGATCACCTGGACAATCGGTTACTACATCTTCGGCCTGGTCCAGGAGGAACAGGCCGCCCCCGAGGCGGACACATCAGCGATGACGGCCGCCGCCGACCCGGCCCGCTACCCATCGATGGCCGCCACATTGCCGTACCACCACCCGACCGACTTCGACGAACGCTTCGAGTTCGGCCTGACCATGATGCTCACCGGCCTGCCCGCCAAGATCCGCTGATCGGCCTGTCGGCATCGACCGGCGGAGTCGACCGAACGGCACGGCCGGTGGTGGCGAGCAACGCGGCCACGACCACGCCTATCGCACCGGCGACAAGGATCTGCACCCGATAGTCCAGTCCAGCAACCATTCCCGTCCCCAGCAGCAACGCGAGACCGGTAGGCGCGAAGATCAGCGTATTGGCGGTCGCCGCAACCCTGCCCAGCAATTCGCCCGGCGTATCTCGCTGCACCGCGGTCAGCGCCGCGATCAGCGGACAGGGCAACCCCAGACCGATCGCCAGGCTGCCACCCAGCACCACGGGAAGCCAGGGAGTCGCGCGGGCAAGCACGCCGAAGGCGAAGAGCAACAACCCGATTGCCGCGAACCTGCGCTCCCCCATGCGGCGCATCAGCGCACCGGCCGCCAAGCCACCGACAACCGATCCGAGCCCCTGGATCGGAGTGAGAACGCCCGCGAAGGCCGGGGATCGGTGTAACCCGATATCGAGCATCGCGTACGTGGCCGTACTGCTCAGACTCGACAGCACCATGGCGACCCCGCCCGTCAGCACCAACGCGCGCAGCACCGTATGCCGCCACAGATAGCGAGAACCCTCGGCGATCTCGGCGATCCACTTCCGCCCGGACCGAACAGCGACAGCGGGCTCACGCACCCGGATCCTCCCGAAGGCAGCGGCTGCCACGACGAAGGTGATCGCGTCCAACGCAGCCACCATCGACCCACCACAGACGGTGAACAAGCCCGCTCCCCCCAGGGGCGCAAGCAGTTTCATACTCTCGATCGCGGTGCGCACCAAACCGTTGAAGTCACCGCGCAACTCACCCGGAACCGCGGCGGCCACCAACGCCACCTCGGCCGCACCGGTGAGCACACCGCCCGCCCCCACCACGGTGAGCACAACGAACAGCAGCCACACATCCTCGCGGGAGCGCACGAGAAGCAACACGGCCGTGACGGCGGCCAGGGCCAGATTGGTAACCACCAGCAGGGGACGTCGCCGCAGCCGATCGGTCATCGGCCCGATCGCGGGTCCGGCAAAGGTGGGCAACCACAGACAAAAGCCGACGAGCGCGGCGAGACCGTTGGACCCGGTCAGCGTCTTGATCCAGATCCCCGCCGCCAGCGACATCGCGGAGTTACCGAAACCGGAGACGATCACCCCACTCAGGTACAGACCCGCATTGCGATCCCGCAGCACCCGAATCGTGTTCCAGCCCATGCCTTCCCCCTCTCGCTCGTGCCCACGCTACCCCCAATCAAATGATTGGGGGTAGCGATTCGACGCGCCGATCTGAGGTTTACTGGACCGTGTGACCGGGACCGACCCCATGCTGCGCGCGCTCGCCCACCCACTGCGGCTGCGAATGCTGACCCTGATGTGGCCGGGACCGATGTCGGCCGCCGAACTCGCCCGCGAGCTGAACGTCTCGCACGCCCTGGCCAGCCAGCACCTGCGCCGCCTGGACGCGGTCGGCCTGGTCGAACTGGCGGAGGAACGGACCCACCGCGGCGGCCGAGAACGCCGCTACCGCACCATCCACGGCTCGCCGCTCTCCGACCAACACGACGGAACCCCGCTGCTGGCAGAGACTTTGGCGCACACCCTCCGAGAACGCGCCACCCGCCGAATCCCGGGAAGCGAAGGCGTGACAGTCGACGCCGAACTGTGGGTCGACCCCCGAACCTGGCAGAAGACCCGACAACGACTGGCCGAACTCGGCGCCGAACTACACCAGGCGGCGCGACCCGCACACACACCGGGCACGATCGCCGTGGGCATCACGATGATGGCTTTCCCCGTCCACGACTCCGAACCGCAAGAGCCATAAGGAATTCACTCGGCCAGGACGGTGTGGATCAGGTTGCCGGGATCGACGGTTCGGCGAAGTTCGGCGAGGCGAGCGTAGTTGTTGCCGTAGTAGCGGGCCAGGGGGTCGCCGGGCTCGAGGTAGTTGACGTAGGCGCCCACCGAGGAGGGCTGGATGAGCCGGTGGGCGGCGGTGACCCAGGCCAGGGCCGCCTCCGGCGGAATCGGCTGATAGGCACCCCATTCCACGAGGGCGGCATGGGTGCGCCACGGGAAGGCGGTCTCGTCCGGGCCGGTATCGCGCACCGCGCCGTCGAGGGTGTTGATCTGGACCCATCCGGTGCCACCGGCAACGGAGAACGAGGTGAGCGCCCCGATGACCGCGTCGATGACCGCCGGGGTCATATCGGCGACCACATCGGAGCCATTGGTGAAACTCGCCCGCGGCTGGGTCGGACTGCCACCGCCGAGAATGCTGACGGTATCCATATGGCTCAGCGTGCTGATCTCGACCGTCAGGGGTGTCATCGTCGCGGCCGTGAAATCCGAGACGGCGCCGGGACCCGCGCCGGTGTCGCAGAGCAACTGCACCCAGCAGGTCAGGCCGCCGTGACCGTCCGCGTCGACGCTGATATCGGCCCACTGACTACGGTCGGCGTTCTGCATCCAGGCCCACCATCCGGCGATGGCCTGGGCCACCTTGTCGCCGGGAAATGTCAGCCGCACAACATCTTTCGACTCCGCGGGGCAAGTGCGGTAGGTGAAGGAGGTGACCACTCCGAACAGGGGCCCGCCGCCGCGGATCCCCCAGAACAGATCCGGGCGCGAGGTATCGGAGACCTCGGTCACGGTGCCATCGGGCAGCACCATCGTCGCCGCGGCGAGCCGATCGCAGGTCACGCCGTAACGGCGGGATTCGAAGCCGATGCCGCCGCCCAGGGTGAGTCCGGCGACGCCGACATCCGGGCACATGCCCGTGGGAATCGTCTGCCCGAACCGATCGAGTTCGGCGTACACCTGATACAGCGTCTGACCGGGACCCACGACCGCTTCGCCGTCCTGATAGCTGACCCCGCCCAACTGCCGCAGGTCGATGATCATCGCGCCGGTCGCTGAGGAGACGCCCGCATAGGAATGGCCACCGGATCGCGCCGCCACCGTGAGGTTGTTCGCCCCCGCGAAACTCATCGCGGCCGCGACATCCTCGACCGTCGCCACCTGCACCACCGCGGCCGGTGTCTCCGAATCGAACCGGGTGTTGAAGATCTGCTTCGCCATCCCGTAGTCCGCATCACCGGCGAGAACGACCCGCCCCTGCAGCTGCCTCTCCAGCTGGCTCCAATTCGCCTGCCCCGCAGCCGAACCGGTGGACGCCAACGGCGGCTGAACCCGAGCGGCCGGATATCCGGACAAGCCGGACGGACCGGCGAGCGCCCAGCCCGCCACTCCGACCCCGAACATGCCCCGCAGCAGCGTCCGACGAGAGAAGTTAGTGTCTATGAACAACTATGTTACGGCGCGTGTACGCACCGGAACGGCGCGATACGCGTATTCCGTTGCCCCATCGTGATTTTCGGATCGACCAGGCAGTACTGTCACGAAAGCCGAGAAAACAGATCGGTCGGTCCCTTATTGAACGAGCCCTGTTGCCGCGCAGAATAATCCGATCACACTCGGCTATCGTTGAAATCCATGCGGCTCAGCGGTGATCAGATCCGTCGATACCACGACGACGGCTTCCTGGTGTCGGACACGGTCCTCAGCCCGTCGGAGGTCGAGAAGATCCGCGCGGGCGTGCCGTACCTCGCGGAGACCCGGGCGGAGGCCGGGCGCATGATGAGCGAGCTACGCGGCCGAATCAGCCTGCTATGAAAGACGTTCCGCTAGTCATCGGATATCACCGCCCGCCCGTGGAGTGGACCGGCCGCCACTGGCGAGCACCGGCCAGCCCGAACGGGGTGATTCCGACCCTGCGCGCCCTGCTGGCCGGGACCCCGGACGCGGTCTGGGTCGCGGCGGCGGTCGATACCGATCCGGCCCAGCTCGACCGGCACGGCACCGGCCTACCGCTGTCGCTGCTGCCGCTGACCCGCTCGGACTGGTCCGGATACTTCCACCGTTGCGGCAAGGAAGCCCTGTGGCCGGTACTGATGTCCCAGCCTCATCTGATGCGCTTCGACCCGAGCGCATGGTCCCGATACCGTTCGGTGAACGCACGATTCGCCGACCGTATCGCCGCGATCGCCGCTCCGGGAGCGACCGTCTGGCTACACGACTACAACCTGTGGCTGGTCCCTGGTCGTCTCCGCCGCAGCCGTCCCGACCTGCGACTGGGCCTGTTCCACCACACCCCCTTCCCACCACCGTCCGTCTTCGACGCCCTGCCCACGGCCGCCGAGATCCGCGCCTCACTCGCCGGGCTGCATTGGGCGGGCTTCCACACCGGCGACGATGCCGACCACTTCCACGGCACCGCAGAGACCGTCCGCGTGGGCGTGCATCCCCTCGGCATCGACCGCAGCGCTATCGAAACCCTTGCCTGCAACCGTCTTCCGCACCGCCATCCCCCCGCCGGAAAGCTCGTGCTGTCGGTGGAACGCCTGGACTACACCAAGGCGCCGGTGCAGAAGGTCGACGCCATCGCCGCACTGCTCGCTCGCCGCCCCGAGCTCGCCGGGCAGCTGCGCTTCCGATTGATCTGTCCCCCACCGGCATCCGGCATCACCGCCTACGACACCACCGCGGACATCCTCCGCAGGAGCGTCGACGAGGTCAACCGTCGCTGGCGCACCGCCGACTGGCAACCCATCGACTACCTGCCCCACTCCTTACCGCTCCCCGAGATCGTCGATCACTACCTCGCCGCGGACGTGTTCTGGATAACCTCCCTTCGCGACGGCATGAACCTCACCGCCAAGGAATTCATCGCCGCCCAGCACGCGTGCGGCCTGTCCGGTGCGCTCATCCTGTCCCGATATGCCGGTGCCGCAGCCGAACTGGGTGACGCGGCCCTTCTCACCGACCCGCACTCCCCGGCGAATCTCGTCGACACCCTCGAACGCGCACTCACCCTCACTCCCACCCAACGCGGCACGCGAATGACTCGCCTCGCGCGACGCCTCGGATATCAACACCCCACCGACTGGGCGGCGGAGATCATCACCGCCATCCGACACCGCTCGGCCGCAGACGAAAACGATGCGGTCCTCCGGCAGAGTCGACCGGCATTCATGCGATAGGCGGGTTAGTTCGCTACGTCGTCATACGTGGTGCCCAGTGTCAGCCCGGCGACGGTATCGGTGAAGTCGGTGTCCTCCGCGCCGTACACACCCCACTTCGGGTCGTTGCTCACATCCCATGTGCGGCAACGGTATTGCGTCGATCCGTCGGTGAAGGTCGCCGGTTGTCCGTTGAACCACAACTGGATCCAGCCGCCGGTGAGGTCGTCGGAGGTGTGCACGCCGACGACGTAGTGATACCAGGTGTCGGCGGTGATGGGCGCCGAGGTCCAGACGATCTTGCCGTGGTCGTCGGGCTGGCGTTGCAGCACCCGTACGCGCCCGTCGATCAGCTTGATGACGAAGGGATAGTTCTGGGAGATACCGTCGCCGTAGGACTTCCACTGGAAGTTGGCGTTGTCATCGGCCAGGCTGGACAGCTTGCTCCACCAGCCGAGATAGTAGGTGGAGTCATTGCGGAACTTGTATTTGCCTCCGTCGACCGCGACGCCGTGGCTTTCGCACCGGTTGTCCCCGGCCGGTTTGTGATACTGCCAGACGGCGCCGTGGTCGGGATCCTGCGCAACGGTGATGCTGCCCGGCGAATTGCAGTTGAGATTGCCGAATACCCCGGTGCCCTGGCCGGGATCGCCGGTCCAGATCACCGACGCATGCGCCGTCGCGCACAACCCGATCGACATCAACACCGCCAATACAGTGGTCACTCCGAACTTCGAGCGCATGAGCATGCCTCCCGTAATCGTCGCCGCACCGAAATCAGCCCTGCCTCAGCGGATTTAGATACCGCGCGGATGGTCCGATGCACCCATTGTGCGGGAGGAAACGATACGACTCGATTCGAGTACGTGAACGTCCAGATATGTGAATATTGTTGCTGTCCAACCGAACTGGAAGATCGAGATAGTCGCCGTCGGTATGTCCGATCAAACCAGGGTCGACCTGAACGTGATCGGCCGCGCCCGTGTCTGATGCAGGTCGAACACGATGATTCGGTTCTGCCCCTTTCGGAGCCAGGGTGCGGGGCAGTACAGGCGCTGCTGCGGACCGATCTGCCAATATCTGCCCAGATTGTGGCCGTTGACGTAGACGAAACCCTTTGTCCAGCCGGACATGTCGAGGTAGGTGTCCGCGGCCGCGCTCAGGGTGACGGTCGCCTCGAAGAACAGGCCGGGCCTGGCAGGGTCGGACAACCGCGGTTTCAGGGAGGCGATATAGGCCTCGTCCATCGGCAGCAGGAAGACCTGCCACCCGGTGACGTCTCCGGTCAGCGGACCGGCGTCGCGCAGTGCGACCGTGCGCAGAATACCCTTTCTGTCGACGAGCGCATGACCGAAGTTGGTGCGGCCCATGCCTTCCACCAGGATGTCGAGCACGGGCGTAGCGCCGACCGCGGCGGGATTCGGCAAGCCGAGCGGGTCGTTGTTGTTCGTCACCTTCCACGCCGTGGCGACCGCGTCGGGGATCAGCGTCCGGGAGAACCCACCGGCGTAGCCGCCGTTCATGAATACCGTGGCGTAATCGTGCACCCATTGGATGTCCAGCGTCCCGCCGGTATAGCCGCGCAGCGAGGTGCGGTACAGCGCGAAACCGAAGTTCTGCCCGTACATCTCGAACGGTTGCGGGTGGACCGTCCGCTCCGGCGGCACGGCGGCGGGCAGGTTGTCCCAGACGGAGGTGAAGGGCGTGGGGGTGAACGCCGCCTCGCCGAGTGTCGCTATGGGCGCGGGCACGGCGGGCAGCGGCGCGGGGAGATGGCGGCCGAGGAGGCTGCGATAGGTCTGGTACCGCGCGGTCGCGACGCCCTGTTCGGTGATGGGCGCCGAGTAGTCGTAGCTGGTGATATCGGGCTGGTAGTGGCCGGACAGATCATCGGCGTTGGCGCCGGCGAAGAAGCCGAAACTGGTGCCGCCGTGGATCATATAGATGTTGAACGACAGGCCCTGGTTCATGAAGGCCTCGAGGTCGGCGGAGATATCGGAGCCGCCGCCTTGGAAGTCCGGATCTCCCCAGTGGGTCAGCCAGCCCGGATACACCTCCCCGGCCATGGCGGGAACGGCCGGAAATGCCTTGCGCGCCTGCGTGATCGAGGCGGCGTCACCCCCGCTGAGCGCGATCGCGCCGCCCGGCACGTTGGAGTGATCGGCGCGCACCTGATCCAGGCCGTCCTCGGTATAGAAGGGCCCGGTGATGCCGCCATCGATCCACAGCTGCCGGATCTGTTCCGGGTAGCCGGGGTCGTTGCCGTAAGAGCCGTACTCGTTTTCGATCTGGATCATCAGGATCGGGCCGCCGTTGCCGATCAGCAGCGGCCGCACGCGCGGGACGAGCTGGCCGATGTAGCGACGCACCGCGGCCATGTAGTGCGCGTCCGCGCCCACACGTAGTTCGATATCGGGATTACTCAGCAGGTAGGCGGGGATGCCGCCCAGATCCCACTCGCCGCAGACATAGGGCCCCGGCCTGAGCAGCACCCACAGACCCTCCGCCTGACACAGCCGGACGAATGCCTCGAAATCGCGCCGGTCGGTGGTGAAATCGAAGACGCCGGGTCGTTCCTCGACATAGTTCCACATGACATACAGCGCGATGGTGTTCATCCCCATGGCCTTGGCCATCTGGATGCGATGCCGCCAGTACTGCACGGGGATCCGGGCCGGATGCATCTCGCCGCTGCGAATCTGGAAGGGCTGTCCGTCGAGCACGAAAGCGCTTCCGTCGGAAGCGAATCCGAACGAATGCGCCGCCGCCCGCGCGGGCGAGGCCGGTACGGTCCCGGTCACGGCCAGGGCGGCAAGCGGGCTCAGGGCGCTGATCGCAAGAAAGTGACGTCGATCCATGACTACTCCTCCCCCGCCAGAGTAGGCGGACCCGAATCGGGAGGATGCCCGAATATCGTTGACCCCCTTATTGATTGGCGCTACGCGTGGAATCTCGTCGTCTCGTCGAGCCCCGCGCGGGTGACGGCGAGGTTGTTGACCGGTGCGTGGTCGAGGGCATATCCGAAGGAGACGCCGAAAAGGACCTTGCCGTCGCGGATCCGCAACGTCTCGCGAATCGTGTTGCCGTAGAAGCCGAGTAGACCCTGGGGGCAGCTGGCGATCCCATAGGCCGTCATCGCCAGGAGCAGCGTCTGTCCGTACATGCCGACGTCCGCGGCCATCCGTGCGTCCGCATTGGCGGGCGCGCATACCAACGCGACATGTGGAGCCCCGTAGAACCGCAGGCTTTCCGCGTTGTGGGCGTCGCGTGCCGCACGGTCGTCGCGAGCGATACCGAGCGCCGTGTACATCGTTTCGCCGAAGTCCTTGCGCCGCTTCTGATGTACCTCGCTGTAGAGATCGTCTCGGTAGGGGAAGTCCACCGAGAGGTGTCCGTGCGCGTGGGCGGCCAGCAGCGCCTCGCTCAGCCGATCGCGCGCCGCCCCACTGACCACTTCGACGGTCCAGGGCTGAGTGTTGGAGTTCGAAGGGGCCGCGCCCGCCAGGGAGAAGATCGCCCGCATCGTGTCTCCCGGGACCGGGTCGGGGCGGAAGGAGCGTGCGGCTCGCCGACTACGGATCAACCGCTCGGCGTGGACGTGATGTTGGGCCAACGACTTTCCTCCCGAATCCTTATGTACACAGAACCGTTTACATAACGATCGCAGGCTATCACGGATAAGCCCGTTAAGTACACGGTCCCGTATGCTTTAGGAGTGAGCGAGACGCAGACCATCCAGCGTCGCCGCGGCCGGGGTGGTCGCGAGCGGATCCTCGCCGCGGCCACCACGCTGTTCGAGTCGCAGGGGATCACCGCGACGGGCATGGAACAGGTAGCCGCCGCGGCCCCGGTGTCCAAACGCACCCTGTACACGCACTTTCCGAGCAAGGACCAACTCGTCGTCGACTACCTTCGGCACCTCGTCGAATCCGGCCACACCATGGAAGGCGTGCTCGACCGAGAGGATCTACCGCCCCGCGAACGGCTCCTCGCCCTGTTCACGATTCCCGACCGAGGCGACGGGCCGATCCGAGGCTGCCCCTTCGTCGACGCGGCAGCCGAATACCCGGACCCACACAGCCCCGTCCACCAGTACGCCGCCGCGCAGAAACGGCGTTTCGCCGACCGACTGGTCGAACTGCTGAGCACACTCGGAGTCGCACACCCCCGAGTCCTGGCCGAACAACTCGCAATCCTCGCCGACGGCGCGGCCAGTCGTTCGATGATCCTCAACGACACCGACTGTGGCAGGTATGCGCAGGCGGCCGCGGCGGCCCTACTCGACGCGGCCACCCCGATTCCGACTCGCTGAAACACTGAGGACGGCAACCGGCTCTCCCCTCCGATGTGTCGGCCACCCACCTCAGGTCCAGCACTATGCGGGCTGTCTGTTCCGACTACTGACCGCCGTCAGTGACCGAGTACGTCGCGAAGCCGCGGCAAGACATTTCTCCAGCCCCGTTCCATGGCGTTTCGCATCATCTTCTGCCGACGGTCTTCGATATCGAACCCTGTCTGCGTCAACAGAAGTCGCGTGCCGCGGCCCTGTGGCTGCATTGTCCAATCGACAATCCACCGGATGGGAGGGTCGGCCCCGGGATAGGTCCAGCTGTAGGTCAATTGCTCATCCGGTCGAGCCGCCAGGATTTCGCAGACGATCGCACAGGGCGACTGAGCGGGTGCGCTGAAGATGAAGTGCGTTCCCACCGATGTGGTGAACCCGGTTGGTCGCATCAACCAGCGTGCGAGCAGGTCGGGGTCCGTCAGCGCATGCCATACCGCCGCCGTCGGCCGTGAGAGGAAAGCTCCGACCTCGACCGCCGCAGGATCCAGCCCGGCATCGGAAATCACTGTGCGTGACCTTCACCGAGCTTCGCCTCCAATTCCGCGGCCAGTTGCGGCTTCTCGATCTCCATCTTCTGCACGTAGGTCACGACGTCGCCGACGGTCTTCAGGCTGGCCATGTCCTCGTCCGGTATCTGCACGCCGTAGGTGTCCTCCACTTGCACGGCAAGTTCCACCAGTGACAGTGAGTCGATCTGCAGGTCATCGACGAAGGACTTCTCGATCGTCACCTCGTGAGCCTCGATGCCGGTCACCTCCTCCACGATCTCCGCGATTCCGGCAACGATTTCCTCCTGCGTAGTAGCCACAGAACTTCCTTCCTCGGTGCAATCACGTACCCGTAGCGGCCGTTTCGAGCCGGACGGCGATGTCAGTACGCTAGGAGCTCCACCGGGGTGGAGGTTCAAGACACTGTGACAGAGGACACGCAAGCTGGCACGCTGATGAGTATCGGCGAGCTGGCACGCACGACCGGCCTTGCCGTGCGAACGATCCGGTTCTATTGCGACGAGGGCATTGTGGAGTCGCAACGAAGCGCGGGTGGGCATCGAATGTTCGACGCCCGGCGGGCGCCGGAGCGCCTGCTGTTGGTTCGGCGGCTTCGGGCGCTCGGCCTCGGACTGGGGTCGATTACCGACGTCTTACACGGACGACGAACGATCGCCGAGGCCATTGCCTCCGAAAGCGCCCGGCTCGACATCGAATTCAGGACCTTGGCGTGGCGACGGGCATCAATGCGCGCGGCCGAGGCGGCGTCTCCGGCGCAGTTGGCCGAACGGCTCGCATTGCTGGCGGCCGCGCAGGACGCGGATGCCGTCCACGATCGCCTCGTGCGGTTCTGGCGGCGCTTCTTCACCGAGATGACGCGGCGCGACTTCGACACCTTCGTATGCGGAAACATCCCGGCGCCGCCCGCCGACCCGTCCGTCGACGAGGTTGTCGCGTATGCCGAGTTGACCGCTCTTGTCAGCGACCCCGAACTGTATGGCGTTGTCGGGCGGCAGTTCTGGCGGAATCAGCCGCAGTTGATCCGTGATCGTCGAGCATTGTTCTTCGCGTTGGGCGACGTATTGATGGATGTGCTCCCGCTCGTATCCGATGGCGTGCGGCCGCACGCCGGCAACGAACTCGATCGATTCGTCGACGCCCATGCTCGAGCGCGAGGTGAACGCGATTCGCCACGTTTCCGTCAGCAACTGCTGGTCGACGCGACCGACACCGACGTACGTATCCGCCGTTACTGGGCTCTGACAGCGAAGCTCTCGGGTATGCCCGCCCTAGCAGGACAGGCCCACCACTGGCTGTTCGAGGCACTCGACCACTCGCACAACAGAAATGCTCGTGCTGACTCCGGGAGCTGACGAGGTATGCCCGTGCGGCGGCCGGACAACCGATCAGCGGGGTTTCCGCCACACGTTGGTGAGCAATCCACGCGCCTCGTCGGCCAGTACGCCGCCGACGATGTCGATCGGACGTTTCCATGCTCCGGCAAGCTGGCACGAGGTGATCAGGATCTGATCCATGTGCAGCTCGAGTTCGGCGATGGACAGCGCGTAGACCAGCCGCGGTATGCCGGACCACAGGATTGCTCCCATGCACATCGGACAGGGTTCGCCGGACGCGTAGAGCGTGGCGCTCTTCAGTCCATCGGAATGGGTGGCGATGTAGTTGCGGATCGCGGTCATCTCCGCGTGTCCGGTCGGGTCGTGTGTATGCGCGCCCATGTTCTGCCCGGTCGCGACGACATCGCCGTCGCGCACGATAACGCAGCCGAATGGCCAGTCCGCGCCTCGCGCTTCGTGAATGGCCAGTCTCATGAACCGCTCATCGTCGGCTGTCACGGGGCCGGGGTCGGCGCTTGCCGTCGCCTGATCGGCTACGGCGCCCGCGACTGCCGCCAACCCGAGCGCGCCCAGCGCCGCCCGCCGCGATACACGGATTTCGGCGTCACGCATCTAGAAGCCCCTCTACCCCAACACTATTCACTGATACGTTATCAGCAGACCGGGGCTCGGCTGGGTGACGACCATTGCATCGCAGGCATCCATCTGATGCTAGGTACGCATCGAAACTCTTGGCACGCAATCCGACTGACGGCCACGTCGCTGTGGACTCACCTGCGTCGTTATGTGCTCGACGGAATGGCCCAGGGCAGCAACACAACTGCGGCCGATCGGCAGATAATGCAGTTCCCGCAAGTGGTTTCAGCCGCGTCGACCAGGGACGAGAGCCTGGACTCGGGACAACCGTTCAGCGGCGTCCGGCCGCTTCGTCGGTCCAATAGCCAACCCGCACATGGTGGGTGGCCTCGCCGCCGTCGACGGTGAGTTGGCTGGTCACCGGCGGGTAGCCGCGGGTCACCACGGTGTAGTGGCCGTCGGCGAGATCTGTGACCAGGTAGTGGCCGTTCTCGTCGGTGCGAACGGTAGCGGTCAGGTCGCCCGCGGAATCCAGGACCGCGATCTGGGCATCCGGCACCGGCCGATCGTCGTCCGTGCGTACCGATCCGGCGAGCACGGCCTTCGGAGCCAATGCGATGTCGTGGTGCAGGATTCCGCTGTCGGGCACGGTGAGGGTGGCGGCCCCGGGACGCATATGCTCGGCGACGGCCACCAGCGTGTAGGTCCCGGGTACGACGCCGTGGCAGACGTATCCGCCGTCGCCGGAACTGATTACCGAACCCACCACCTCGCCGTGCTCGTCGGTCAGGGTGATGACGGTGCCCGGCACCGGTGCGCCGTTCGCGGCCGAGCGCACCGCGCCGGAGAGCTCTCCGGCGCCGTGCAGCAGCACGTCGAATTGCTGTGGCACCCAGCCGATGACGATGCCGCTGGCCGTCGGCGCATGGCCCGACGCCGAGACGATCAGCACATAGCTCCCCGGTTCCGGTGCGGCAATGAGGTAGTCACCGTTCGGGTCGCCGGTAGCGCGGGAGATCTGCCGCCCGCGCGGGTCGATCAATGTCAACGTGGCGCTGGATACCGGTTGGCCGTCGGCGCGCCGGATGCGGCCGACGACGCAGTGATCGCTCTCGGCGCCCGCGCGTTCGAGCAGCGCGTCGATCCGTGCGGATTCTTGGTCGGCCAGCAGCTCCGCGGCATCGTCCGGGATGGATATCTCGGGCCAGTCCGGCTCGGTGACAGCCGGATCATCCCGCAGCGGAATCTCTTTCATGAACAGCAGCACCACGCCGGCCACCACGGCCACGACGGCGGCGATGACGAACACGTCCCGCATCGACTCGGTGTATCCGATGAGGATCGGCGCCTTCACCTGCTCCGGCAGGGCGGCGAGTCCGCTGGTATCGCGCTGCAGTCCCGCCAGCTGACCGCCGTCGAGGTGCGGCGGCAGTTGCCCGCCGAACGCCGCGAGGATCCGGCCGGGGATGAGGTTGAACAGAATCGTCAGAAATACCGCCACCCCGAGGGTGCCGCCCATCTGTCGAACGAAAGTGGCTGTCGCCGTGGCGATTCCCCGATCGCCGGGTCGACAGGCGTTCTGCGCGGCGATGATCAAGGTCTGCATACAGCCGCCGAGACCGAATCCGATGATTCCGCAGTACAACAGCGGCTGCCACAGCGGGGTGTCGTATTTGACCAGCGCGAACAGTCCCCCACCCGCGCCGATGACGAAACTGCCGATCACCGGCAGGATCTTGTACCGCCCCGTGAGCTGGGTGACCATTCCGGACAGCTGCGCACCGACCATGATGCCCACGACCAGCGGCAGCATCAGCAGCCCGGCCGCGGTCGGTGAATGACCCCGGACCACCTGGAAATACAGCGGAATCAGGACGATGACACCGAACATGGCGACGCCGATGATCGTGCCCCCGAGGATCGAGACGTTGAATGTCGAATTCCGGAACATGCGCAGCGGGGTCAGGGCCGCATCCTTCATCAGGAATTCGACGATCAGATACAGCACGAATCCCACGGCCCCGACCCCGTAGCAGAGCAGCGCGCGGTGCGAGCCCCAGCCCCATTGCCTGCCCTGTTCGGCCACGACGAGCAACGGCACGACACAGACGGTCAGGGTGAGCGCGCCGAGCCAGTCGATCCGGTGATCCTGGCGCGCGAACGGCACATTGAGCACCTTGGCGACCACCGCGAACGCGATCACCCCGATCGGCACGTTGACCAGGAACACCCATCGCCAGCCCTCGATGGTGAGCAGGCTGTCGTAATTGGACAGGAAACCGCCGAGCACCGGGCCGAGTACGGTCGCGATCCCGAACACCACCATGAATCCGCCCTGGTAACGCACGATCTCGCGGGCCGGAACGATATCGCTGAGGATGGTGAACGCCAACGCCATCAGGCCGCCCGCTCCCAGTCCCTGGAAGGCACGGAACCCGGCGAGTTCGTACATCGAGGTCGCGAATGCGCAGGCCGCCGACCCGATCACGAACAGCGCGATCGACGCGAGATAGAGCGGCTTTCGCCCGTAGATGTCGGCCAGCTTGCCGTACAGCGGCGTGGTGATCGTCGCGGTGATCAGATATGCCGTTGTCGCCCAGGCCTGTTCATCGAATCCGTGCAGGCTGTTGGCGATGCGCACGATGGCGACACTCACGATGTTCTGATCGAGCGCGGCCAGGAAGATGCCGAGCATCAATCCATACAGCACGGTGAGAATCTGCCGGTGCGACAGCGACGAGCGATCGGCCGGAAGTGTCTCCTGGTCTCGAATCGTGGTGTTCGTCAATGTCTGGGTCCCTGCCGTCTGATCGGAGAGGTGATGGCGCACAACACTGGTTATTCGTCAGCGAAACGATTTCGGATCGGACGATCATGGGCTCCGGTATGGAAACGGCACGTCCGCGCACCTCGGCCACGTCGATACGGCAGGGCCGGATAGGTTGCTCGGCAACGCCGTAACCGGCCTGCGTGAAGCCCGGTACTCGGCCGGGGATGTTCATCGTCCGAGCTGATGCGCACTATTGCGGTGCGGGTTGGGCGGGTTACCGTCCTGGCGTGATGATGGCGTAGCGGTCGTGGACCTGGCAGCCGAGGCTTTGTTTGATTTCGGGTAGTCCCTTGCCGACGATCAGGCCGTGTTTACCGGTCGCCGTCGCCCAGGCGACGTTGCGCCGGAATGCGTCGAAGTACAGGTGTTTACGGCCGCCCTGGTCTTCGGGTAGCGCACCCCACCGGTGGAGCACGGGCCAGGTGGGGTGATCGAGCACTATGGATATGGCGAGCAGTGTCCGGTCCGGGTCGTGGTAATGCACGGCCCGGACGTCGGATCTGCGCAGCAATCGGCGCAGCCAGGTATCGGGCATCTTGCTGACGAAGCGTGGCCCGTTGTATTTGACTTCGTTACCGCGGATCAGCCGAATGGCCTGGTCGGCGTCGAGTGTATCGACGGGTCCGCTGCCGATGACAAGGCCGGGATCGCGACCGAGTTGCCTTGCGCGTCGCCGGATGTTCTTGCGGCGCTCCGCCGATAGTTCTGCGAGCCAGCCGTTTTCGTCGGGCCATCGGATCGGCAGCAGGCTGACAGGGTTCACCTTTACGGTGGCGCGGATGCCGCGGATCTGATGGAGCTGATCGCGGGTGAACTCTCGCCACAGTGTCCCTAATGCGGGGCGGGAGAACTGGTCACGCAGTGCCCGGCCGAGCACCGCGAACAGTTCCGGACGAGGCGCCGACTCCGCGATCCACCAGCTGGGTTGCGCGGTGCCTCCGAGCGCGATGACGTTGGTCATGCCCCTGGTCCAGCGGGCAGCGGCCATCGCGATGGTCCGCGGCCCGTCCCGCACGACGGCGATGCGCAGCGGCGCACCCGCGGTCAGCATCTCCCAGGTCCAGATCATATGCAGATCCGCGGACCGGCGAAACGACTCCCACCAGGGCGGCTCGGCGTCGAGGTGCGGATCGAAAACCTCGACACGCCAATTCATTCGCTCGAAACCCCTATTCGTCACAACCACTCACCATCGTGAAGCACGAAGGTACAGAACAGGATCGAATACCGACAACCGAGCAGCCCCGCGCGCAAACGTGATAGATTCACCGGCTCATCGACGACTGCAGGAGGCGGAGACCATGCCGAACAGCAATGCAGCACAATCGATTTACCCAATGGTGCGCTGAGGCGTGCGAGTGACGAGACTGCCGAGTCCTCGGCCTCGCGCATGCTGTCTCATGTCGCCCTGGTACGGGCCCTCCGCTCTGCACATCACCAATGTCCTGCGCCCGTCCAGCATCGCCTACCGGCACCGGTATTCGAGTGCGGTCCCACTCACCAACGGTGTACTGACAAGAGACGCCGTCGGCCTGATCTACACGATCCGCGGCGGGTTCATCGACTTCGGCCATCTGCGCGACGTCGCGGACTTGGCCGCCTACTACCACTCGGCGATTACCGCATCACCCAGCGCCGGCAGCGTATTCACACGCCCGCACAAATCGTACTTCGGCCACGTCCGACTCCACAGTGACGTACCCGCCACCGATATCATCGGCCTGGCATGTGGAATCGCCTACGCGGAGTCCATCTTCCACGAAATCTGGACCTACTGGACACGCGGAATCGGCACCCATCAGTCCGCATTCTCCCCCGAAGATCAGCCCTCCAACCAATTCGGGGCCCATATCGCCGACCAAGCCCTACGCCACCTCGACACCGCGAACACGGCCTCTGATCGCGCCGCCCTGAACACGGCGTTGAGTCGGGCTCGAGCAGCTGATGCACGATCTCGGAGCCTGCGACCGGCCCGCCAGCGAACGCGCTCTGCAAGCGGCAGAAGGAGCCTGGTTCGACGGCGGCTGGCGTGACCACGGCCTGCTACTCCGCCGAAACTTCGGCTGCTGGCCCGCCACTCCGTGGCTGATAGACGAGATATCACCACCTGTGACAACGACCGCCGCACTATGGACTCCAGACCGCTTCGAAGTCGAGAAGTACTGCGAAATAACATATTTGGTACCGAGAGCCTGCCGCGGCAAGACGAAAATCGACGCGACCACAGTGACCCTCGCCGACTTCGACATCCTCCTCGAGCATATGAAAACCGACGCCCGAATCCGCTACGGACAAGACCACGACAAGCCCGGCCGCATCGCCCCACGGTAACCAGCCAGCGGACCCCAGCCGACCGCCTCCATCGCCACATCACCTGGAAGCCACCGCTGTCGGCGAAGGTAGGCCGGCCTCGTCCACGATGTCGGGACCGTACAGGTGCTCAGGCATTGGCCAACAGCGCCTGCGCACCGATCTCGCCCATGGTCTCCGACAGCACGGCCTTCACCGTCGCGGTGGTGCCCACCGGAATGAAGGCCGGCGTCGCGATCGCCCTACCCCATGGTCTTGGCGCCGTCCAATGCTTCGCGCAGAATGTCGGCATGACCGGCGTGCTGGGCGGTTTCGGCGATGATGTGCATCAGAACGCGGCGAGCGGAGCGGACCGCGCCCGGCTCGAACCACGGCGCCCGCGGTAGCGGGTGCGAAATCTCGAGGTCGGGCAGCGAGGCGACCAGCTCATCGGTGCGCTCGGCGACGCGGTCGTATTCGGCGAGCAGACCCACCAGGGTCTCGCCGGGCAACATCCGAAACGCGTTGGCGTACACGGCGAAATCCTCTTCGGTCCACTCGCTGAAGTCCTTGTCACCGGAGGCCAGCGCCGCGGGGCCGCTCAGGATGAAGTCGATCCAGCCCCGCTCCCCCTCCGTCACATGCTTGATCAACCCGCCCAAGCACAGTTCGCTCACGGTGGTGCGTCGAGTCGCCTGCTCATCGGTCAGGTCGCGGACGGTGTAACGCAGGAACCCGCGATGCGCCCGCAGTGTCTCGAGAATGTCGGCGCGTTCGCCGGTCAGTGTGCGGGCGGTGTCGATGCTGGTCATGGAGAGCCTCTCTTCGGTGTTGCGATATGCCCTACGCTATGACCCATAAGTGCCAGTTTCTGTCCTGAATAGCGAGAGAGCCCGAGAAAAGTTGGCCGACACCAGCGCGCGCATGCTGCGTCTGCTCTCCCTGTTGCAGACGCATCGTTTCTGGCCGGGCGAGGAACTGTCGGATCGACTCGATGTATCGATCCGCACGCTGCGCCGCGATATCGACCGGTTGCGCGAACTCGGCTACCCCGTCCGGGCACAGCGCGGCGTCGACGGTGGATACCAGCTCACACCGGGCGCGGTGCTGCCGCCACTCGTGCTGGAAGACGAGGAAGCGGTGGCATTGACGCTCGGATTGCAGTCGGCCGCACGCTCGCCGGTGGCCGGAATAGCCGAATCCTCCGTACGCGCACTGGCCAAACTCGTGCAGGTGATGCCGCCGCGCCTGCGTCGCCGAGTCGACGCCGTCCGCGCGATGACGCTGTCCACCGAACAGCCTGTGTCCGAATCCTTTCCGGTCGCCGACCCCGATACGCTCGTCGTCCTCGCCCAGGCCAGCCGCGATACCGAACGCCTGGAGTTCGACTACCGCAGTGCCGACGGCAGGGCCTCGACCCGGCATGTCGAACCGTTGCGGCTGGTCTCCGCACGTCGGCGGTGGTATCTGGTCTGCTACGACCTGGACCGAAACGATTGGCGCAGCTTCCGACTCGACCGGCTGAGCCGTCCGCGGACCACGGGAGTCCGGTTCCGGGCCCGTGACCTGCCCGCCGAGGACGCGGCGGCCTTCCTGCGGTCGCGCATCGATAACCTTCCCAAGCCCTATGACATCGAGGTCCTGCTACACACCGGTGTCGAGGCGGTCCGATCCACCATCGGGCGTTGGGTGGAACTGGAACCCGTCGATGCCGAGCACTGCGTGATGCGGATGCGCGCCGATCAACTCGAATGGCCCGCACTGGCTTTGGGCCTATCGGGGGCCGAGTTCACGGTTCGCTCACCGCCCGAACTGATCGCCCTGCTCACCGACTGGGGTGCACGGTTCGGACGCGAGGCCTAGAGGTCAGCCCATCCCGCGCGCTGCGGCAACGGCTGCGGGGTTGTCTTGCGTGAGGTCCTTGCCTGCCGAAGTGGCAGCCTGAGCCGTGGATTTGCGGCCCGCAGCTTGGCGGGCAGTTTCGTGTCATCGCGCACGACACCGTCGTCAGGGCGTCGGCCCGCCTGTTCGTAACAGAAGTCCCGTTGATTCGCGTCCTTTGGCCGCTGACACAGGGGCGGATCGGCGATCAATGCGTTCGACCAGTCGAGCGGGCCGCGAACCTCGCCGTCCACGCGCCGCAGATTCGCTGCAATCTCCCTCGGCCCACCGTCGGCATTCCAGCAGCGATACAGGTAACGTAATAGGCGATTTGCCATAGAGTTGCCTGCTCTCCCTGCGATATACGCAAGAAAGGACAGGAGCCATGAAGCGCGGCGTACTGAAGATCGCGGCGGTACCGATTCTGCCGATATTGGCGCTCTTGATGCCGGCTGGTCCAGCATCCGCAGACCCGATGCAATTCGAACCCGCTCAGACCACCGGCCCCGGGCCAGGGTGCTCGGGCAAGGTCACCGCCGAGGTATCGGCCAGCCAGGGCCAACAGGCGCGTGAGTTCGCGGATTTCATCGACAGCTCGGCCAGGGTGACGGTGAACTTCACCCCTGACACCAATCCCCTCGGCTCGATGTCCGCATCACCGGGCGGCAACTGCGAAATCGCCAGCACCGTCACGATGCGGAACCTGGATACCGGCGCGAGCAAAACCGAGACACGCACCACCCAGTACGACGGCCACTACGGGTGGCACGCCGCCTTCTTCACACTCGACGGCTCAGGCCGAGTCTCCGTCCAGGTGAGCACGAACCCCAACCCGTGCGAGCTGATCATCGACGTACCCGCACCGTTCTGATGAGACCCGGCACGCCCGGATACTCCAGCAGCATCATGTAATCGGCCCCTTAAGACTGGCGGTAGGGCTCGTTCCCAGCCAGGATCGGGTCCAGGCGCCCGGTGAGAGGCTCCTTGATCGGCTGTCTGCCAGTGTTATCGGCGTGGCTCACACATGGCTTGCGTCTCACTGGATGCCGTGCGGGGTGTGTTCGAAAGGGCTTGCCTAGCTCGAAGTAGCGGTGCCTTCCCACACGGATACCGATCCGTCGATCTTGAAGGATACCGATGCCGGTCGTCATCGGCGCGGATGACAAGCTCATCGAATCTCAGAAGGGCGATGTCGACAGCGCGATCATCCGGGCGTACGAGTCCAGCAAGATGACCGCCACGTACGTTGTCAAGGATGTGGCGGCCGTACTCGAAACGAACCGCGGGAATAGCGGCGCGGTCGTATCGCCGCACGGTTGAGCGCAGGGGTTGACCAAACCCGGCAGTTCGGCGGAAGTCGCGGTCTCGGTTGCGGATTCGCTAGTGCCGACGGTCCAGGTCGCCGCGGGAGGCTGCGGTGGTGAAGGCCGACCACTCGGCGGGGGTGAAGATCAGGGCGGGGCCGGTGGGGTTCTTCGAATCTCGCACGGCGACATGGGTGTTGGGGAGGTGGGCGACCTCGACACAGTTGTCGGTGGCGTCGCTACAGCTGCTCTCGAGCTATCCCGCCGCTGAATGGCCATTCACATCGAATACTCCCTTGCCGCCTGCCGAAGCAGTGTCCGACTGGCCACTGGATCAAGCGCATTCTGTCGAAGTACGTCGTATGCCTCCCCGTACTTCAGAACCGTCTCTCGCTTGGTCAGGAACAGAACGCCTTGATACACCTCGACGTATACGACGGGTGGTTCTGGAGCTCGCCCCCGCCTGCCCATTCCGAAATCCAGGGTTACGAACGGTCCACCCGAATCCCCTAGGGGGAAGCCCGCGCTGAACGGGAGAACTTGGAGGGTGACATTAGGGCGAGTGCTTATGTCCGCCAGGTGTTTACACTGCGCGCCCATGACCCGAGATCCACCAACCATGCCTCTGATGACGGACTCTCGGATAATCACGTTATAGGTGACGGGGTCGTACTTGCGGGTGATGCACGCCTGTCGCCGCATCCGCAGCTTGACCCTCTGCGCATGCGACTCGGCGCTCTCCTCCGGGCGGGCGACGCGCATGATCGCATCGGTATACGCCGGAATCTGCAGGAGGCCAGGGACGAACTCGGGTTCGTAGGTTGTCAGCTTGCGGGCCGCGGCCTCCAGCCCGACGAAGACCCCGAACTTCATCGACATCAACTCCCAGTACTCACACCACCAGTTGAGTTCGCCCCCTTGCGCCGCGAGCAGGAGCAATGTCGCGGTCTTCTCATCGTCGAATTCGTAGACCCGGCACAGCGCTTCGACATCGACCTCGCGCACGTGTGCGATTAACCCCTGCTCGAGCCGCTGTATCGTGCTGCCGCTGCGCTGGATCGGAACACCCGCCTGTTCCAATGTGAGCCCCAAGGCCATTCGACCATCCCGTAGAGCCTTCCCCAACTGCCGCCGGGCCAGCGTCGAGTTCTCCTCTTCCATTGCCTGCCTCCCATCAGGGGTTTCCCGTTCGGATTGCGACAGCACACCACCCCGGGGCCCGTTCTGTCCTTGGCATCGCGCATTCTCATGCAATCCCCACATAACCCCAGGAAGAAACCCGCGCTCAGCCCCTTTCGCGGGTCAAATCGAAGACTCGGAAACGGCCTGCCGCACAGCGCGTCCCGTAAGGCACCCCGTGCCGAAGGCAAGGTCAGGGAGGCAAGACCCCAGTGGCATCTGCCCCTGCTGATGGCTGCGGTCGTCGCAACGGGGTGCTCCTCGAACACAACTGGTTACGGTAGACAGGTGAATTCGGGGACTGGTGTGCTCCGCGGACCGCGATCTGGTGACGAAATCTCGATGAACGGCGTTGTTACGAAACACGAAGCAATTCATATACTTCGGATGTGGCCGGTCATCTCCGACCGGCACGGATACATCACAAGGGAACAGCAGGATATGAAACGTGCCATCGTCAGCACCGTCGCGACCGTAGCGCTCCTCGCGGGCGGGTCCGCCCTCACAGCGGGTACCGCCGCCGCCGACACCACCACGCCTCCGGCCGCCGGTACCGGTTCCGCCGCCACAGTGTCCAGCTTCATCCAGACGCTGCTCGCGGGGAAGGCAGGCTGCGGGCTGCTGAGCCTGGCCGGCGTCGCGCCGGCCGGCTGCGCGTAGTTCGGACCGCGTTCTTACGCACCAGCATTCGCGCCCATCCCGTCTCGACCGGATGGGCGCGAGGCGTCTGTGTCACCGCATCAGATCCCGATCCCGCCCCTGAAGCCGGGTGCGGAGCTGCGGTGGGTGTTGTCGACGAGGATCTTGGGGGTGCCGTCGATCTACTCGATGATCGCCCGCATTCCAGGGTCACGTGGTGCCCCGCGTGGGCGACCACGGCTGCGGCAGCGGAGTGTCCGCTCATAGCCGATGAGGCGACATTCTCAGTCAGCTTGCGCGGTGCTCGCGGCCGTCCACGCGTCAACTTCCCGAGCTGGTCAGAGTCGGTCGAAGCGGCCCAGGTTCCAGCCCTACCGGTCGGCAGAGCCGAAACCTCCGCACCCCTTCTCACGCTTCGCACCCACTGTGGCGCTTCATAACGGGTGCGAAGTGCTGGAGAGTGTGCGAGGTTGGGGGCTCAGATTTCGTTGGGGCCGAGCAACTTATCGAAGGCGACTTTGAAGGCGCTCAGCCGCATGCTCCAGATGCTGGCGGTGATGTCCTTCTTGTCCTCGGCAGTCAGTCCTTCCTTCTGCAGCCTGGCCACGGGCGTGGTTCCGGCTTTCTTGATCTGCTGCACCAAGGCCTTGTAGTAGTTGGCCCGGACATCGGCGTGCTCACACAGCTTGTTCCTGGCCTTGTCGGTGAGGTCGGCAGTGCCCAGGGCCTTCAGACGAGCCTCGCCTATCGGATCCTTAGGCGCGTCCGGCGTGCCGAAAGTGACCGGAGAAATCTTGTACGCCGTGTCGATCTTCTTCAGCCTCTCCGGGGACATCGGGTCTTTGGTGCAGAACGCTTCGGAGATCTTCTGATACTTCTCATCCGTGATGACCTCCAGATCGCTGTCGTCGCCGGGCAGCGGCACCCGGAGCAGATAGAGTCTCAGATCATCGTCGTTCGGGACCGGTGCCGCGAAGCGGTCCCGGCCAGCGCCGGGAGCATGACGGTCGCGATCCTGAGCGTGGAGAACAAGAAAGCCCAGGGCTTCCGCATGGCGGCAAACCTTCCGTCTCGTGTCCGGGCTGCGGGATCGGCCCGGTGATTGATCGAACCTTTCGGCGGCCGCCCCTGGCCCGGAGACGCGACGAGGCGCGGGCATGGCACTTCTCGAGTCGTGCAGTAGGCCGACATCGAGTGGTCGGCCCAAAGACATTCGTTGTGCGTGAGCATACGGATGGGAGACCCGAAAACTACGCGGCGCGCGTCCGGGTGATCCGCCAATGGCTGGACGAGTGGTAGCGGCAAGAGGCGACAGGCGAAGATCGGCCCGTTGTCGTTTGTCTGTGCCGTCGACCAGAGGAGCGGGATCTGCACGACTCGCTTGGTGCGAACGTCCTCTATTAGCCGCATATCGGTCGTTCGGGAACGCCGTGTTCGCCAATCGGCGGTGCGATAACCTATTTCACTTCTGTACTGCCGTCGGCGGTCTCACGACTGGCAACGTGGTGATCCCACAGCGGTGGCAAACGACACTCGACACCGCCGTGGCCATCGAACCCGAGATCGGTAACGACAACCGAACTGTCCAGCGGTTCCGTCCGATCTCCGCATAACCCCCGGTGAGATCTCACTAACGGCTCGCATCACACATAGGATCGGAGTCTTGGGGGAACCAGGCTGACCGACTGTGCGTCCAGTAAGGTAGGTGGATCTGAGCGCACGGAGGGGAGGGGCGGTTCGATGGATGTGGGCCAGTCGACTGCAAACGCGCTGTATCAACAAGCCACCTCGGGGACGTTCCGCCTCGAAGAGGGGGCCGCTCGGCGGTGCGCCGAGGTGTATACGCGGTTCGTGGACAAGACGGTGGAACCGGCGTTGAAGACTGCCTTGCGCTTCGAGCGTCATGAAGGGTTCGGCGCTCTCGGATCAGCGGTGGAGCTTGCGGGTGGCTTCGACAACAAATGGTCGTCGATGATCGATGCACTGACGGGGATGAAGGTGGCAGCCTTGAAGATGGCAGCGGCGTATCTACGTGCGAGCAAGCTGATAGACGAATCCGACGATATGAATAAGCGATCCATCGCAGCGACTGTGAGGCAGGGGAAGTAACTTGAATCGGGCCACAGCGATCACAATCTGCGCCATCGCAGCAGTCACGATCTCAGGCTGCTCGAAAGCAAGCAATTCACCCACAGACTCGACGACAGGCTATCAATCGACCGTTCCTGCATCCCAATCACGGCCGACACTTACCGCTCCGTCGTTGCAACCACCCACACAGAAGAAGTATCCCGGTCGCCTGGATATCGTCTTCGATCCCTGCACTTGGATCAGCGACGGAGCTATCACCAAAGCGGGGTACGATCCGAAAACTCGTAAGCGCGGCGATGACATGATCGCCGAAGACAGCTTCTTGACCTGCGACTTCTCTTCTCCGCAGAGAGATCTCGCGGTGGATTCAGGAAACGTCACCTGGGACGAGGATCTTCAGAAGGTCGGATCCTACAGCGAACCGACCACTGTCAACGGTCGTCAAGCTCTTTGGGTACGAAATCCCAAACGACCCGGTAACTGTGAGATCGATCTGCGTACAAAAGTCGGTTTCGTTCAAATAACCACCATGCTGAAGGATGTCGCACCACTCGACCTCAATCCTTGCGACAGCCTGCTCGATACGGCGTCGGCCATCGAGCCGGAAATCGGCAAGGACAACTGATATGACCTATCCAGATTTCCATATCGATATTCCGATACCCGACGACCAACGCGGCTACGTCGATATCAACGGAAACCCTGCAGCGCAGGGTACATTCCGACCGGAAGCTAAACCGGACATCTCGCAGCCTCGCAAGTACGTCCAGAGTGTTCAGGCGGGTACGCAACAGTTCGAGCGAGGCCTCGCCTATGACAGCAAAGATCCGAACTACATCACCCGGATGGAGGCCTTCGAAGGCATCCCACACGAGGAGATCTACGCCAAAGTCCAGGCGATGAAGCCCGATTCAATGCAACACGCCGCCGATACGTGGGTGAAGATCGCCACCGCGCTGAGTGGCGGATTGATGGGTACCCACATATCCATCCAGAAGGCACTCTCCGAGGGCATAGAGGGTCAGATGGCAGACGCCGGGATGGAGGCCGCACGGCAGTTTTACAAGCAGGCCAACGATGTTCAAGAAGTGATTCTCACCTGCGGATATCGCGTCCAGGGCGTAGCTCACGCCGCCGGGGCCGTGAAGGCCTCGGTACCGCCGCCCGCAGGACCGCTCTACGGCCCGGATGTGCCGGACAAGCTTCAAGGCATGCAGGTCGCCATCTCCGATACCCGTCCCGGCGACAGCATCGAAGCTGCCTATCAGCGCGGCGTCGAGGCGCTACGACAGACCGCGATCGATGCGATGAACACCCTCTACAAGCCGACCTATCAACCCGCCGGGACCGGCGTCCCAACCTTTGTCCCCGTTCAGGCCCCAGGCGACGACAGCTCCGGCGGCGGGAACAGTCAGTACGGCCCAGGCGGAACCGGCGGCGGTAGCGGTCTCGGCGGAACCGGCGGCGGGCCCGGAGGAACCGGCGGCGAAGACGGTAAAGGCGGCAAGGACAGCCCGGGTGATCAGAAGGACCCGAGCACCGACCCCGCATCGGTGAATCCCGCTGGGGCGGATCAGAGTTCGCTCGGCGGGACGAAGTCCGGAAGTTCGAACTCCCCCGGCGGCGGCACAGCCACCACACCGGCCAGCGCCAGCGATACCTCGACCACACCCGCGGGCCTCGCCGGTGGCTCGGGCGGCCGATCCGGCTTATCAACGGGCGGCGGCGGATTCGGCGGCGGCCGTGGCGGATTCGGCGGATCAGGCGGTGGCCCCGGTGCGAACAGCCCCGGCCGCAGCCTCCCAGGTGTGTCCGGCGGCGGAAACCCTGCGGCCGCAGCGGCTTTCGGCGGTCGGGGCGCGACGCCCGGCCAGGCCGGAATGCCGGGCATGGGGATGCCGCAGGGCGGTAAGGGTAAGGGCGAGGACGATTCCGAGCACAAGACGCCCGACTATCTGGTCATCGATCGGGAGGATGAGCTGTTCGGGGCGCGTGAGCGCACGACGCCGCAGGCGATCGGTGCGGATATCCCTGCGGCACAGACCCGTCCGGACGAGGGTGAGGGCCGGCGCCAGTGAAATGGGAGTTCACTCCCGATGAGTTCATGCACATCTGGGCCGAGACCGGACAGGACCGGTATCCGTTCCCGCTGCGCTTGATCGCGTCGGTGCGATGGGAAGACGAGTACGACCGGATCGCCCGAGAACTGAGCCGTCGCCTGCCGCTCGCCGGTGATCCGGACCTCTCGGCGGTACTGCGCGTGGCCGCGAATCCGGAAACCTCCTTGGCGCTCACCGGAATTCGGCGTCGGCCGATGCGCGCCTACGGAGCGATCGATACGAACGTGGGCGTCGCCCTCGTGCAACGGCCCGGCCCCACAACGGAATTCGGCGGCAATGTCGTCATCGAGGTCGGCTCCCCCGCCATCGTGCCGAAGGTCTTCGCCGCGGTCGCGGGCAATGTCGCGCCAGGCCGTCAGCCGGCGGTCGTGGAGGATTACGACCGCATGCGCGAGCAGGCCGAATCCTGGCCCGGCACGAACGACACCGCAACCGACCGCATCCGAAACCTGTTCGAGGCACCGCAATCCGGCTCCGGGCTGGTGGAAGTGCTGCGCGGTCGGCACAGCGATCGCCCCTTCCCGCCGATCTACTTCCGCTGGTTCGACATCGACGGCGACGGCCGATACGCCTACCGCCGCCAGTACAACGACTTCCGCGTCGCACCGTGCTCCCAGGAGATGCTGCAACAGGAGATCGCACGATTGGCCCAGCCCGTCCGCGCCGACTGAACGGGCCGGGATTACGTGCCGATCCGGAGGATCGTCACCGACGCCCTGCCGACACCGAAACCCTTGTACGACGCTACGACTGCCTTGTCCTCTGCTGCCGTGGCCTTGTCGGCCGATGTCACATCCAGGGGGTTACTCGCAGCGGCGTCAGCTGCCCACCGCGTCTGCAGCCCACGGCATCAGCAGCCCACGGCGTCGTCCATTGGATCTTGCCCACGCGGTTGTCCGGCCAGAGGCTCGCCTCGCCGAGGCGCTTCTCGTCGTAGTTGCCAGAAGTCTTCCGCCGTAGCGGATTACCCCGTCGCCTTACAGCGATACCCCGTCAGCGTCTTCACCCTCCCCTCGTCCACCGCGTTCACATCGCCCGCATACGTGCTACCGCATCGGAACGATTGCTCGGGGCCGACGACCACGACATCGGTGGCGTTGCCCTTCTCCGGCGCCCCGCCGCGAGCGGTGCAACGCGCGCCGAGGACATAGTCGACGACCAGTGCGGTGCTGGTGCATTCATAGGATTTCGGATGTCCGTCACCCCGTCCCGAACCCATATCGCGGGTGGACATTCCGGCGGTGTTGAATATCGAAGCGCCCGTGGCGATTACGGCGGCTCCGAGGGCCATTCTCGAAACGGTCATCGAAGAACTGCTCCTGTCGACGAGGGGATGGTCGCGACCGTGCCGTTGTAATTCGAGAGCCCGGGCGTGCGGGATGGCCGCAACACGCTTCACGGCTATGCAAATGTGACCTAACGCACAATCAGATGCGGCGGCGCAGGCTCGTCGCCAGTGCGGCCACCGCCGCGCCCGCGCCGAACAGCATCGCGCCCGTTCCGGCCGAGAGGCCCGCGCTCATCCGCGGTTCGATCACGGCGGGAGGCGGGGGCGCGATCTCGGCCTCGGGCTCGTTCTCGCTGGCCGTCGCGGCCCATGCCGTCGCGAACAGGATGATGCGGGAGGTGATGTAGGCGAAGACCATCAGGCCGAGGATCGGTCCGAAGGCCACGCCGGCGGGGCTGGTCAGGACCTTCTTCAGATAGAAGCTGGCGATCTGCTTCCAGATCTCGAAGGCGATGGCCGCGATCAGGGCGGCCTTGACCGCACTGACGATGGTGACCGGTTGGCGGGGCAGGCGGGCGATAACCCAGACGAAGACGGCCCACGACGCCACGACCGCCAGCAACAGCGAGGCGAGGGGCAGCAGGATGTTCAGGCCGGGGGCGTGTTCGAGATGCACCAGCCGCAGCAGCTCCAAGCCCAGATCGCTACCCGCGAGCGCCGACAGGCCCAGCGATATCGCCATCGCCAGGCCGAGGCCGAGCAGGGCGAGCAGGTCCGAGAGTTTGGTGGTGAGCCAATTGCGTTGCGGTGCTTGCTGTTCCCACTGTTCGGTGAGTGCGGCGCGCAGGTTGGCGATCCAGCCGAGACCGCCGTAGACGCCGCCGACCAGACCGATCACACCGACGCTGGTGCGCGAGTTCACGGCCTGGTGGATGAGGGCGTTGAGCTGACCGCCCAGGGAGCCGGGGATGTTCTGGACGATATTGTCCTGCAGCTGGTTCAGCAGGTCCGGATTCTTCGACAGGACGAATCCGGCGACCGCGAACGCGACCATGAGCAGTGGAAACAGCGACAGCACAGTGAAGTACGTGATGCCCGCGGCGTAGTAGTCACCGCGCTGGCGCTGATAGCGGCCGCCCGCTCGGATCACATGATCCAGCCACGGCCGCGCCCGTACCTCGCGTTCGATTCGCCCCCTGACCTTCTCGAACACCCGACCTCCCGGAACCCATTCGGCGGTGATCTTCCCTAACTGTCGCACCTTCGCGCGGCCGAGGGCGGCAGATTTGCCCAGCGCGTCGGTCATCTCACCCGATACCCGGGCGGGTGTTCAGGGAAACGCTCAGCGAGTGAGGAAGCCGATCCGGTCGTAGACCTGGGCCACCGTCGCGCCCGCGATCTCGCGTGCCCGCTCGGCGCCGGCGGCCAGGATGCGATCGAGTTCGCCCTGATCGTCCAGATATTCCTGGACCTTGGCCTGCACCGGGGTGACGAAGTCGACCATGGCATCGGCCACATCGCCCTTGAGGTCGCCGTAACCCTTTCCGGCGTAATCGTTTTCGAGGGTCACGATGGGGGTGTCGGTGAGCGAGGACAAGATCACCAGCAGGTTGCTGACGCCCGGTTTGGTCTCCGGGTCATAGCGGATCTCGCGCTCGGTGTCGGTGACGGCGGAGCGGATCTTCTTGGCCGAGACCTTGACGTCGTCGAGCAGGTTGAGCAACCCCGCGTCGGTGGCGGCCGACTTGCTCATCTTCGAGGTCGGATCCTGCAGGTCGTAGATCTTCGCGGTGCCGGAGACGATATGCGCCTCGGGGACGACGAAGGTCTTCTTGAAGCGAGTGTTGAAGCGCTGGGCCAGATTTCGGGTCAGCTCCAGATGCTGGCGCTGATCCTCGCCGACCGGGACCAGCTGCGGGCGGTAGAGCAGGATGTCGGCGGCCATCAGCATCGGATAGGTGAACAGGCCGACCGTGGCGTTGTCCGAACCCTGTTTGGCCGACTTGTCCTTGAACTGGGTCATCCGACTGGCCTCGCCGAAGCCGGTGATGCACTGCAGCACCCAGGTCAGCTCGGCATGCTCGGGAACCTGGCTCTGCACGAACAGCGTCGAGCGCTTCGGGTCGATCCCCAGCGCCAGCAGCTGCGCCGCGGCCCGCTTGGTCCGATTGCGCAACTGCTTGGGATCCTGCGGGACGGTGATGGCGTGCATATCCGGAATGAAGTACAGCGCATCGTAATCGTCCTGCAGCTTCACCCAATACTGCAGCGCACCAAGGTAATTCCCGAGATGAAAGGAATCACTCGTCGGCTGGATCCCCGAAAGAACCCGCTGCTTGCGCTCACCGGATATAGCAGGACTCGACATACCCCCGATCTTCCCATGCCCCCACCCAACCCCAACGCCGCACCCTTTCCCGCGCTTCGCACCCCTTACAGACGCCCGCAAGGGGTGCGAAGCATCAGAAGAGGTGCGGCGACACAAGGCGACCACCAGGGCCCCGCCGCACACCAAACCGTCGCACCCCTTCCAGTGCTTCGCACCCATTCCAGGCATCCACAGGAGGTGCGAAGCGCGGGAGAGGGTGCGGCGTTCGCGGTGGGTGCTTGGAGGGGTCCGCCGGGGTTCGGGTGCGGCTGCGCGGTGCTACCGGGGACCTGTCGGGGACGAGACCTTCGCACCCTTTCTAATGCTTCGCACCCGTTCCAGGCGCCCGCAGGGGGTGTGGAGTGCGGGAAGGGGTGCGGCGTTGGGGGTGGGTGTTTGGAGGGGGGCGCTGGGGGTTAGACGGCTTGGCGTTGGGTGTGGTTGAGGGGGTGCAGGCCGGGCATGGTGGGGCGGCCGGAGGCTGTGAGGGTTTGTTCGCGGCGGGTCAGGAGGCGGTAGAAGGGGGAGCTGGGGCCCGAGAGGGTGGGGCGGAGGATGGGTGGGGTCAGGGGTGGGGTGAGGTGGGCGGTGCGGAGGGTTTGGGCCAGGGTGCGGAAGGACAGTTCCTCGCGGATGCCCCAGCGCAGGTCGTACATTTCGCGGATGCGTGGGGGCAGGCTGCCTTGGATCAGCAGGTAGATGCCTGTGGTGAGTTGGTGTAATGGCATCGGCAGGGGGTTGGGCACCTGTTTTCCGGCCAGGTAGGAGCCGACCAGGCGGGCCTCGTCGGTGAGGAACAACTCGTCGGAGGCCAGATAGTCGTCGAAGTCGCGGCGGAATTCGCGGTAGCCGCGGGGGGCCGCGGTGCGGGGCATGCCGAACAGTTCGGCCCAGCGCACGTAGTCCTGGTAGAGGTCCTCGCGCTCGGTCGAGGTGAGCTTGCGGACCAGTAGATCGTGCATAACCTCGGCCGAATCGAAGGCGAAGGCCATCGTCATGAACATCAGATGCGGATCGTGTGCCGCGTAGCGGGATCCGGCCGGATAGTGCGCGCCCGCATCCTCGGCCAGCGCGCCGTGCACCTTCCCATGCTTCTTGTGCGTGAAGGCCAGCGCCCGATCGGCCTCCTCCCTCGTCCCGAGGAACACCGCCTCGAACAGCCGTCCGGTCAGTGCGAGCCGGGTATACGGGGTGGTCCGATGTTCGGTGTTCTCGGCCGTGCCGACGTACAGCAGCGGATGCACCGCGCCGATCACCAAGGCCCGCGATCCATAGGTCAGGCCCACGGCCCGCTTGCGCATCACGCGTCGAATCATCGAGTCATCGGAGAAGTAGCCGGGCATCGTTGCCTCCTGTACCGAGCATCTGGCAATAGAGTCCACCAGAATCAGCCATCTGGCAAGAGGGTATGCCAGATCGTGCTCGAACCTCCCATACAATCGGACTGGTGATGGCGCAGCGGACCTATGGCGGAGTGTCGGCCGAGGAGCGTCGCACGCAGCGCCGGGCCGCACTGCTCGATGCGGCGCTGGAGATCATCGGCAGTCACGGGCTGGACAAGCTCACCGTCGCGAAGCTGTGCACGCGGGCCGGATTGAACGAGCGGTACTACTACGAGCAGTTCGACAGCCGCGATGCCGTACTCATCGCGCTGTTCGACGGGGTGGCCGAGGAGTTGGCCGTGGCGATCATCGATGCGCTGCGCACGGCCCCGCCCGAGAGCCACGGCTTCGCGCAGGCCGCGGTGCGCGCGGGTATCGAGGTGCTCACCGACGATCCACGCAAGGCCAAGGTCGCGCTGATCGTCAGCGCCGCGACGCCCGAATTGCGCACCCGCACCCTGACCACGATCCGCTCGTTCGCGAATCTCGTTGCCGCCCAGGGCATCGACTTCTACGCCTTCGGCGGTGAGCAGACCGATCCGGCAATCACCTTCCGCGCGACCTATCTCGTCGGCGGCCTCATCCAGGTCCTCACCAGTTGGCTGCACGGCGATCTGCCGATGACCCGCGAGGAGTTGATCGCGCACACCACCGACGTCTTCGTCCTACTGGGCGAGGATCTGGCCGGGCGCCTGCACTAACCCTTCACGACATACAGCCGGGGCGCGGGCGGCGCGAAGCCGAAGTACCGTGCCAGCGCCACGGTGATCGCCTCTTCGTCGGATTCATCGGCCGCCCGGACCAGGGCAGGCGCGTCGGTATGCGGTTCGACCATGCTCGGCGGCGGCCCCAGAGTATGTAGATCGACGACGCTCCAACGCTCCGGTTCCAGAGTGGGCGCGGCGATATTCGGATCCAGGACGCTCCGACGCTCCGGCTCGAGAGCGCTCGACAGTGCGCGGCGCAGCGCGTCGTTGACGACCTCTTTCTTCGACACATGCCCCCGCCGCACGGCCTCCTCGAGCAGCCGGGCGACATCGTGATCCAGGGCCACGGTCAACCTCACGCCTCCATGGTCCCGCGCAACGGCCGATTCGCCGTGTGATTCACGGCGATTGGATCGATGTCACACCAGCGTCACGGCGACCGCCTGCAGCGCCCGCGCCTCGCCCTGCAGGACAACGCGGTAGGCGGTATCGCGCTTGGACCAGTAGGCCGCGGCGTCGCGCATGGCGCTGGTGAACCAGTCGTGCTGGTCCGGCTCGTCGGCGAGCAGCTGTTCTCCGTGCCGGACGACCACGACGTATCCGGCGCCGCGGCCGACGAAATCATCGAGATCGCGCAGGCATTCGTCGAAGGCGTCCTTGTTCTCGCCGAAGTAGTAGGGGAACTGGAAGGCGGCGGCGAACTCGTTGTAGAGCCCGGCGAGCGTGCGCATCTTGGCGCCGCGCAGCTCGCGGACCACGTAGTCCTCGGGCGCCTGGTACCGCACGCCGCCGAACTCCCGATCCTGGGCCGCGATCGCGCCGAGAATCGGTGTGGCCGTGAGCCTCTCGGTGTCCCCCGCACCGGCCAGGAATTGCGACAGCGTCATCGAAGAACTCATCAGTACCTCCTGCTCGCGTTTCGCCCGCCAGTTCAGCGCATGCGGATGAACGTTTGGTAATGGTCGCCGGTGTAGTAGGCCGAACCGTCACTACCGGTCACGATGCGTTCGGCGTCGCGGGTCTGGCCGCGCTGCTTCGGATTGACGTCCCACTCCCGATAGGCGATCTGTTTGCCCGCGGGGTCCTTCCTCGGCAATGTCCCATTGCGATTCATCCACTCGTCGCCGCCCTTGGTCCCCGGCGCGTTCGCCGAACCGGGCCATCGGCCCGCATCGATCTCGCGCAGGGTGTCATAGGCATGATCGGGCACCCCGGGCGCGCGGGCGGTCATCGCCGCCGCGGGGGAGGTCGTGCTCGCCGCCCCGGACTTGGTGCTCGTCGCCGCGGCCTTGGTGCTCGAGGCCGGTGCCGACGACGGGTGATTCGACGTCCCGCGCACTGCCAGCAGCGCGACCACCAGCACGATCGCCAGCCCGCCCAGTGCGAGCAGGCCCCGAAAACGCTTGCTGGACAGGTTCATCGGTATTGCACCGTCACCGGCGCGTGATCCGACCAGCGCAGCGCGTATTCGGCTGCGCGTTCCACCACGGCCTGTTTGGCGCGGCCCGCGACCTCACCGCGGGCCAGGTGGTAATCGATCCGCCAGCCCGCGTCGTTGTCGTAGGCTCGGCCGCGATAGGACCACCAGCTGTACGGGCCGGGCACGCCGGGATGCAGGGTGCGCACGACATCGACGTATCCGGCGGCGAGCATCTCATCGATCCAGGCGCGCTCGCCGGGCAGGAAGCCCGCGTTCTTGACGTTGCCCTTCCAGTTCTTGATGTCGAGTTCGGTATGGGCGACGTTCCAGTCGCCGCAGATCACGAAGTCGCGGGTCTGTGCCTTCAGATGCGCGCCGAGTTCGCCGAGGAATCGGTACTTCTCGTCCTGCATCGGCGTATCGGCCTCGCCGGTGTGCACATAGACGCTGGCGACGGTGACCTCGTCGAATTCGGCCTCGACGTAACGGCCCACGCCGTCGAATTCGGCGCTGCCGAACCCGGCCCGCACCGCGCGCGGCTCGCGACGCGACAGGATGCCCACACCCGCGCGGCCCTTCGAGCCGGGTTCGGCATGGGCCAGATACCACCCGTCGGAGAGCACCGAGGCCAGCGCGGCCCGGGTCTGCTCATCGGTGGCCCGGGTCTCCTGCAGGCAGATGATGTCCGCCTCGGTGACGGCCAGCCATTCGAGCATCCCCTTACCGGTCTTGCCGGTGGCGGCCCGAATTCCATTGACGTTGACCGTGCTGATGATTTGCGCCACGCGACGACCGTACCGCCCCCGAACCCGTTCCCGGGCGTGGCCACTCATACGTCGGGGAACAGGGCCGATGAGCGGGTGCTCACCCCCGTGAGCGTCACCTTGAAGGCTGAAGTACCGCGTGGTCGTGCCGTTGTCGGCGCCCGGGCCGAGTTCGGCGAGCGGGTTGATCAGTGAATAGGGCAGATCTTCGTTATCGCAAGGAGTTTGGATTGCACCGTCGAAAACGCATACCGACCGTACAATTCTGCTCAGACACACACCCGGTGGACATCGAGGTCCAGGAAGGGGTGACGGCTATGACGTCTCGCGCCCCGCTCACGCCGACTACCGCGCTGCATACCGGCTCCGGCGATCCCCTGCTTCTGCTGCACGGTTTCATGTTGTCGCCGCACTGCTGGGAGCAGGTGGCATTTCGATTGTCGGGGACCTGCGAGGTGTTCGCCCCGGCCTTTCGCGGGCATTGGGGCGGTCCGGAGTTGCGCGGCTGGTATCTCGATGTGCATGCGCTGGCCGATCAGATCGAGGATCAGCTCGACGAATTGGGTTGGCGCACCTGCCATATCGCGGGCAATTCGCTGGGGGCCTGGGTGGGCTTCGAGCTGGCACGCCGCGGCCGGGCCCGCACCCTCACCGCGATCGCACCGGCCGGGGGCTGGCAGAGCCCGTCTCTGGCGCAGCTGCGGGTGGGGTTGAAGTTCGCGAGCCTGGTGCCGGTGGTGGAGATCGGGAAGCGGCTGTCCCCGATGCTCCGATTCAGTGCTCCCGCAAGGACATTCGCCTCGATGTTCCTGACCAAGAACACCGGTGCGGTGCCGCGGCGCGCACTGGAGGCGGCCATCACCTCGGCGCTGAACTGCGCGGCGATGCTGCCGATGCTGCTCAGCGGGCTGCGCTGGGAGGCTCTGTCGGACCTGTCCGATCTACCGATTCCGGTGCGGCTGCTGATGTGCGAATACGACCGGGTGATCCCGAATCACCCCTATGCCGAACGATTCCTCCGCGAACTGCCCGAATCCGCCGACCGAATCCTCATGCACGACGTCGGCCACGTGCCCATGCTGGAGGCTCCGGACCGCATTGCCACCCTCATCGCCGAGCATGTCCATGCCAGCCGCACGCGTCTGCGCGCGGTGTGAATAGGCCGGCGGATCGGTCGAACCCCTCGGCACCGATCCGCCGGTCGCCCGGCGATGCCTCCCCCATGTCCCCGCACGAAGTGCGGGGCTAGAGCCCCAGCAGCCCCTTGGCGACGTGGGTCACCTGAATCTCGTTGCTGCCCGCATAGATCATGAGGGACTTGGCATCCCGGGCCAGTTGTTCGACGCGGTACTCGGTCATATAGCCGTTGCCACCGAACATCTGGATCGCGTCCATAGCGACGTCGGTCGCGGTCTCCGAGCAGTACAGCTTCATCGCCGAGGCCTCCGCGAGTGTGGGGGGCTTACCCGCGCGGGCGCGCTCGATGGCGTGGAAGACCATGTTCTGCACGTTGATTCGGGCGATCTCCATCTTGGCGAGCTTGAGCTGCACCAGCTGGAAGCGGCCGATCTCCTGGCCCCAGAGCTTGCGGTTCTTCGCGTAATCCACACAGAGCCGGTGACATTCGTTGATGATGCCCAGCGCCATGAACGCCACGCCGATGCGCTCGGCGGTGAAGCTGGACCGCGCGCTCTCGCGACCGTCACCGCCCTTATGCTCCTCGGTCTCGCCGAGTAAGCGATCCTTGCCCAGACGGACGTTGTCGAAGAACAGCTCGCCGGTGGGCGAGGAGTGCAGGCCCATCTTCTTGAACGGCTTGCCCTGGACGAAACCCTCCATACCCTTGTCGAGCACGAAGGTCAGTACCTTGCGGGCGCGCTTATCCGCGTCGCCCTCCTCGAGTTTGGCGTAGACGATCACGGTATCGGCATAGGGGCCGTTGGTGATGAAGGTCTTCTGCCCGTTGAGGATGTAGTCCTCACCGTCGCGCTTGACGTAGGTCTTCATGCCGCCGAAGGCGTCACTGCCCGAATCCGGCTCCGTAATCGCCCATGCCGCGACCTTCTTCATGGTCACGATGTCCTCGAGCCACCGCTCCTTCTGCGCGAGCGTGCCGCGCGAGAGGATGGTGGTGGCCCCGAGACCGATGCTGACGCCCATGGCGGTGACCAAACCCATACAGACACCGGACAATTCGCCGATCAGGACCGCCATCAGCGATTCCTGACCGCTGAACGGCCCACCGCCCGAGGACTTCTCCCTCTTCTCCGCCGGCGCCTCCCCCGACTCCCGCGCCCGCTGCTTGGCCAGCAGTTTGCCGACCGCTTCGGCACCCAGCGCGTCGATGCCGAATTCGCTGAACAGCTTTCGGATCACCGGATAGGGCGGCAGCTCCCCGCTCTCGAGGGCGTCCACCTTCGGGCGCACCTCCTTGTCGATGAAGCCGCGTACCGCGTCGCGGATGAGTTCATCGGTCTCGGACCATTCGAACATCGTCGTTCTCCTACTTCGGACAGGACTTACGGCAGGCGGGCGGCGATGTCATCGATGACCCACGGCCCCTCGGTCTCGATCGTTTTCACGTCGTGCCAGCCCGCCAGCTCCGAAATCGCCTCGCCCTGTACGGCGAACACCTTGCCGGTGATCGGGCATGTGTCGGAGGCGAGGTACGCCACCAGCGGCGAGATGTTGGCCGGGCTGAACGGATCGAATTCGTCCTCGGCGACCTCGGCGGCGAAGATCGTGCCCATTCCGGGTGTCGCCAGGGTGAGGCGGGTGCGGGCGATCGGCGCGATCGCGTTGACCCGCACACCGTAGCGCTCCAGCTCGTCGGCGGCCACCAGGGTGAGCGCGGCGATAGCGGCCTTGGCCGCGCCGTAATTCGCCTGGCCGGCGTTGGGGACCGTGGTGCCCGAGGCCGAGGCCGTATTCACCACCGCGGCGGTGGGCTGGTTACCGGCCTTGGATTGGGCCTTCCAGTACTCCGCCGCATGGCGCAGCACATTGAAATGGCCCTTCAGGTGGACGGCGATGACCGCGTCCCACTGCAGCTCCTCGAGTCCGGCGATGAAGCCGTCGCGCAGGATGCCGGCGTTGTTGATGACGATATCCAGCGAGCCGAACTCCGAAACCGCCTGCTCCACAAGCTTCTTCGCGCCATCCCACAGCGCGACGCTGTCGGTGTTGGCGACCGCCCGGCCGCCCGCGGCGAGGATCTCGTCGACGACCTGCTGGGCCGGACCCGTGTCCTGCCCCTCGCCGGTGTTGTCGCCGCCCAGATCGTTGACGACCACCGCCGCGCCCTCGCGGGCGAACAGCAGCGCATGTTCGCGCCCGATTCCGCGACCGGCGCCGGTGATGACGGCGACCTTGCCTTCCAGTGCGCCCATAGCTGTCTCCTGAATGTCAGTCCGCGATCTCGGCGAGGCCGTCGCTGAGCACGACGTCCTCGCCTCGCACGGTCTCGAATGCGTATGTGGTGACGCCGTTTTCGGACTTCACCCGCCAGATGCGGGTCTGCAGATCGTCGCCGGGGAAGACCATCTTGGCCATCCGCACGGCGAATCGCTTCAGCCGGTGCACATCCGAGCCGCCGACCTCGGTCAGCACCGCCCAGGACGCGAAGGCGATGGTGCACAGCCCGTGCACGATGATGCCGGGCAGTCCGGCGTCCTTGGCAACCTGCTCGTCCAGATGCAGCGGCACCGGATCCCCGGCGGCCGGTGAATAGCGGAAGGTCTGGTCCATATCGATGCGCTGGGGCACCGCGACGATCGGATCCTGACCCCGCAGGGTCTCGGGGAACTTGTGCTCGGGGGCGGCCTCGCCCACGGTCCGGCCCGCGTCGATCTTGCGGAAGAACGCGGTCAGATACTGCTCGTTGACCAGTTCCCCCGCATCGTCGCGGGTTTCGATGTGGATGGTGATGGAGCTGCCGTTCTCCCGGCCCGCGAAACCGATCGCGCGGGCCCGGGCCACCAGCTTCTCGCCCGGACGGATCGGGCGATGGAAGTGAAAGTCCTGCTCCCCGTGCAGAACTCGGCCGAAGATATCCATCGGTGCCACATCGATGACCGGAACCATCATGGCGTCGAACACCGGCACGATCGCGAAGATCGGCGAGGCGATATCGCCGTCGCGATGGGCCTGGATGGGATCGTTGGTGGCGGCGGCGTATTCGGCGATGCGGGCCCGGGTGACCTCGAAGGTCTCCTCATCGCTCCAGTTACCCAGGCCCGAATCGTCGAATTCCACCACCCGCGAGGTGGTTTCGCTCACGCCGCGGCCAATGCGTCGAGTGCGTCGAGAGACTTCTCGAGCTGCTTGAGCCCGTCCTTCTCCACGGCCTTACCGAGCGCGCCCTTGATCAGCGCACCCTCGAAGTCGCCCTGGACCGACAGTTCGCTGCCGTCGCCCGCGGCGGCGATCTCGAAGGTGAATTCGACCTTCACACCGGCCATTCCGGCGGCGGTGAGGGTCAGTGTGGTGGGCGCCTCGACCGAGGCGACGTTCCATTCGAACTTGTTGGCCATACCCAGCATGACGACCTTGGCCACCAGCTTGTTGCCCGGCGCGAGCACGGCCGGGGGCTCCTCCATCCAGCGCTCGTGAATGGAGAACCACTCCCCCCAGGTGTTCGGGTTGCCGACGACGGCCCACAGGGCCTCGGGGGTCGCGGACATCTTCTTGGTGTACTCGATGTGGCCCATGTATTCGCTTCCTTAGCTCGAGATCTCAGAAATCAACGGTCTGCGCGCTGATACGCCGTGACGATCGCCGCGCCGCCCAGTCCGATGTTGTGCTGCAGTGCGGCGGTGACGTTGTCGACCTGACGCTTATCGGCCGTACCGCGCAGCTGCCAGGTCAGCTCCGAGCACTGCGCCAGACCCGTTGCGCCCAAAGGATGTCCCTTGGAGATCAGGCCGCCGGAGGGGTTGACGACCCACTTGCCGCCGTAGGTGGTCTGGTTGTCGTCGATGAGCTTGCCGGCCTCACCCTCGGCGCACAGTCCCAGCGCCTCGTAGGTCAGCAGCTCGTTGGCCGAGAAGCAGTCGTGCAGCTCGATGACCTGGAAGTCCTGGGCACCCAGACCCGCCTGCTCGTATACCTTCCGCGCCGCCTGGACGGTCATGTCGTATCCGACGATGCTCTTCGCGCTGCCGTCGAAGGTGGATCGGAAGTCCGTGGTCATCGCCTGGCCGACGATCTCCACCGCCTGCCCGGCGAGGTCGTGCTCGTCGACGAAGGCCTCGCTGGCGAGGATCACCGCGCCCGAACCGTCGGAGGTCGGCGAGCACTGCAGCTTGGTCAGCGGGTCGTAGATCATCCGCGCATCCAGGATCTCCTGCATCGAGTACTCGTCCTGGAACTGCGCGTACGGGTTGTTCACCGAATGCTTGTGGTTCTTGAGGCCGATCTTGGCGAAGTGCTCGGCGGTGGTGCCGTAGGTCTGCATATGCTCACGGCCCGCGGCGCCGAACATCCACGGCGCCACCGGGAACAGCACCTCGGAGATCTCGGCCAGGGCGAGAATGTGCTTGGCCATGGGCTGTTCGCGATCGTCGTAGGTCGCCTCCAGCGAGCCCGGCTTCATCTTCTCGAAGCCCAGCGCCAGCGTGCAGTCGGCCAGCCCGCCCCGAATCGCCTGCGCCGCAAGGTAGAGCGCGGTCGAACCGGTGGAGCAGTTGTTGTTGACGTTGACGACCGGGATGCCGGTCATGCCCAGCTCATAGACCGCGCGTTGGCCCGAGGTGGATTCGCCGTAGACGTAGCCGACGTAGGCCTGTTGCACCTTCTCGTAGGAGATCCCGGCATCCGCGAGGGCCTTCGTGCCCGACTCGCGGGCCATATCCGGGTAGTCCCAGTCGCTGCCGTTCTCGTTCTTGCGCCGCCCCGGCTTCTCGAACTTCGTCATGCCGACGCCGACGACGTAGACCTTGTTCGTCATCGAACTCCTCACATCTGGCCGTCGGCCGCAGGGGCGGCGACGGCATGGGCGATCCGTGCCATACCGGACAAAAACAAACATACAGAGCTGTATGTAATGCCGCAAGAGTCGGCCCCTGGGGCATATGCCGCCGAGGGTCGGATGGTTGACCCGTTCACATACATCCAGTGTTGTACGGTGTATTGGCACACTATGCCGACGACCTGGTTGGATGGGTCGGTGACCTCCGATTGCTTCCGGCTGATAGAACCCGTGCCGACCGCAGAGGCCATTCCGAGCTGGGCCGCCCACTTCGCCCATTTCGACTCCGTCGTGGGCTATTCCAGCCTCGGCCACGCCTTTCTAGCGAATCTGGACACCGGCGATTACGCCATCCTGTATCCCTACCGTGCCGGAGCCACCGGCTACGGGCCCTTCGTGAGTGTCTGGGAATTCGCCGACCAGGTACTCACCGAACCGCGCTTCGCCGATTTCGTCCTACGACCGGACCATGTTTCGGATATCCGCGACCGCCTCGGGCCGCTGGATCCCGGCCAGGTCTATGCGGCGAGCCCGTTCCCGTTCCAGGGCGGTAGCGAATCGCCCGAGACCTATCTGCTGGCCGATCTGTGGACCTTCCTGGATTCGGTGGCCCAGGCCCACGGGTTGTAGCCCACTCCCGTTGTCCCGAGGGGCTTTTCGCCGGGACCTCAGTCCGGCGGGATCAGTCCCGGCAGCGCCGCCGCGGCGGCCCGGCGCAGGTGGGACGAGGCGCGGAGCCACCGGCGATGGGCTCGGTCCGGATCGGGAGAGACGAAGTTGGACACCAGGATTCCGCGCAGGGTATCCATTGCGGTATAGGCGAAGTCGCGAACTTCCTTGCGCTGCATCTCATCCGGGACCAGCTGCGAAACCGCCATCAGGACGGCATTGTTGACGAACGGCTCGACCTTCTCCAGCGCCGCGGCCAGCACCGGATCGGTACGCCCGGCCACCCACAGCTCCATCGCGGCGATGAACAGCGGGCCCTGATGCAGCTCCCACATGAAATCCAGTGCGGCGCCGAGCGGATCGTCCACCGAACCCACCCGGCCGAGCTCCTGAATGGCCGCCTCGGTACGCCGCTGCGCCAAATGGCTGATCGCCGCGACCACCAGATCATTCTTCGACCCGAAGTGATGTACCTGCGCACCTCGCGTCACCCCGGCCCGCTCGGCCACCCGCGGCGTCGTGGTCCCCGCATACCCATACTCGACAAGACAGTCGACCGTCGCGTCCAGCAACCGCACCCGCATCTCACTACTACGCTGCTCCTGCGTGCGACGCTGCGGTTTGGGCACTACGGACCTGGTCATTCCGGCAATTCTACACTTACATTCAGATCTGAATGGAAATGTCGGTTCCCCAGCGAAAGGTACTTTCCAATCCCGTCGCCGCGGCCCCCAGGCCGGGGCGACGGGAATCGGTCAGCGCCGCGGCAGACGCGTGCGGCGTTGCGGGGTGACGCAGCGGTTGAACAGGCGGGCCGTGCCCGAGCCGAGGGCGGCGCGAGAGTCACGGCGCCCGACGACGATCGCCTCGGCGGCCTCGACCATCAGGCGTTCGCCATTCTCGTCGAGTTCGGTATGGGCGCGGTCGCGGCGGGCGAGGGAGACCGTCACCGTGAACAGCAGGACACCGGCGATGCCGAGGCCGACTCCGACGACGGCCGGGGCCGTGTAGCCGAAGCCCGCGGCGATCACCACGCCGCCCAGCCAGGCACCGGCCGCATTCGCGATATTCAGCGCGGCATGGTTCAGCGCGGCGGCGAGAGTCTGGGCATCGTGGGCGACATCCATCAGTCGGGTCTGCAGTCCGGGCGAGAGGGCCGCACCCGTCGCGCCGACCAGGAACGCGCCGACCGAGGCGGTGAACGGATCGTGCGCGGCCGCAATAAAGATCGCGAGCACGATCACCATCGAGATCATCGCCGCGTACACCGCGCGGTCCACGCCGCGGTCGGCCAGCACGCCGCCGATGATGTTGCCCGCGATCATGCCGAGCCCGAACAGCGCCAGCACGATCGGCACGAATCCCAGCGGCATATGCGCCACATCGGTGAGGGTGGTGGTGATGTAGGTGTAGACGGCGAACATGCCGCCGAAGCCGATCGCACCGACCAGCAGCGTCAGCAGCACCTGCGACCGACGCAGCGCCCCGAGCTCGGTCCGGGGATCGGTCACACGGACGCCGGTGAGCTCCGGCACGAACTTCGCGATCGCGAGCACGGTCGCCACTCCGATGACGGCGACGACCACATAGGCGTCCCGCCAGCCGAGATGCTGGCCCAACCAGGTGGCGGCGGGAACGCCGACAACGTTGGCGGCGCTCAGCCCCAGCATAACGGCGGCAACAGCTTTGGCGCGCTGACCTACCGGGGCGAGTGTCGCCGCGGCCAACGAGGCGACACCGAAGTAGGCGCCGTGCGGCAGGCCGGAGACGAACCGCGCGAGCAACAGCGTGTCGAATGAGGGCGCGACCACCGAGGCCGCATTGCCCAGCGTGAACGCGACCATCAGCGCGATCAGCAGGCGTTTGCGTGGCATCCGGGCGCACAGCGCCGCGATGATCGGCGCGCCCACGACCACGCCGAGGGCGTAGGCGGATACGGCATGTCCGGCGGTCGGCTCGGACACGTTCAGGGCGTGCGCGATATTGGGCAGCAAACCCATGGTGACGAATTCGGTGGTGCCGATGCCGAAACCACCGAGCGCCAGCGCGAGCATGGCGGGGATATGCCAACTGGTGCGCGGGGATATGCCGGACTGGCCGTGCGGGTGGACGGCCGGGGAGGCAGGTGCAATCGAGGAGGCCACGACGGGCGCGGTTACGGAGGCCACGACCAAGAGCAACACAGCAGCTCCCGGCCTTCAAAGCCGCAGCAAACGTGATCTCACTCACCCGCTCCCCCACCCGGCGGGCGCCGAATGTCATTGCTCATCAACGGTATTGGCGGACAACAGCTTTCACTCGGAAGCAAGTTCGTGCACGACCGTCGGAAGCGGCCGCGCTGTCATGCAGATCACCAGGTCCGGCGGAAAGCAATTCGGGCACCCGCGGCCACCGGAAATCGGTGGGGGCGGGTGCCCGGATGTCTTCGCTTCGCTTCGCGCTCACAGCCCTGGCGCGAAACGTGAACTAGCGCAGTTCGCGCGCCAGGTTCGCGTCGAGCACACCGAGGAACTCCTCGGTGGTCAGATAGCCCTGATCGCCGCCGACCAGCAGCGCCAGATCCTTGGTCATCTGGCCGTCTTCGACGGTCTTGATGACGACATCCTCGAGGGTCTGCGCGAAGCCGATGACCTCGGGGGTGTTGTCCAGCTTGCCGCGATGGGCGATGCCACGGGTCCACGCGAAGATCGAGGCGATCGGGTTGGTGGAGGTGGGCTTGCCCTGCTGATGCTGGCGGAAGTGCCGGGTCACCGTGCCGTGCGCGGCCTCGGCCTCACAGGTCCGGCCGTCCGGGGTGAGCAGCACCGAGGTCATCAGGCCCAGCGAGCCGAAACCCTGTGCCACGGTGTCGGACTGCACGTCACCGTCGTAGTTCTTGCAGGCCCACACATAGCCGCCCTCCCACTTGAGCGAGGAGGCGACCATATCGTCGATGAGCCGGTGCTCGTAGGTGAGACCCGCGGCGTCGAACTGGTCCTTGAACTCGGTCTCGTAGACCTCCTGGAACGTGTCCTTGAACATGCCGTCGTAGGCCTTCAAGATCGTGTTCTTGGTGGAGAGGTAGACCGGGTAGTTCTGCTGCAGGCCGTAGTTCAACGACGCGCGCGCGAAGTCCTCGATGGACTTCTTGAAGTTGTACATACCCATGATGACGCCGCCGTCCTCGGGCATCTTCACGACCTCGTGGACGATCGGCTCGCTGCCGTCCTCCGGGGTGAAGGTGAGGGTGACGGTGCCCGCCTGATGCACCTTGAAATCGGTGGCACGGTACTGATCGCCGAAGGCGTGACGGCCGATGATGATCGGCTTGGTCCAGCCCGGCACCAGGCGCGGGACGTTGGAGATGATGATCGGCGCGCGGAAGATCGTGCCGCCGAGGATGTTGCGGATGGTGCCGTTGGGCGAGCGCCACATCTTCTTGAGGCCGAATTCCTCGACGCGGGCCTCGTCCGGGGTGATGGTGGCGCACTTGACGCCGACGCCGTGCTTCTTGATGGCGTTGGCGGCGTCCACGGTGACCTGGTCGTCGGTCTTGTCCCGATACTCGATGCCGAGGTCGTAGTACTCGAGGTTCACATCGAGGTACGGGTGGACCAGCTTGTCTTTGATGAACTGCCAGATGATCCGGGTCATCTCGTCGCCGTCGAGCTCGACGACGGTCCCTTCAACCTTGATCTTGGACATGGATCTTCGTGTCCTCCTAGGAAGGTGCTCCCATTGCACGGCCAGGCGAACACGCTTGTGAGCGGACCCCAGCTGTTCAACAGACAACGTATACGCCCCGAGTTGTCCACGGGACTATGGGTGCTTAACAAGACAAGCGTACTGGTGCGCTCTGGCTCACTTCCAGCGGACGTCCCGATGAGAGATTCCCGGGTCACGCGGGCACACGTCACGCATCAATAGGGTTAACGCGGGGGTTGATTTCGCATTCCGATGGGGAGTGTGAGGTATGAGACCCTTGCCCCCGGCCTGGGGGCCGGGGGCAAGGGTCCATCAAGGTCGGCCCCGCCAGGGGCAAGGGTCCATCACGGTCGGCCCCGCCAGGGGCAAGGGTCCATCACGGTCGGCCCCGCCGAGAGGCAAGGGTCCATCGAGCGCTCAAACAGCCATGACGGCGGCGTGTTCGTCGCCCTCGAGCAGGTTCTCCGGCTTGTCGCGGATCATCAGTGCGACGATCACGATCGAGACGAGGAAGAAGGCCGCGCCGATGTAGAAGGCCACGTTGTAGCTGTGGATCGCGGCGCGGGCCACGACATGGTCGATGGTCGGATTGTTCTCCGCGTAGCGCTTGGCGACCTGGACCGAGATCGTGGTCAGCAGCGCCGTGCCGATCGCCCCGCCGACCTGCTGGGCGGCGTTGAGCAGGGCGCTGGCCACACCCGAATCCTCGGCCTCGACCTGATGCAGCGCGGTGGTCTGCATGGATACGAACGTCGCACCCATGCCCAGCGCGATCAGCGCGATCGCGGGCAGCACACTGGTGGCGAAGCTGTCGCCGTAGCTCAGCTGGGCCAGATAGAGCAGCCCGACGATGCCCAGCACCCCACCGGCAATCATCAGCGGGCGCGGCCCGATCCGGGGCAGCAGCGCGCTGGCCACGCCCGCGGAGATCACGATGCCGATCGGGAAGGGAAGGAACGCCACACCGGCCTTCAGCGAGCTGTAGCCGAGGGTGACCTGCAGGTAGTAGCTGAGGTTGATGAACATCGCGAACATCGCGATCGGGACCAGCAGCGCCACCAGATATGAGCCGCCCCGATTGATCTCACCCGGAATATGCAGCGGCAGAAGCGGATTCGGCGAACGCCGTTCGATCGCGACGAACGCCACCAGCAGCGCCACACCGGCGATCAACAGGCCCAGCGTGGTCGCGGCCAGCCAGCCGTCCTCCGCGGCGCGGCTGAAGCCGTACACCACCGAGATCAGTCCGAGGGTCACCGTCACCGCGCCGGGCACGTCGTAACCGCCGGTCCGCGGGACGGGCACATCCTTGATCACGAAGACCAGCGCGCCGATCAGAGCCAGCAGTGCGACGGGCGTGTTGACCAACAGGCACCAGCGCCAATCGGCGTATTCGGTGAGCGCGCCGCCGGCGATCAGGCCGATCGCCGCGCCGCCCGCGGACACACCCGCGAAAACGCCGAAGGCCCTTGCCCTTTCGCGCGCCTCGGTGAAGGTGATCGATACCAGCGACAGCGCCGCCGGCGCCAGCACGGCCGCGAACGCACCCTGCAGCGCGCGCCCGGCGAACAGTTCGGCCGCGTTCTGGGCGAGCCCGGCCAGCGCCGACGCCCCGGCGAAGCCGACCAGGCCCACCAGGAACATCCGGCGGCGGCCCAGATAGTCGGCGAGCCGGCCACCGAGCAGCAACAGGCCGCCGAAGATCAGCGTGTAGGCGGTGAGCATCCATTGCTTGTCGCCGTCGCTGATATGCAGATCACGCTGGGCGAACGGCAGCGAGATCGTGACGATGGTGGCGTCCAGCACCACCATGAGCTGGGCCAGGGCGAGTACGCCGAGGGCCCACCAGCGGGCCGGACCCTTCGGCCGGGTCGAGGTCTGAGAGGGAGCGAGTTCTGCGGTCCCAATGTCGGTCATGTGGGGACTCCTGAGTGGAAGTAAGCAGTTCCGTCGCATCATTGGAACGTGTCAGCAATCCTGGCACCTGAGGACAATTGGCGTCAAGAGAAAAATGTCGCAGACTGACATTTGGCGTCTCTCGTCACAATAAGAGCCGATGGCGATAGACTGGGACCATGCTCGAGTCACCAGCCCAGCCCGGCCTGCGGGAACGCAAGAAGCAGCAGACTCGACGCCGGATCATCGAAGTCGCGCTGCGGATGTGCGACGCGCACGGCTTCGACGCGACCACCGTCGAGCAGATCGCCGACGCCGCAGACGTCTCCCCGCGCACCGTCAACCGCTACTTCGAGTTGAAGGAGGACATCGTCCTCGCGCCCTTGGTGGATTTCGCCAAGCTCATCGGAGACGAGCTGCGCAAACAGCCAGTGACGGGCAATGAGCTGCAGGCCCTGTTCGACACGTACCTGGCCGTGACCAATGCCAGCATCGCCGGGCAGACACTGCCCTTCGAGTGGTTCCAGCACATGCAGCGGATCATGCGCACCAGCCCGACCGTGCGCGCGCGCAGCATGGACATCGCCGACACCAAGACCATCGAGATCCACTCCGCCCTGGCCGAGCGCATCGGCGCGGATCCGGATTCGATGACCGTCCGGCTGATCGCCGGGACCTGGAACGCGATCATGCGCACCGGGATCGAATGCGACGCCACGCTGCCGGACCGCGACCCCATGGACTCCGCACATGCGGCCATCTGCGCGGTCCGCGGCGCCTTCGACGAATTCGTGCAGCGCTGCGTGCTCCCGCTGACTCGGGGATGTTCGGCCTCGGGATCGGCCGAAAGCGGTGCTGCGCGGTAGCCGTTCGCGCCCCGTCTCGGCGATCGGTTACTATCGCGGGAAGGTCATGAGCGCCAGCGCCAAGCCCCGGCTCGCTGGCCGGCAACCCTCCTGTTGCGGTGGGGTGCTCCGGGTGATGACCGGGCTCCCGAGGGCCGGGAGCAAGCGCCACGATCAGGAGGTCCCCACCATGTGTTGTTGCTGTTCGCTTGTTGAAGTCCGATAACACCAGCAAGCCCAGTTCGGCGTCCCATTGGAGCAGGCCCATGAGTAACTCGACCGCGCCCCGAATCATGCACATCGAGGGCAAACACCCTGTCGCTACCATCGAAATCGTGTGTTCTTTTCGAACGGCGGCGGCCCGGTGACCGTGAGCATCGAGTCGAGCACCCCGCAGACGGCGGCCGCGCTGCTGCCCCCGCCCGACGGTCGCCTGGAGACGATCGCCATCGGCGACCTGCGCCTCGAGAACGGCGCGGTGATCCAGGACGTCGAACTCGCGGTGCAGCGCTGGGGTGAGCTGTCCCCGAATCTGGACAATGTGGTGCTGGTCGAGCACGCGCTCACCGGCGATTCGCATGTCGTCGGCGCGCCCGACGAACTGCATCCGCTGCCCGGCTGGTGGGACGGCAGCGTAGGTCCGGGCGCCCCGCTGGACACCCGCGAATGGTGCGTGATCGCTACCAATGTGCTGGGCGGCTGTAAGGGCAGCACCGGCCCCACCTCGCTCGCATCGGACGGACGACCCTGGGGCGCCCGGTTTCCCGAGATCTCCATTCGCGATCAGGTAGCCGCCGAGGTGGCGCTGTTCGACCTGCTGGGCATCGATCGCCTCGCGGCCGTGGTGGGTGGATCGATGGGCGGCATGCGCGTGCTGGAGTGGATGGTCGGCCATCCGCAGCGGGTCGGCGCCGCGCTCGTGCTGGCCGTCGGGGCGCGCGCCACCGCCGATCAGATCGGCACCCAGACCACCCAGATCGCCGCGATCAAGGCCGATCCGGATTGGCAGGACGGCGATTACCACGGCACCGGACGCGCGCCGACCACCGGAATGGGGCTCGCGCGCCGCATCGCGCATCTGACCTACCGCACCGAATTCGAACTCGACCACCGCTTCGAGAATGCGGCGCAGGACGACGAGGATCCGCGCGACGGCGGCCGCTATGCGGTGCAGAGTTATCTGGAGTACCAGGCGCAGAAGCTGATTCATCGCTTCGATCCGGCCACCTACGTCCTGCTGACCGAGGCGATGAACCGGCACGACATCGGTCGCGGGCGGGGCGGGATCGAGGCCGCGCTGGCCGCCACCGCGGTGCCGTGCATCGTCGGCGGCGTCGACTCCGATCGGCTCTACCCGCTTCGCACGCAACAGGAACTGGCGAATCTGCTGCCCGGCTGCAAGGAGCTGGAGGTGGTCCGCTCGCGCGACGGGCACGACGGATTCCTCACCGAAACCGAGGCCGTAGGCAAGCTGCTCGCCGAGACGATGGAGCTCGCCCGCAAGGCGCGGGACTGAGCGTCAGGTCACCCCAAGGCTGTTGATCGTCGCCGCGACCACGATGATGCTGCCGCCGAGGACCGTATAGGCGCCGACGTCGAATGGCTTACTGCGCACGGCCAACACGCCGACCCGCAGCGTCGGCAGGCATAACCGCAGCGCGGCCGCCAGCAGCGTCGCACCGCCGATCACGAATGCCCCGCGCCGCCAACGGTCCTGGGCCAGAAGCACCGCGGCCACCACCAGAACGGCCACCACCAGGAGTATGGGCAGATTCGTCCGGAGGAACCGTCCGACCGGACCGTGCTGATGGGCATGGGACGCGGGTGCTTCGGTCACGCCGACATTCTCGCATCATCGCGGAGGGGATATGTGATCGGTGACAAGTGGGGGCCTGCGCGGAATTCGGAATTCGCCGAATGGTGCCGGGGTCACCCCGATGCACGGGCAGGGGGGCTGCGCCTCGGGGTGCCCCGGCGCCCCGTGTGATACGCGGGAGAAAGGCGTACCGCGCGTGGCGTGGTCTCTCGCATCCAACCGATCCGACAAGTTGTAATCTACAAGTAGAATATAACCAGAGTTACTAACTAGCAAACATATGGGAATGTGTGTCGCATCGAACGCATAGCGAAACATCGTTTCTGTTCAACTTGATAACTTTGCCCCTATTCGATATCCCGCTCCCATTCTCCGGTCGCGAGTCGATGGCCACTCGAATCGAGCAGGCCGTCGCGGCATCCAGCGCCTGAGTCCTGGTCATAGCCGACGCACGCCGACCAGGACCTGGCGCGTGCTTGTTGGAATCGCAAAAGATGCCCGCGATCGACGAAACCACACGAGCCGGGGGTGTGTCGCTGCATGCCGGTCGAATTGCGATGTTGAAAGCTTGGGGCATGAACCTGACCGCCAGCGCATGCCCTCGCAACTCCCGCTCCACTCGATTGGCGAGCAACAGTGTGGTAACCGGGTTGCTCGTCGGAGTTCTGACCTCGTTCGGCGTCTGTGCCGCGACCGCCGAACCGGCCGCCACGCAGGACTCGGTATTCACCGGTGCGATGGCCCCGGATGGTTCCCGGATCGACGGTATCGAGCGGATCGACGATCAGAACGTCCGGCTGCAGGTGTACTCGGCGGCCATGGACAAGGCATTTCCCGTGGAGATCCAGCGGCCCGCGGACACCTCGCAGCCGCGGCCCAGCCTGTATCTGCTCAGCGGCCTCGACGCCGGTGAAAGCGTCGCCTCGTGGCAGGCGCAGACCGATGTCCGTCCGTTCATGTCCGACAAGAATGTGAATCTCATCCTGCCGATCGGTGGAAAGGCGAGCTACTACACGGACTGGGTGAACGACGATCCCGCCCTCGGCCGCAACAAGTGGCGGACGTATCTGACCGAGGAGCTGCCTCCGCTGATGGATGCCGCGCTCGGCACCAACGGGGTCAACGCCCTCGCGGGAATCTCCACCTCCGGCACTTCCGTTCTGGCGCTGCCCATTGCGAAGCCCGGCCTGTACCGGGCGGCCGCCTCCTACAGCGGCTGCGCCCAGACCAGTGACCCGCTGGGCGCCTACTTCGTGCGGACCGCGGTCGCCGCCGGCGGTGGCGATCCGACCAACATGTGGGGGCCGCCGAATTCGCCCGAATGGCAGGCCAACGATCCCTACCTGCATGCCGAGGATCTGCGCGGAGTCGAGCTGTACCTCTCCTCCGGCACCGGCCGCCCCGGCAAATACGACACGATCGACGGCCGCAAGGAACAGCTCGGCGGCGGCCGGACCCAAATCGACGGCAAGACGGACCAACTCGGCCCCATCGGCCTGGTGAACCAGGTTATCGTCGGCGGCGCCATCGAAAACGCCACCAGCTTCTGCACCCGCCATATGGAGGAGAAGCTCGCCTCCCTCGATATCCCCGCCACCATCCACTACAGCCCTGGCACCCACTCCTGGGGCTACTGGCAGGACGAGTTCAAAGGCTCCTGGCCCACTCTCGCCCACGGCCTGGGGCTGTCGGAGGAGTAACCGATCCGGACGTGTCACGGCGTCGAACGGTCAAGGGTCATGCGCAGGTTCGACACCACGACGCCCGTCGACCGGGCGAACACACAGGAGACGAGCTCGGCTCGCACTGCCCTGCTCCGTCTCGGTGTGTTCGCCACCGGGGCCGCGTTGTTCCGTCCCGCTCACCGGTATCGCCCACGCTGAGGACATGGTGCGCGACGGCTTATCGCCGACCCCCGTGCGGCAGATCGCACGGGCAGGCAAGGAATACTGACAGCCGTGCTTCATCTGGTGTTCTTCGAGCCTCGTATTCCGCCCAACACCGGTAATGCCATTCGGTTGGCGGCTGGGACCGGGTGCCAGCTGCACTTGATCGAGCCGTTGGGGTTCGACCTGTCGGAGCCGAAGTTGCGGCGGGCGGGGTTGGATTACCACGATCTGGCGTCGGTGACCGTGCATGAGAACCTTTCGGCTGCTTGGGAAGCCATTCAGCCCGAGCGAGTATTCGCGTTCACGACGCGGGCGACCACGCGCAATACCGATATCGCCTATCGCAAGGGCGATGTGCTGCTGTTCGGACCGGAGCCCACCGGACTGCCGGACGAGGTGTTCGCCGATCCGCACATCACCGATCAGCTGCGGATTCCCATGTTGCCGGGGCGGCGGTCGATGAATCTGTCCAATGCGGCGGCGGTGTCGGTGTACGAGGCGTGGCGGCAGTTGGGTTTCCCGGGGGCGGTCTGAGCGCCGACATCGCATGCCATGCGTCGATTGCGAAGGATGTGCTGTTAGCGTCGCGCTGTGACATGGACGACCGATGAGGATGGTGAAGACACCCGTCCCGGCTGGGATCACAAGCTGTGGGCGATCCCGCTCATCATCGCAATGGGTTTGCTGAGCCTGCTGGCACTGTCGTATCTGGGCAGCGTTCTGCATCCACAGCGGAACCTGCACGACTATCCACTGACGCTGGTGAACAACGATCGGGGCGAATACGGCGGCGAGGTGGCCGAGCGGGTGCGCGGCGCGCTGCCGCACGATCAGGTCCGGCTGCAGGTCACCGATGCCGCGGAGGCGGACCGGCTGATGTCGCTCGGCAGCGTCTACGGATCCATCGTGATCCCCGAGGATTTCAGCGCCCGCCTGACCGCACTCGCCGAACCCGGGCCCGGCCCCGCCGCACCGCCGGGGATCGAGTTGCAGACCAACCCGCGCGCGGGCGCGACCGCCGTCACGCTGACCACACAACTGCTCACCCCGGTGCTCGACGGCATCAATCGACAGCTCGGCACCGCGGCGACCGAGCGGGCGCGAACGGGTGGCGTGCCATTGTCGGACGCGGCACTGGTCACGCTCGCCGAACCCGTGCGAATCGAGGCCACCCAGCACGCGCCGCTGCCCGAGGGCACCGCCAACGGCATCTCCGCCTTCTACTACACGCTGCTGGTGGTATTCGCCGGATTCACCAGCAGCACACTGATCAATGTCGGCGTCGACACCGTGCTCGCCAACGATCAGACCCTGTCTCGTTGGCGCGCACTGCTGTTCAAGTGGGCGCTCATCGCGGTGGTCGCTCTGGTGATGGCGGGGTGCTATCAGTTGATCGCGTCCGCGCTGGGGATGCCGATCGACCATCGGCTCGCGCTGTTCTGTTTCAGTACCTTCGCCTCGCTCGCGGTGGGTATGACCGCGCTGGCCAATCTGGCCGTGGTCGCGACGGTCGCCTCCGCGCTGCGGCTGCCCGTGTTGAACAATCTGGGCACACCCATCAACATGCTCGCCTTCATCGCACTCGGGCTGCCGTCCTCCGGGGCGATCATGCCGATTCAGGCGGTGCCCCGGCTGTACGGCGCTCTCGCCGAATTCGAACCGATGCATCAGGTGTACCTCGGAGTTCGATCGATCCTCTACTTCGATGCTCTCGCCGCCGCCGGCCTGACCCGGGCGCTCGTGATGTGCACGGTCGGTGTGGTTTTCGCGGTCGTGGTCGGGGTGCTGACCACGCTCGGATACGAGCGGTGGCAGGCTCGGCAGGCTCCCGCCGAGGCGCAGGACTGACGGCGCGCCGGACTCAGTCGCCGATCTCGAAGCGCTTGAACCGGGATGTGGCACCGGCGGTGAGACGGACTCGGCTCTTGGCGACGCCGAAATGCTCGGCCAGCAGTTCGATCGCGGCCTTGTTGGCCTTGCCCTCCACGGCGGGGGCGCGCACATACAACCGCAGGGTGCCGTCGTCGAGAGTCTCGACGAGCGGGCCCTTGCCGCTGTTGGGCTTGATGGTCGCCCGGACCACGGTCGGCACGCGCTGCTCCTGTCGTCGGTGGCTGCCCGCAGCGTAGACCTCATGGCAGCACCCAGGGCACGACGATGTCGACGACATCGTGGGCCAGCACTCGCATCTCGGTGGCGACCGACAGCACGAGATCGCCCGAATGCACCGCATGGACGCGGTCGATCCCGGAACGCTGGATCCGCATCGTGGCCTGCGGGGTCAGCGCGGCGTACCGGAGCGTGGCGGCATCGCCGCGCCGGTCCCATTGCACACCGGATCGGGTCCATACCGCCGTGCCGGTCAGCCGATCGGGAGAGGTGGGCTCCCACAGCAACCCGGTCGCGGTCGCCGTGGCACCGACCCAGCGCAGATCGGCGACCGCGGAACAGGTGGACAGCGCGGGCAGCCCGAAGGGATCGATCCGGCCGTCGGGAAGCGTCACCACCACCAGATGCCCGGTGCCGCAGGCGGTTCCGTCGCGCGAGTATCCGGCGAACACCACCTCGCGACCGTCGGCCCGGAACGCGCCGGACGACAGGGCGGTGTTGATGCCGTCGACCTGGCCCAGCTCTCGCGCCGCGCCGGTGACCGGGTCGACCAGGAACAGGTGGTTGATGCCCCAGGACGCACCGGGTGGCGCCTCGATCCGATCGATGATCAGCGCGGTCGCATCGGCGGCGAGCAAGCGCGGGGCGGAGAGCACATTGCCGGGCGCGATGGGTGCCCGCAGCGGCGGAGGTGTGACCGACAGGGGCACAATGGGTTTCGGTTCGCGCAGGTCGGTCCGGGCGAAGCCGTCGGGCTGCCACCATCCGACACTCGTTCCCTGGAGCGGGAAGATCCGATCGCATCGGCAGTCGATTCGCGTGGGCGATATCGTGCCGCCGGTCGATTCGAGCGACACCAGTCCACCCGTGTCGTCGAGTGCGAAGACTCGCGAATTGTCCCGCGTGAAGCCGACATCGGTATACGTTCCCGGGCGGCGGGCGATGATCCGCTCCGGTGTGGCCAGGACGAGCTCGCCCCGGGAGCGATAGACGAACGGCTGCTTACCCGCCGCCGTCAAGGCGTCGCCCGGCACGCCCACGGCCGATTTCGTCATCAACGGTCCCGAAAAGCCACCGACGCAACCGGATGCGGCGGCCAGACCGAGCAAGACGACCATCGCCGCGGCGCACCGGCGCATGACCGCCAACGCGGCTGTACTCATTGCTCGCTCGCTCATGCCAGCACCGCCAGGGCGCGGCGGTAGTAGACCTCGCGGGCGGCGAGACCGTGGTAGCAGCCGTTGACCGCCCGAGTGACCGCGGCGAGATCTCCGGTGTCGGCGAGGGCGTTGAGATCGCGGGAGGTCCAGTACCACTGGGCTATTCGGAAACCGATGGCGGGATCGGCGGCCAGCCCGGGATCGCCCTCGAGATCGAGGCCCAGGGCCGCGCCGGCGGCCCGATAGTTGGCGCGACCGGTCAGCTGGATGGGCCCCCGGCCGTGATAGCGGGGGCCGTCACCGGGTTCGGTATTGCCCGCGGCCGGAGCGGATCCATCGGGGTCGTATTGCCGGAAGTACTCGTGGTCGCCCAATTCCTCGAAGTACCGCAATTCGCCGCTCTCGTGGGCGAGTTGCGCCAGGAAGACCGCCTGCCGCAGCGGAGTGGAGATCTCGCCCTCTCCCATCGCGGCATTGAGCGCGGGCACATACTTCCGTGCTTGCTCCAGCGGGAGGTCGGGCATGATGGCGACGAGCTGCTCGGCCGTGATGCCCGAGGCAGGCGGCCAGCTCTGCGCCCGTGTGGCCATTTCGCCTGATGTGCACCATGTTTCGGCTACCCCTCCGTCGACCGGTCCGATGCGGTAGCGCCCCGCCGCGCATGTGGACCCCGCTGCCGATGTTCCGGCGCCGATCGTGTCCAGCACCATTGTGGCCGTGCCCCTGTCGTCCGCGCCCGGCACGCGTCCGAGGTCGGCACTCGCCACCGTCGTCGAATCCCCGGCGGCGCATACCTCCTCGTCCGACTCGAACTCGGCGCTCCGCACACCCGGTGCGAGCATCTGTCCGGATGTCGGCAGGTCTCTTGTATCCCAGGCCGATCCGTCCGGTCCGGGCACCACCGGTTCCGCCTCCAACACACCAAACGTGAGCACCCGTTCCGATATCGGCAGGCCTCTCGTATCCCGGCCCGATCCGGGCGCCGCTGTTTCTACCTCCGACACGTCCAGTGCCAGCGCCTGTTCCGATATCGGCAGGCCTATCTCGCCCCGGCTCGAATCGCTCGGTCCGGATGTCGGCATCCGATCACCCGGATCCGAATCGCCCAATGGCTCGATCGGCAGCTCCGGGAATGTGAGAAGGGTTGCCGGGTGGAGCATTTCACCGAGGGCCGCGCGAATGGCTCGACGGCCGGACGCATCGGCTCGGGCGACGGCCGCGGCGGCCTCGGCTATCACCTCGCCCCATGAGGCGGCGAGGTCCGGCGGGTCGGCCGTCACCGTCCAGTCGTCGGCGACCACGCATCCGTCGTCCTCCGCGTCGGCCACGTAGTCCAGTAGTGCCAGGGCCGTGTAGTTCAGGTCCGACAGGGCACGCGCACCGGCATCGCGCAGCGCCTCGCCGCGTTCGCACAGCAGGCGATTGTGCCGGTGGGCGGCCTCGACGTGGGCGAGCACCGCGTCATAGGCCGCACCCTGCCAGCCGTCGCCGTCGAGTCGGCGACAGTGCTCGTACACGACGGCGGACAGATCCGCCACATCCTCGATATGCCGGTCGAATTCGGCGCGCAGGCGCTCGGCAGCGGCCGCGGCACGCCAGCTGGTGAGCACCGAGCGAGGCGGCGTCATATCCGCACCGCCGGTCGGTCGAGCTGCGCGGCGGCCGCGCGGTCGGACCAGCCGAAGGCGGCGACGGTGCGATCGATGTGCTCCGCCAGCAGGCCGAAACGATCGGCGCCGCGCTGCACCAGATTCGCGAGCGCACAGGCCGTCTCACACCAGGCCGGCACGGTCTCGCTGTCCGGTATCGACTCCGCGATCAGCGCAATGGTTTCCACCGACCGCGCCGCAACGCGGTCGAGATCTCGAAAGGCTTGTCGTGCAACGCTTCCGAAGCGCAGCACCGCCTGTGTATCGATGACACATGTATCCGGCATGAATCCCCCTCAGCGATCGTTTCCCAAGCGACCCGGGCACCGTATCCGGCCGCCTCGGCGCCTGTCACGAACGATCGGACAGTCGCACCCTTTATCGCCAAAACACACGCATAAAGGGTGCGGATCTCATCAAACCCTTCGGTCTGCTCCGGCCAGCCGGTAGTCTCGCGAAGGGCGCGGGGTGGCAGGAGCCTCGCACGATCGGGAGTGTGCGATGGCCAAACGTGGTGCGGTACTGCTCGGAATGTTGGCAGCACTGCTGCTGATATCCGCCGGTCCGGCGTCGGCCGGACCGGTCACCATCCAGGACGAGTCACATGTGCTCGATGCCGGGCGCGTGAAGGATGCGGCCAACGCCGTACCGGATCCGGTGCAGATCTTCACCACCGAGAGGCTCGCGGACAACAACGCGGCCTTCGACCAGGAGGCGCAGTCGCATGTCACCGCGCCCAACGATGTGGTGATCGCGATCAATACCAAGTCCAGACATCTGGCCATCCGCACCGGAGCCAACTCCCATATCCGGGACGCGTCCCCGGCGATCGCGGCGTTCAAGAACGGCTTCGGCACCGGCAACGACTACAACGGCGCGACCATCGGCGCGCTGAATTCGCTTGCGCAGGCGGCCAATCAGGCCGCTCCGGCGCCGAGCCGGGCCAACCGTCCGGTGCCGCAGGCCAAACCCAGTCAGCACAGCAGCGGTTTCAGCCTGTGGAGTGTGCTGTGCCCGCTGGTGATCATCGCGCTGATCGTCCTCGCGGTAGTGGCGGTGTTCCGCCGTCGCGGGCGCGGTGGCGGTGGCGGTGGCGGCAATCCGCCGCCCGGCAACTACGGGCCGGGTGGTTACGGTCCCGGCGGCGCCGATCCCGGCTACGACCCGGGATATGGCCAACGCCGCGGCATGAGTCCCGGCATGGCGGGCGGTCTCGGCGCGGCGGCGGGTGCCGTGGGCGGCGGCCTGCTGGGCTATGAGCTCGGCCGGATGGAGGGTCGCGGGGAAGAGCAGCATGTGCAGGGCTTCGACCAGCCCGCCCCGGATGCGGGTTACGACCAGTCGCCTCAGCAATGGGGCGGCGGTGGCGGCGACGCCGACTTCGGGAGTGACGACGGCGGATCCGATGGCGGCAGCGACGGCGGATTCGACAGCGGCGGTGGTGGCGACGGCGGTGGCAGCGGCAACTTCTGATCGATCGTCGGCAGTTCGGCACTCCTCGAATCTCGGTGCATCGTCAGAGCCAGCGACCAGGTGATCAGCGGAAATCGCGGGACTTCGACGGCATCCGCAGATCCATGCGCTGCAGATGTTCGGCGACCACGCTGACCACGCCCTCGGCATTCTGGATGCGTCCGCGGATCAACAGGGCGGGCGCGCTCTGGGCGACCCGGCGATACCGCTGCCACAATCCGGGCGAGCAGACGACGTTCACCATGCCGGTCTCGTCCTCCAGATTGAGGAAGGTGATACCAGCCGCGGTGGCGGGTCGCTGCCGGTGCGTGACCGCGCCGCCCACCAGCACCTTCGAGCCGTCCGCCTCCGAACCGAGCCGGCCCGCGGGGACCACGCCGAGCGAATCCAGTTGCGGGCGCAGGAATTCGGTGGGATAGCTGCCCGGCGACACCCCGGTGGCCCAGACATCGGCGGCGGCCAGCTCCAGCTCGCCCATGCCGGGCAGGGCCGGCGCCGCGGTGACGGCCCCGGTGCCGGGCAGTCGGTCGGCGCGCTCCCCCGCCGCCGCACCGGCCGCCCACAGCGCCTGGCGCCGGGTCAGCCCGAGATCGGCGAGCGCTCCCGCGGTGGCCAGCGCCTCGGCCTGCGGCACCGTCAGTTCCACCCGCCCGGTCAGATCCAGGAACGAGGTGAAAGGTCCGAATTCTCGGGCGGCGACGATCTTTTCGGCCAGTTCAGCGCCGATGTACCGGACCGTGGCCAGCCCGAGCCGCACCTGGGCGCCGCGCTGTTCGAGAGTGGCCCCGGCGAGGCTGTGATTGACGTCCGGACCGTGCACCACCACCCCGTGTCGGCGCGCGTCGGCCACCAGCGACTGCGGCGAATAGAACCCCATCGGCTGGGCATTGAGCAGGCCCGCACAGAACGCCGCCGGATAGTGCAGCTTGAACCATGCCGAATAGAACACCAGCGAGGCGAAACTCTGCGAATGACTCTCCGGGAAGCCGAAATTCGCGAACGCGTACACCTTCTCGTAGATACGATCGGCCAATTCACCGGTGATGCCGTGTAATTCGCGCATGCCCCGATAGAACCGCTCCCGCAGCCGTTCCATCTTCTCGGTGGATCGCTTGGATCCCATCGCTCGGCGCAATTGGTCCGCTTCGGCCGCGCTGAAACCGGCGACATCGATGGCCATCTGCATCAATTGCTCCTGGAACAGCGGCACTCCCCGGGTGCGCTTCAGCGAATTCCGCAGCGCCTCATGATCGTAAGTGGTCTTCTCGTCCCCGTTGCGGCGGCGGATATACGGATGCACCGAACCGCCCTGGATGGGTCCGGGACGAATCAGCGCCACCTCCACGACCAGGTCGTAGAACGTGCGCGGCCGCAGCCGGGGCAGCGTGGCCATCTGCGCGCGGGACTCCACCTGGAACACCCCGACCGAATCCGCCCGCGACAGCATCGCGTAGACGGCGGGATCCTTCAGATCCAGCTCGAACAGCTCGATGGTCTTCCCGACGTGTTCGCGCACCAGATCGATCATGTAGTGCAGCGCCGACAGCATGCCCAGACCGAGCAGATCGAACTTCACCAAACCCGCTGCGGCACAATCGTCCTTATCCCATTGCAAGACGCTGCGGCCGGGCATGCGGGCCCATTCCACGGGACAGACATCGGCGATGGGCCGATCGCAGATCACCATGCCGCCGGAGTGAATGCCCAGATGCCGTGGCAGGCCTTCGATTTCACCAGCCAGTGCCAATACCTGCTCCGGGATATCGGTGTCCGTCTCGCTCGACACACCGCTCCAACGACTCACCTGTTTACTCCACGCGTCCTGCTGACCGGGCGAAAAGCCCAGCGCCCGTGCGGCATCGCGGACCGCGGACTTCCCGCGATAGGTGATCACATTGGCCACCTGGGCGGCGTATTCGCGCCCATATTCGGCGTAGACGTGCTGGATCGCCTCCTCGCGGCGATCGGATTCGATATCGATGTCGATATCGGGCGGACCATCGCGTTCGGGAGCCAGGAAGCGTTCGAACAGCAGATCGTTTTTCACCGGATCGACATTGGTGATTCCGATGGAATAGCAGACCGCAGAATTGGCCGCCGAACCCCTGCCCTGACACAGGATGTCGTTCTTCCGGCAGAACTCGACGATATCGTGTACCACCAGGAAGTAGCCCGGAAAACCCATACCGGCGATGACGCGCAACTCGTAGTCGATCTGCCCGTAGGCCTTGGGATTTCGCTCCGGCGGGCCGTAGCGGCGAGCGGCCCCGTCATAGGCGAGTTTGCGCAGCCAGGAGTTCTCGTCGTGGTTGTCCGGAATGACGAACGGCGGCAGTTTCGGTGCGATAAGTTTCAGATCGAAGGCGCATTCGGCGGCGAGCGCCGCGGCATTCGTCACCGCCTGTGGACAAGCCGCGAACAGCCGCGCCATCTCCGCCCCCGAGCGCAGATGTGCCCCGCCCGCGGGGGCGAGCCAGCCGTCCATCTCGTCCAGGCTCTGCCGGGCCCGGATCGCGGCCAGGGCCATGGCCCGGCGGCGGTCGCGGGGAGCGGCGAAATGCGCTGCGGTCGTGGCGATCACCGGCAGGCCCACGCGGTCGGCCAGGGCGAGCAGCCGGGCGTTGCGCTCGTCGTCCTCGGGGATGCCGTGGTGAGTGAGTTCCACGGTCACCCGGCCGGGGCCGAAGCGTTCGGTCAGCTCGCGCAGCGCCGATTCGGCCGCGGCGTCGCCCTGCCGAAGCGCCTGGCGTACCTGGCCTTTGCGGCAACCGGTGAGGATCTGCCAGTGCCCGCCCGCGGCGGCGGCGAGCCGATCCAGGTCGTAGCGCAGAATCCCCTTCTCCCCCGCCGCCATATGCGCGGCCGAGATCTCCCGCGACAGCCGCCGATAACCCTCATCGCCGCGCGCGAGGACGAGCAGATGCGAGCCGTCCGGATCGGGAATGCCGGTGCGAGGCATGGAATCCCCGAGGAGATGCTGGGACGGCGTGGAGACAGGGGCATCCCGAGAAGCCGAGGGGGCCAGGGACAGCTCCGCGCCGAATACCGTCGGAAGCCCCCATTCGCGTGCCGCCTCCGCGAAGCGCACCACGCCGTAGAAACCGTCGTGATCGGTGAGCGCGAGCGCCTCGAGGCCCAGTCGCACGGCCTCCTCGACCAGATCCTCCGGCTGGCAGGCGCCGTCGAGGAAGCTGTAGGCGGAGTGGGCGTGCAGTTCCGCATAGGGCACCGGCGGTTCCCCGGACGGGCGCGGACCGGCTCGATAGGGGGCGCGCTTACGCGACCAGGCCGGGCTGTCGCCGCCGTCGCCGGGCGGGTCGTCGGGGCGGGCGCGGCGACCGGAGAGCACGCGTTCCATCTCCGCCCAGGTCGGCGGGCCGTTGCCCCAGCCCATTCGCACCTCCAGCAAACCGATCGGTTCTTATGTTAATCGAACATACATTCGATATACCGAATTGAGAACCGGGGTTTCCGGACTGTGACCGAGTCGCATTGGCGAGGGAACTTACTTTAAAGTAAGTTCGTGGCACATCGATACAAGGGAGCAGCGTGATGCCCGAGAACCCCGCAGCCGGCGGTTACCTCGCCCGCCGTCGAGCCCGCCGGGACCTGGCCGGCAAACACGTCATCATCACCGGCGCCTCCTCCGGTATCGGCCGGGCCGCGGCGGTCGCGGTCGCCGAGAAGGGCGCGGTGGTCTTCCTGCTCGCGCGCCGGAGTGACGAGTTGGCGTCGGTGGTCGACGAGATCGAGGCCGAGGGCGGTCAGGCCTACGCCTATCAATGCGATGTCACCGATTCCGAATCGGTCGAGCACGCCGTCAAGACGATTCTCGACGAGCACGACCACGTCGACATGCTGGTCAACAATGCCGGGCGCTCCATCCGCCGGGCCGTGCACCGATCCACCGATCGGCTGCACGATTTCGAACGGACCATGGCGGTCAACTACTTCGGCGCGGTCCGGATGACGCTGGCGCTGCTCCCGCAGATGCGCGAGCGCGAATCCGGCCACATCGTGAACATCTCCAGTGCCGGCGTGCAGGTCGCCACCCCGCGATTCGCGGCCTATCTCGCCAGCAAGGCGGCGCTGGACAAGTTCGCGGAGGTAACGGCGGCCGAAATGCTCGCCGACAACGTCACATTCACCACCATCCACATGCCGCTGGTGCGCACCCCGATGATCACGCCCAGCGGTAAGCAGGGCCCCTCGGAGTCGCCGGAGTGGGCCGCGGCGACCATCGTCCGCGCCCTGTCGGAGCGCCCCAAGCGCATCGACGTCCCGCTCGGCACGCTCGGCGAGTACGGCACCATGTTCGCCCCGCGCATCAAGGATGCGATCCTGCACCGCTATTACCGCGCGCTGCCGGACTCCCCGGCCGCCAAGGGCGAGGCCGCCCCGGACGAGCTCCCCGATCCGGAAGTCCTTGCCCTCGAACCCGCACCGCGTCGCCACCCGTCCACAGCGGGCCGCGTCACCCGCACCGCTCTGCGCCGCGCCGCGCGATTGGTTCCGGGTACGCACTGGTAGTACACCCTGGAACGGAGTGAGCAGCGGGCAGAAACCGTTGCGGTTCAGGGAAGTTCGCGGATTGTGTCCGCGATGATGGCGGTGGCCGGTTTGGGGGCCGCACCGCAGCTGGCCGGGCGGGCAGTGTAGGCGGTGGTGTGGGCCGTGACCAGCCAGCGGCGGCCGTCGCGATGGGTGACGGTGGCCGCACCCGCGAAGGTCGCGGGGTCGGCGGTGGGGATCGTATTCGGGTCGGTGGTCACCGTGAGGTCATCGGCGCGAGTCGCGAGGCGTTGGCGGACGGCGATTTCGGCTACCTGTTCGACCGGGGTGTAGCAGCTGCGGCCGCGGAAACCGGTGAGGGAGATCGCATTTCGGTGAGCGGCGGCGACGGCCTCCAGTGCGGCATCGGCGTTCACGCGCCCATAGGTCAGGCCGGACGGCAGCAGCACCATCGCGGGGGCGAACCGGTGGCCGCCGGTGTGCGAGCACTCCCAGACCAGGTCGGGGTGGTCGGCGGACAGGCGCGCGGCGATGGGGCGGCCGAGTAGGGCGCAGCATTGGTCGCGCTTGCCGTGCGCGCACACCAGCACCAGCGGATCGTCCACCGGCACACCGATTCCCGGGGCAGGACCGTTCAGCAGATGCAGGTCCAGATCGAGTAGTTGTTTCAGGTCGGTGATCTCGAATCGCTCGCACCAGGAACCTCGCGGCCGGGAACTGGCGATGAAAACCGTTCGAGTACCGGAGAATTCGTTGCGACCGGGGCGGCGGATCAGGGTCGGGCGCACCCGCGCGGCCTTGACCCGGGGCGCCAATTCGGCCGTGATCTCGGGGCCGAGCACCTCATCGCCGAGCACGTCCCGGCCCCAGGCTCCCGGCTGTTCGACGCACAGCCATCCGGTGACTCGGGTAGCGCTGCCCGGCAGGGGGATATCGGCCGCCGCCGAGGAGCAGAGCATGCCCTCGAATCCGGTCATGCGCCGCCTCCCTCGCCCATCGGAACAACCGTTACCCCAACCCGTTGCCACAGAGCGGGATTCAATGGCCCAGGAAGGGAAGTACCGCGGCGGAGAACTCGCGATAGCGGTCGCGGTGGATGCTGTGCCCGCAGGTGAACGCCTCGACCACGCAGTCGGCGACGCTGGTGCGGAACATCTCCAGCTTCTCGGGATCGACCATACCGCCGGGGCCGCCGCACAGCATCAGGGTCGGGGCGGTGATCTCCGAAAGCCGTTCCCACCATTCCGGATTCGGCTTGCGGAACTGTTCCAGCGCGGTCCGGGTCATCGACCGGTCGAAGGCCAGCACCGCCCGCGGATGCCGAAGCAGGCTGGTGGTGGCATGCCACAGTTCGGGCGGAGTGGGCAGGCGGCGGGTGAGGGTGAGCTGTTCGTCGCCGGAACGCAGCGGCAGCGGCTGCTCCTCGATCACCAGGCGACGCACCAGCTCCGGACGCTCGATCGCCACGTACGACACCACGTAGCCGCCCAGCGAATGGCCGACCAGATCGACCCCGGTCAGTTCGAGGCGTTCGCACAGTCGCAGCACATCGGCGCCGAACTCGTCGAAGCGGTACGAGGCGGTGTGGGCGCTGCGGCCGTGGCCGCGCAGATCGGGGATGATCACCCGGCGGCCCCTGCGGATCAGGCGTCGCGCGAAGTGATCCCAGGTGTGACCGTCGCCACCCATGCCATGCACCAGCACCACCGGGATATCGGAGCGGGGATGTTCGACGGTCGCCGGGCCGGAATCGCGATATGCGATCACTACGCCGTCCAGCGGCACCCGGTTCACGGTCGACTCCACAATGCGCCAGGATACGGGTTCGGCGACGCCATCGCCGCTGGTTGTGCCCCTCGCCATAGCCCGCACAGAGCACGACCCCGGCATATCCGTGCGATCGACCCACATGCCCTCTCATCGCCCACACCGGCGGCAATGCATCACCACCGCTTCGGCCGTTTCTGTCGGTGCCGGATGAGATGCTTCGGGCATGGATTGGAAGGAGCTGCCGAAGCGGGGCTGAGTCATTCGTAGAGGCCCTCGACATGCCAGATGTCGTCATAACCGAGCAGCAGCAGGACGCGGAATTGATCGTCGAGCATGATCTGGGCGCGGATGGCGTACTCGCCGGTGCGATCGTGGGACCACCAACGCTCGTCCAGCAACCAGGGCCCGGCCCAGCCGGTCACCGTCCACTGCTTGCCGCCCCAGCGCAGCCGGACCGGCTCCGCGGTGAACAGTCCGCGCTCGGTGATCCAGACGCCGGCGCCGTCGCCGTCCTCGAGCGCCACCTCCGGATGATTCACCAGCACCACGGCGGGCGCCGGTTGCGGAAGCCTTCCCGGCCAAGGCGATTCGGGATCGGTCGCGGGCACGGGCTCATCGCCGAGCGCCACCAGCGTGACCCGTTCGGCGGGTCCGCGCCCACCACTGAGCACACCGATCCGCACCGCCTCCCCGCCCAGCAGTCCCTGCACCCGCACCAGCGCCCGCCGAGCCCGCTCCTGTTCCTCTCCCACTCCACCCCACAGCCCGAGCTGCAACGCCCCGGCCGCGACCACCTCGACGGGCTCCAACCGCAGCGCGACGATCGGCGCATTCGGCCCTACGCCGCCTCGCGAGCGCCTTCTCGATTCGACGATCATCTCGGTGGGGCCGAAACCCTTCCGGGGCGGATTCTTTTCTGCCGAAAGCGGTTTCGTCCGATCGGATGCGGGCGGGTCGCGGTCGGGGGACGCGCGGCCGTAGATCCGGCCGTAAGCCGAGTCCGGGTCGTGGGTGGTCGCGGTCAGGGCACGGTGAGTGAGCCAGCCGTCCAGTTGCCAGCGGATACGGTCGGCGGTGCCCTCCGGGGTGAGGGGTTCGGCGCAGCGCCAGATTCGGGAGAGCTGTTCTCCCGCGGCGGTTTCGGCGACGACCGCGAGGCGGGTGCAGGCCACGCCCGCGGCGGACAGGCGATCGTGCAGATGGGTGGCCAGCAGGCGGCCCGCGAAGGCGGCGGCGTCGACGCGATCGATCGGTGGGTCGCAAGGGTATTCGACGGTCAGATCCGGGGCGGGCGGACGGGTCGACGGCGGACGCTCGGGCTCGGCGCGGGCGCAGCGATGCGCGCGGATGGCGTCGGCATCGAAGCGGGAGGCGACCTCGGTCGGGGCGAGTGCGGCGAAGTCGCCGATGCGGCGTAATCCCAAGCGGTGCAACAGATCAACCAGCCCCTCACGTTCGGGGGGAGCCAGGGCGGGTTCGCGGGCGAGTTCGGCGACCGGCAGCGGCGCGAGAAAACGCGCGCCGGTCCCGGACGGGACGATGGCGGCACGCCGGGCGGCGATCACCGCGGTGGACAGCTCGTCGGCGATGCCGACCTGGCACTCCACGCCGACCGCGGCGACGGCGTCGACCAGCCGTTCGGCCGCCGCCTCCTCGGATCCGAAGAACCGGGTGGCCCCGCCCGCGGACAGCACCAGCAGACCCGGCCGCAGCACCTCCACCCCGGGCACGGTCGCGTCCACGGCCGCCACCACCGGCTCGAACAGCCGGGCGTCGCGATCCGGATCCGCCTGCGCCACATACATATCCGGACATCGCGCCTGCGCCTCCCGCCGCTTCGACCCGCGCCGCACCCCGGCACTCCGCGCCACCGCCGAACACGCCACCACCCGATTCGCCCGCAGCACCACCACCGGCCGCGTGGGTGGCACATCCCCCACCGCCCCAGCCGCGATGGCGGGCCAGTCCGGACACCACACCGCCACCACCCGCGAGCCCCGCCGCTTCCTCACCCCCGCGACCCGCCCCGCCCCGGCCGGTTATGAGGCGACATCGGTGGTGGCCTTCAGGGCGGTGTCGGGTTGTCGGACATGCCATTTCACATGGTCGTTATGGGGACACAGGATCAGGCGGCCGGTGCGGGGCGGGGTGGAGCGGGCGGAGACGGAGACGTCGAGATGGATGGCGCGCAGGCGACCCCGGCCGCGACCGAGGCCCTCGTATCCGGCGATGCGGGCGTCGATGCGCAGGGTCGCACCCGCCCAGGCGCCGCCGGTCACCACGAGGGTGGCGCCCTTACTGCGGGCGCGGGCGGCCAGGACGCGGGTGCGGCTGGGCGGGATCGAGAGGCCGCCCAATCCGAGAACGACCAGGTCCACACCGTCGAGTAACACCGAGGCCACCTCGACGGGATCGGAGCCGGGATCGGGGATGAGGGCCAATCTCCCCAAGTGGGCGCCCATTTCGGCCGCGGCGAGCAGGCCCAGACGCGGCAGGCCGACCGCGACGGCATGACCCCCGCTGCCGGTGACCGCGGCCAGCAGACCGGCCAACAGCGAGGTCACACCCGAGTACGCCACCACCGAACCCTTGGCCAAACCACCCTCGGGTAGCAGCTCCACCAGCGCGGACGGCACGGGTAGCGGTTCTGCGCGCAGTTCGGTGTCCGACGGCGCCCGGCCGGCCGGCACCACACCGCGGGCCGGAATCGCGGCCATGCGGCGGCGTAGCTCGGCCAGCCGCTCCGCTGTCACCATGTCGGGCGAACCCATCCTCGACCACCAATCTCCTCCCGGTGGACTTCCCTCAGCACCGATCCAGCTATCGATCATAATCGAATATACGTTCGATTAGTTCTCAGTAGAACTCCACCCCCGGATCCCGTCAAGCGCCACGCGCGCAAACCTCGGGTTGTGAAGCAGGCCAGTCAGGATGGTTTTCGGCTATCCTCGCGCCGTGACTGAACGCGCCCGCCCCATCGTCGGCCCCGATTATCTGGTCGCCGGACGCTATCGCCTGCAGTCGAAGCTCGGCGGCGGCGGCATGGGCGCGGTGTGGCTGGCCCACGACCGGCTACTCGATCGCGACGTCGCCATCAAACAGGTGCTGTCCACGGCCGGGCTCAGCGAACATGAGGCCAACGAGGTCCGCAACCGGATCATCCACGAGGGCCGGGTCGCGGCGAAGCTCTCGCACGAGCATGCCGTCGCCGTCTACGACGTGGTGCTCGAGGCCGGTGAGCCGTGGCTGGTGATGGAGTATCTGCCCTCGCGCAATGTCGCCAAGGCGATCACGCTGGTGGACGCGCTGCCGGTGATCGAGGTCGCCCAGATCGGCGCGCAGGTCGCCGATGCGCTCGCGGCCGCGCACGCCGCGGGCATCACCCATCGCGATATCAAGCCCGGCAACATCCTGGTGGCCGATCGCGGCGCCGAGGTGGGCAAGGTGAAGCTCAGCGACTTCGGCATCTCGAGCGGCGGCGGGGAGCCGTCCGACGAGGCGGACGATGTGATCACCGGAACGCCCGCCTATCTGCCGCCGGAGGTGGCGCGCGGGTACAGGCCGACCGCCGCCAGCGACGTATTCTCCCTTGGCGCAACGCTGTACACCGCGGTGGAGGGACATCCGCCGTACGGCTTCGACGAGGACAACAATGTGATCGTCGAGCGCGCGGCCATGGCGCAGATCATTCCGCCCACTCGCGCCGGAGCGCTCACCGAGGTGCTGCTGCATATGATGGAGCCCGCTCCGCAGCGCCGCCCGAACATGGCCGAGGCGCGCGACGAAATCCTCACGGCCGCTTTCGGTCCGGGCACCGGCCCCTACATCCTCGGCGCCCCCGTGCGCACCGAGGACGGCACCATCCCGGCCTGGGCGGCCCGCAACTCCGCCAGCGGTTTACGCAGCCCGCACTCCACCCCGCTGCCGCGCCCGCCGCGAGCGGTATCGCCGAGCGCCCCTGCGCCGCAAAAGAAGTCGAGCAACGGCTTCCCGATCGGCAACCTCGGCCCCAACGCCGCACCGCTGGCCATCGCGGTCGGCCTGCTCATCGGATTGCTGATCCTGATCGTGATCCTGGTGGCCGCGATCTAGCGATATCAATCAATCCTGCGGCGGTGGGCCCAGCGGGTGAGGGCGTTGCGGTTGGACTGCTGGGTTTTGCGGAGCACGTTGGAGGCGTGGGTTTCGACGGTTTTCACCGAGATGAACAGGGATTCGGCGATTTCGCGGTAGGTGTAGCCGCGGGCGAGCAGGCGTAGGACCTCGAGTTCGCGCGGGGTGAGCGAATCCAGTTCGGGATCCAGCGGCGGCTCCGGCACGGGCGAGCGACCGGTGAACGAGTCGAGCACGAATCCGGCCAGGCGCGGGCTGAACACCGCGTCCCCGCCCGCGACGCGCCGAATGCCATCGGCCAGTTCGGGTCCCGAGATGGTCTTGGTGACATAGCCGCGGGCGCCCGCGCGGATCACCGCGATCACATCCTCGGCCGCATCGGACACGCTCAAGGCCAGGCACACCGGACCGTCCTCGATCCCCTGCAGCACCGCGACCCCACCCCCATCGGGCATATGCACATCGAGCAGCACCACATCGGGACGAGCGGATTTGATCCCGGCGATGGCATCGCTCACGCCGCCGGCCTCCCCCACGACCTCGATATCGGATTCGCGGCTCAATTCGGCCCGCACGCCGGATCGAAACACGGCATGGTCATCGACCAGAAAGACCCGAATCGTCACTGTTCTCCTCACCTCGCGCCGAAGCACTCGCCCAACGGCCCGAGCCTATCGGTTCCGAGCCGCGGCCGTCTCGGCCGCGTGACCGTTCGCGGGGGTCTCGGCCGACTCCCATGACGATTCGCCGGTCGACTCCTCCCGGCCCTCGGAATCCTTGCGAGGCAGGGTGATTCGTACCTCGGTGCCGCGGCCGGGGGTGGATTTGACCTCGACCGTGCCGCCGCGGCGCTCGATGCGGGCATGGATGGATTTGGCCAGGCCCTGGCGGTCGGCGGGGATCGTGGACGGGTCGAAGCCAGCGCCGCGGTCGCGGACGAAGATGCTCACCTGATGCGGCTCGATCTCCGCGTACAGGTCGATGGTCGGCACACCGGCGTGTTTGGCGGCGTTCACCAGCGCCTCGCGGGTGGCGCCGAGCAGTGCGGTGAAATGCTCCTTGGGCAGGCCGAAACCGGTCTCGCCCGGATCCATCGATACATCGCCGACGGTCACCGGGGTCACCTTCACCCCGTGCTGATCCTCGACCTCGCCCGCGATGGTGCGCAGCGCGGCGACCAGGCTCGACTGGGCGGGCATGGAATCCTCGAACAGCCATTTGCGCAGCTCGCGCTCCTGGCTGCGGGCCAGCCGGGTGACCTCCTGCGGATCGTCGGCCTGCCGCTGGATCAGCGCCAGCGTCTGCAGGACCGAATCGTGCAGATGGGAGGCGATCTCCTCGCGCTCCTCATTGCGAATGCGGGCCGCGCGTTCGGCATTCAGCGCGCGCATCATGCGCAGCCACAGCGGCACGGTCAGCAGTCCGACGCCGATCAGCGTGACCGCGACCGCGATCAACGCCGAACCCAGCGAACTCAGATTGATCCGGGCCAGCACCACCACGCCGAGCCCGACCACGATGAGCGTCGCCCCGGCCAGGATGCGGGTCCACGTCAGCACCGACGGGCGTGCGGGCAACCCGAGGATCGATCGCGGACCGTCCGCGTCGAATTCGCGCCACACCAGCGCGGCGCCGAGCGACACCACGATGAGCGGCCCGAGCACATGAGCGATGGTCCCGCTGAACACCCAGCTCAGCGAGACCCACAGCGCCAGACCCAGCAGCGCCAGACCCCAGGCCTGCCGCCTCTCCGCGGCCGAGGCCGGTGGACCTTCACCACCCGGGGGCGTGAAGATCCACAGGATGCCGTAGGCGACGACCCCGGAGCCGAGTAGCGCGGACAACAGCACGAAGGCCATCCGCACCTTGAACACGTCGACGCCGAGATGATCGGCGATACCGCCCGCGACACCCCCGACGACCCGCCCGCCGGACCGCCGCAGCAACCGCGGAACCATCGGCACGGGTGCGGCGGCTCCGCGCGCATCGAATGCGGGCAGGGACGGATACATGCCTTCGATACTGGCACGGCCCACCGACACCCGACCATCCGGAATCACCCCGATGACGCTGCTCGTGTGATGTCAGGTGTACGCCCAACCGGAATGTCGAACGGCGGCATGCCCACTACCGGAGTAGCCCCGTGCTAGAACCACCCGAAAATGCAGATGAACGCGGCCCCCAGCGGGGAAACGAGTGCCGCCGCGTAAAGGGCGAGCACAAGAGGCGCTGCGAGGATCTCGATGAACAATGCTGGCGTAAACATGCCGAGAAAGACCAGAACTGCGAAGAGGTCGAGAAGAGCGAAGAACCCCAGCCCGCCCACGCAACTTTCGAGAGTGACTTCCTTGACCGACGCTGCCGCGCTGTGCAGCTGGTCGGCGGTAAAGGCTCGCTCCACCGGTGCGGCATCGTCGGTCCAGACGGTGACCGTCGCGGACTCATCGGGGTGGGTCACCGGGTGAGTTTCAGTATGGTGAGAAACTGTGCCGTCGGCGTCGTAGAGCACGCCGAGGGAATCACCGGTCGCCGTCGCCGGCGGGGCGGCCACCAGGGTTCGCCCGTCCGGGAGCCCGAACGCGGCAGCCCGGTCCCATGCGGGCATCTCCGCGGAACGCCATGGCACTACCCCGGCCCGCACATCACGAACCGCCCTGTCCCGCATGGACGCGGTCTCGCCAGGATCCAACGGATGCAGCTGAGCCAGCGCGTCCCGCAATTCGCCGGCCAGTCGAGGATCGAGCGAACCAGGATCGATGGCCACATTCCCGGAACCGGGCGTCGGAGCCGGTTCGGCCACCGCGATCGCCGGTCTACCCGCCATCGCCACCGCGGTGACAGTCAGACAACCCATCAGCACAACACTCGAACGCCGCTGAACACGCATGTCGCCACACTCCTCGTCAGTCGCAAAAACGCTGAAATGAGTCACGCACCGTAGGGTCGCCTGGCAGTCCTACCGAGACACTTAGCGAATCGTGTCTCAGTGAGACGCTAGGCTCGGAGTGTCTTAAATGCAAGAGTTTCACTCTCGGGATCCGACATGTTTTACGCAATAGCCCAGCCGAATCAGGAGCCATTCAGGGTGATCCCCGATGCGACCCGAGACCCTGACCAGCCACCATGGATTCATGACGAGAGCGAGCGGGTGGGCCGGGGGCACCGGCCGGGGCGGATTCAACGAACAGCTGCAGCATCTGTGGCGGACGCGGCCCATGCGGCAGCCACGGCAGGGGCCCTTCGCCGGGGTCGCGGCCGGATTCGGACAGCGGTACGGGATCGATCCCGTCCTGATTCGGGTGGCGTTCGTGGTGTCGGCGGTGTTCGGCGGGGCGGGGATCGTGCTGTACCTGGCGGCGTGGCTGCTGCTGCCCGCGGCCGAGGATCAGGTGTCGCCGGCCGAGAGCCTGTTCAACAAGGGGCATTCCTCGCAGTCGCCGACCAAGACGATCGTGTTGATCGTGGCGTTGGCGATCGCGGTCACCACAATGGGTCCGGTCGGTGTCGGACTCGGCGGCTCCGGGCTGATCAGTTTCGCGCTGATGCTGGGCGGTTGGTGGCTGTTGTACCTGCGGCAGCCGGAACCGCCGATCGGCTATGCCGGGCTGCCCGACGGTGATATCGCCGCGACCGGCTATCCGGGGACGACGTTCCCCGGCGGGTCACCGTGGTCGACGAGCCAGTACGGGCCCTACACCAAGCTGCCCGACCATTACGAACCCGATCAGCCCGAAGCGGCCGCGGCGCACACGGTTTCACAAACGGCCCCCACCGAAGTCCTGACGAAGAACATGCCAGGAACAGAGAAGGAGTCCGGAGTACCGAGAACGGATAGGGGCTCCGAAGCAGCGAATACCCCTGTCCAAGACCAGGATTCGACGGTGGTGCTGGGAAAAGCACCGGCCTCCGCTGACAATTCCGAAGCGACCCAGCGGATCACGTCCACCACCTCGTTCACTCGTCCCGGCCTCGACCCGGCCCGCTTCGGACCCACCCCGCCCGGCTGGGATCCGCTCGGCGTCGCCCCGCTGGCCTGGGATCTGCCCGAACCCGGCCCGAGTCGGCCGATCTTCGCACCCCCGCCGCCCCGGCGCCCCCGCTCCCGGCTCACCCCGCTCGTGATCGGCCTGGCCATTCTGGCCGCCGCGGCGGCCGGCGCGGTCGCCGCCTCGGGGATGGAGTGGATGACTCCAGCCCGCATCGGCGCGGTGGCACTCGCGGTGATCGCCCTGGGGCTGGTGTTCGGCGCGTTCCTGCGCCGCGGCTGGGGGCTGATGGTGGTGCTCGCGCCGCTGGCCGGCTTCGTGATCCTGGCCTCGATGGCAGGCCCGGTCCAATTCGACCGCGGCGCAATGGGAGACCATCACTGGGAGCCGACCACGATGTCCGAGCTGCGGCCCTCTTATAACGTGGGCATGGGTTCGGGCACGCTGGATCTGTCCTCGCTGGCCCTCACCGAGGACCGGACCGTGAACGTTCCGGTGCAGATGGGCGATGTCCGGGTAGTCGTGCCGCCGACCATGCGGCTGCACAGCATCTGCATAGTCAAGATGGGCAATGTCGACTGTCCCGCCGCCTTCACCGGGCCGCAGACCGGGCCGACCCTGACCCTCAATGTCGTAGTCCACGCCGGAAATGCGGAGGTGATCCATGAGTGAGAAGTCCGAAGATCGTCGGGGACCGTCGTTTTCGCTGCTGGTGGCGGGAGTGCTGGGCCTGTTGGTCAGCATATGGGCCTTCATCGGTCCGTCCGCGTGGCCCGCGCACAGCGCCGTTCCGGTCGGCTGGATCGTGGTGGGCGTGGCCATCCTGGTCGGGGTGGTTCTGGTGCTCTCGCCGCGTAAGAAGAAGAATCGATGACGAAAGGGGCTCGGATCCGATCGGATCCGAGCCCCTTTCGTTCGTCAGCGCATCTGACAGAAGCTGTTGTAATGATCGCCGGTGTACCACGCCGTTCGCAGGTTGCCGGTGATGATCCGCTCGGCGTCCCGGTTGTGGCCGGGCTGCTTGCGATTGACGTCCCATTCCTTGTAGTGCATGGGGTCGCCGTTGGCATCGGTATCCGGCAGCCTGCCCTCGCGGTTGTCCCAGGTGGTCCCGCCCTTGGTGCCGGAACCGTCATGCGGCGGCCACTGCCCGGCATCGATCAGCTGCAGCGTCTGCCAGGCCTGATCGGGAATCGAGCAGTCCCGCAGCCCGATCTCATCGGAGGCCTGTGCCGCCACCGCCACGCCGGGCGTGCTCACGATCCCGGTTCCGCCCAGCAGCACCGCCATCGCGGTGAGCAGGGCCAGCCCGAATGCGGCGAATGCCGCCATCGGCTCGGCCCACAGGCTCTTCGGTGTCTTCGGATCCCTCATCGTCAACTACCTCACAACAGCCGTCGGTGATCTTCCGGGCGTCAACCCTGGCAGTCCCGGCTGAACCGCCGAGACATACCACACCACGACGCTGTTGCTAGCGCATGAAATCTGTTGCGGCGTAAGGGTTCACTCCCACTCGATGGTGCCCGGCGGCTTACTCGTCACGTCGAGGACGACCCGGTTGACCTCCGCCACCTCATTGGTGATGCGGGTGGAGATGCGCTCGAGCACCTCATAGGGCAGTCGGGTCCAGTCCGCGGTCATGGCGTCCTCGCTGGACACCGGGCGCAGCACGATCGGATGACCGTAGGTGCGGCCGTCGCCCTGCACGCCGACGCTGCGCACATCGGCCAGCAGCACGACGGGGCACTGCCAGATCTGCTTGTCCAGTCCCGCCGCGGTGAGCTCCTCGCGCGCGATGGCATCGGCCTGGCGCAGCAGATCGAGCCGGTCGCGGGTCACCTCGCCGACGATGCGGATCGCCAGGCCCGGACCCGGGAACGGCTGGCGCGCAACGATTTCCTCGGGCAGGCCCAATTCGCGGCCGACCGCGCGCACCTCATCCTTGAACAGCAGCCGCAGCGGCTCGACGAGTTGGAATTCGAGATCCTCGGGCAGGCCGCCGACGTTGTGATGGCTCTTGATGTTCGCGGTGCCCGTGCCGCCGCCGGACTCCACCACATCGGGGTAGAGGGTGCCCTGCACGAGGTATTCCACCGAGGCCGCGCCGCCCGTCTCGCCGACGATCGAGGAGACCGCATCCTCGAACGAGCGGATGAACTCACGCCCGATGATCTTGCGCTTCTCCTCGGGATCGGTGACGCCCTTCAGCTCACCGAGGAACTTGTCCACCGCGTCGACGGTCACCAGCTTGGCACCGGTCGCGGCGACGAAGTCGCGCTGCACCTGCTCGCGCTCCCCCGCACGCAACAGGCCGTGATCGACGAATACACAGGTCAGCTTGTCTCCGACGGCCCGCTGCACCAACGCCGCAGCGACCGCGGAGTCGACACCGCCGGACAGGCCGCAGATCGCATGCCCGTCACCGATCTGCCCGCGCACCTGCTCGACCAGCGCATCGGCGATGTTGGCGGGCGTCCAGGTGGCCTTGATCCCGGCGATCTCGTGCAGGAATCGGCTCAGCACCTGCTGGCCGTGCGGGGAATGCAGCACCTCGGGGTGGTATTGCACACCGGCGAGTCTGCGGGCCCGATTCTCGAACGCCGCGACCGGGGCGCCGGGGGTGGTGCCGGTGACCTCGAAACCGGCCGGGGCGTCGGTCACCGCGTCGCCGTGGCTCATCCACACCGGCTGCAGGGTCGGCAGCCCGCCGTGCAGGACGCCGCCGTCGACATTCAGTTCCGTGCGGCCGTATTCGCGGGTGCCGGTGTGGGCGACCGTGCCGCCGAGCGCCTGAGCCATGGCCTGGAAGCCGTAGCAGATACCGAAGACCGGGACATCCAGGTCGAACAGCCGCGCATCCAGCTGCGGCGCACCCTCGGCATACACACTGGCCGGTCCGCCGGACAGGATCACCGCGAGCGGTTGCCGCTCGGCGATCTCCTCGACGGTCGCGGTGTGCGGAACGACCTCGGAGTACACACTGGATTCACGCACCCGCCGCGCGATCAACTGCGCGTACTGCGCCCCGAAGTCGACGACGAGAACTGGTCGCTGGGTTTCTGCCACGGCAACAGTCTAAGGAGCACGTCAGCAGCGCTCGTGCCCGGGCCACACGGCTCCGGCCCATGGCGTCACAGGGGGCAACGAACGCGACAACTGATCTCGGTAAGCACATGGGTAACTCGTCGGGCACGCCCAAAACCCAGCCAGGCACCCAACGCAGGACCTGTGACCAACCCGAGCGGCACCCAACTAGTACGGCCAGAAACGCGGAGAGGCGGGCGAGCGAATCACCCCGGGTTCGAAACTCGGTGGGGCGCAAGGGGCCTGGTCAGCGAATCGGCAGCAGCCAGCCTTGTCGATAACGATCTTCCTGGCCCATCGATCCGGCCTCCGCAACCGGCCGTATCCGGGGGGCGAGCCAGCTATCCTCGTGCTCGTGCCATTCGCCCGTGCGATCGATGCCGAGATCCATTACGAGGACAGTGGCGGCGACGGTCCGGTCGTGCTGCTCGGGCACGAATTCTTCATGGACCGAACCATGTTCGCGTCCCAGGCCGCCGCATTACCTCCGGAATTCCGCATCGTCGCCTGGGATGCCCGCGGGCACGGCCGCACCCGCGATGAGGGCCTGCCGTTCACCTACTGGACCGCGGCCCGCGACGCCCTGACCGTGCTGGATCAGCTCGGCGTCGAACGAGCCGTGGTCGGCGGCATCTCTCAGGGCGGATTCAGCGCCATGCGCACCGCATTGCTCGCGCCCGAACGGGTCTCGGCGCTGATCCTCATCGCCACCGAGGCCCATGCGCCGACCCCGCAGGAGTTGGTGAACTCGCGCCGGTTCCTGGACATGTGGCATAAGCCCGCGGTGCGCCACGCGCTCGCGGAACACTTGGCGCAGTGGCTGATCGGCGACGACGCCTGGTACCGCGCGGTCTGGACCAGGCGCTGGCTGGCCCGCGACCCGCTGGCCCTCGAGGTCGCCGCGGGCTGCCTGCTCGCCCGCGATTCGGTGCTGGACCGCCTGCCCGAAATCACCTGCCCCGCACTGGTGATCCACCCGACCGGCGCGGGCATCGCCCGCACGCATGCCATGGAAACGGCTCGCGGACTACCGAATTCCCACTACGTCGAGATCGAGGGCGCCCACCAGGCGGCGAACATGACCCACCCCGCCCAGGTCAACGCAGCCATCCGAGAGTTCCTCCGCGACAACGTGGTCACGCGCGCATTGTGATTCGCACCGTCAAGCGCGGACGCTCAGACCTACTTTCTGGAACTCCTTGAGCTCGCAATATCCGGCCTTGGCCATCGAACGGCGCAGGCCGCCAACGAGATTCACCGAACCCCACGGATCGCTGGAGGGGCCGTAGAGCAGCTGCTGCAGCGTCGGGCGCTCGGCCGCGTCGGAGAACTGCAGTACCGCGCCGCGCGGGACCGACGGATGCGCGGCGGCCGAGGGCCAGTACCAGCCGCGGCCGGGCGCCTCCTGGGCCAGCGCGAGCGGCACGCCCACCATGGCCGCGTCGGCGCCGCAGGCGATGGCCTTGGCCAGCTGGCCCGAGGACACGATGTCGCCGTCGGCGATGACGTGCACATAGCGGCCGCCGGTCTCGTCGAGATAGTCCCGGCGCGCGGCGGCGGCGTCGGCGATCGCGGTGGCCATCGGCACGCCGATACCGAGCACGTCACGGCTGGTGGTCGCGCCCGGGGTCGAACCGTAGCCGACGATCACACCGGCCGCGCCCGTGCGCATCAGATGCAGTGCGGTGCGGTGATCGCTGACCCCGCCGGCCACCACGGGCACATCCAGTTCGGCGATGAAGGTCTTGAGGTTGAGCGGTTCGCCGTCGCTGACATGTTCGGCGGAGATGATGGTGCCGTGCACAACCAGCAGATCGACCCCGGCCTGCACCAGCGCCGGGGTAAGCCCCCGGGCGTTCTGCGGGCTGACCCGGACCGCCACGGTCACCCCGGCGGCACGGACCTGCGCCACCGCGGCGGCCAGCAGGTCGGGCTGCATCGGCGCGGCGTGCAGCTGCTGCAGCAGCGCGACGGCCGCCTCGACGCCCTCCTTCTCGGCCACCTCGATGAGCTGGTCGATGCGCGCGGCCACATCGGTATGCCGCGCCCACAGACCCTCACCGTTGATGACGCCCAGACCGCCGAGCCGACCGAGCTCGATGGCCAGCTCCGGCGAGACCAGCGCATCGGTCGGATGGGTCACCACCGGAATGTCGAAGCGGTAGGCATCCAGCTGCCAGGCCAGCGAGACCTGCTTGGACGAGCGCGTCCGCCGCGAGGGAACGATGTCGACATCGTCCAATTCGTAGGTACGCCGGGCGGTCCGGCCCATGCCGATCTCGACCATGTCGCGCACTGGTGTTCTCCTTAGTGTGTGCTGCCAAGTCTTCATCACAAGGGTCAGCCGACCTGGCGTACCCGCAGGGCGGGCGTACTACTTCTCAGCGTCCCATCCCGACCGAAATGGGGACGCGCCAACACCCCGGGGCCTTCATCTTTCAACGCCCCCCGCCCGGTGTGCGGCGCGCGGCCGACGACTCAGCCGGAAATCACCGCGTGGTGTAGTTCGGCGCCTCGACGGTCATCGTGATGTCGTGCGGGTGACTTTCCTTGAGTCCCGCCGCCGTGATCTGCACGAACTGCGCCTGTTGCAGATGGGTGATGTTCTGGGAGCCGGTGTAGCCCATGGCCGCGCGCAGGCCGCCGACCAGCTGATGGATCACCTGGTTGACCGGTCCGCGGAACGGCACCCGGCCCTCGATGCCCTCGGGCACCAGCTTGTCCTCGGCGAGCACGTCGTCCTGGAAGTAGCGGTCCTTGGAGTAGGACTTGGCCTGACCGCGGCCCTGCATGGCGCCCAGCGAACCCATGCCGCGGTAGCTCTTGAACTGCTTGCCGCTCACCAGGATCAGATCGCCGGGCGATTCGGCGGTGCCGGCCAGCACCGAGCCCAGCATGACCGTGGACGCGCCCGCGGCGATGGCCTTGGCGATATCGCCGGAGTACTGCACGCCGCCGTCGGCGATGACCGGCACACCGGCCGGCTCGCAGACCGCGACGGCCTCGAGGATCGCGGTGATCTGCGGTGCGCCGACACCGGCGACCACGCGGGTGGTGCAGATCGAGCCGGGGCCCACGCCGACCTTCACCGCGTCCACGCCCGCCTCGACCAGTGCGGCCGCACCGGCGCGGGTGGCGACGTTGCCGCCGACCACCTGAATGGTCTCGCCCACTTCGGCTTTCAGCTTGGACACCATCTGCAGCACCTGGACCTGATGGCCGTGTGCGGTATCGACGATCAGCACGTCCACGCCCGCGTCGCGCAGCGACATCGCGCGCGACCAGGAGTCCTCGCCCACACCGACCGCGGCGCCGACCAGCAGGCGGCCGTCACGGTCCTTGGTGGCGTGCGGGTACTGATCGGTCTTGACGAAGTCCTTGACGGTGATGAGCCCGCGCAGCCGCCCGTTGCCGTCGACGATCGGCAGCTTCTCCACCTTGTGGCGGCGCAGCAGGCCCAGCGCGGCCTCGGCGGTGACGCCCTCCTGCGCGGTGATCAGCGGGGCCTTGGTCATCACGTCGACGACGCGGCGTTGGGTATCGACCTCGAAGCGCATATCACGGTTGGTGATGATGCCGACCAGCTCGCCCGTCTCGTCCACCACCGGCAGACCCGAGATGCGATAGCGCGCGCACATGGCGTCGACCTCGGCGAGGGTGTCGTTCGGGCGACAGGTCACCGGGTTGGTCACCATGCCGGCCTCGGATCGCTTCACCGTCTCCACGGCCGAGGCCTGTTCGGCGGCCGACAGATTGCGATGCAGCACACCCATACCGCCCGCGCGGGCCATCGCGATGGCCATGCGGGCCTCGGTGACCGTATCCATTGCGGAACTCACCAGCGGCGTGCGCAAGCGGATGTCACGGGTCAGCCGGCTGGAGGTGTCGACCGTGCTGGGAATGAGATCCGAGGCGGCCGGCAGCAACAGCACATCGTCGAAGGTGAGGCCGAGCATGGCGATCTTGTTCGGATCGTCACCACCCGTATGCGGGCGGACGGCCTGCTCGCCCATCACGGGACTACTCATCGGATCGACCCCTTCTGGAGACCTCGAAAGCAACGACCCGAGGATCACGCCCGGATCGCGAACATCTGACGGATTGATGGAGCCGAAGATCAATACCCGGCACCTTGTGACACACATGGTATCGGCCCGTGGTAATCCTGAGCGCGCCGCCTCCGCCCCAACGAGTTCGGATCGCGCGCGAGTAGCGAAGCTCACATCGCGACACACCCGGTTGCCAGGTGTTGCCGACACGCCGAATGCCCGATGTGCCGCAGTACTCGGGCGAATTGCTGCGACAGGCGCGGCAAAATGCCGACAGCGCTGGCGCGGAAGGGGTGGTTCTGCGTACCGTGGGATTGTGCGTGACCATCTACCACCTGGCCTGCCGCCGGATCCGTTCGCCGGAGATCCCTCCGACCCGTCGGCCGCGCTCGATGCCATCGAGCCGGGGGAGCCGCTGGATCCTCATGAGCGGCTAGCGGTCGAAGAGGATCTCGCCGATCTCGCGGTCTACGAGGCGCTTCTGGCGCACCGCGGCATTCGCGGACTCGTGGTCAGCTGCGAGGATTGTCGGCAGGATCACTACCACGATTGGGACATGCTGCGCGCCAACCTGCTTCAGCTCTTGGTCGACGGCACGGTGCGCCCGCACGAACCCGCCTACGATCCGCAGCCCGAGGCCTACGTCACGTGGGACTACTGCCGCGGCTATGCCGACGCGTCGATGAACGAGGCGCTGCACGGCGACGGATTCGACGGATTCGACGCCTGATCCGATACGACAAAAACCGACCACCGTGTCGGTGATCGGTCGATGTTGTCCAGCCCGCCCCGCGTACAGGCGCGCTTGTTCTACCTCTTCGGTTCTCCTGGAGCGATACCGCCCGCACCCGGCCTGGGCATGATGATCGTGGTCGGCGCCACCACCGGCGCAGAGGGCTGCCCGACCGGCGGACTCGGTGCGGTCGCGGGCCCGGTCGGCGCCGGCCCACCGGTACCCGGTGAGGCAATGGTGGTCGGCGCCGGGGGTTCATGCGTCGGCGGCTCCTGGGTCACCGGCGGCGCGGTGGTCGGCGGTTCGGCCGTGGTCGGCACCGACGGCGGCGGCGAATGTGTCGGTGGCACATTGCCGCTCGGTTCGGTGCCGGATCCACCGCTCGGTTCGCCCGTGCCCAGGATGCGCGGATCGACCGTGGGTGGTGCGCTCGGGCTCCCCGCGGTCTGATCCTTGGGCTGCCCGTCGGTGCTCGGCGTCCCCGGTTCGCTGGTGCCCTTCGGCAGCGACGTCAGGGGCAGGAGGTCCTGCAGATTCGGTGGGAGCTTGGCGATCAGGTCGTTGACCTTCTTCTCCAGCTCGTTCTTGCGGTCCGGGTCGTTGACCTGGGTCGCATTCGCCTTGGCACTGTCCAGCGCCGCCTTCGCCCTCGCGGGATTGCCCTGTTTGAGGGCGGTCTGCGCCTCATAGAGGGAGTCGTCCGCCTGCTTGGCGATGGTGGTCTGCGCCTGCTGAGTGAAGACCACTTCCTTGACCCGCCATAACGGATCGCCCGGCTGTGCGTTATAAGAAAACGCCGTCATACCGCCGATGATCAGGGCCAACGCCGCCGCCGCGCCCATGAGCGGACGCACCAGGCGCAAATGACCCTTACTACCGGCGTTAACCCTCGACTGCCGGGCCCCGATCTCCTGATTGACCGCCGCGACAATGGTGTCCAGATCCGGTCCGGCCGGCATCGGAGCCTCGACGACCTCGGCTCGCCAGTTCGCGAGCAGGCTCGCGAGCTGATATTCCTCGGCACTGTCGGTCGCCACGGGTCCGTCACCGGAGATGGCGTCGATGAGCGCATCGTCGCGGCGGACCGCGGCGATATCGACCGGTCCGGAATCACCGGATGCCTCGGCATAGGGATCGCTGTTCTGCGATCCAAGTCGCGCCTTCCAGTCGCCCCGACCGCGCTCGCCATCCCTAGCCATACATTTCACCTGCCCTCGCCACTTGTGACTTCAGTTTCGCGAGCGCCCGATGCTGGGCCACTCGTATAGCACCGGCCGTACTGCCCACGGCGAGTGCTGTTTCTTCTGCTGACAAACCCATGACCAAACGCAGGATCAGAATCTCTCGGTGCTTCTCCGGAAGCGTTGCCAGCAAAGAGTTCATCTGCCGGCTCGTTTCCGAGTCGAGAGCGCGCTGTTCCGGCCCATGGTCGGTGGATATGACATCTGGTACTTCGGCCATCGCGTCCGCCTTGTTACGGGCGGCGTTGCGATGGGCGTCGGCGACCTTGTGCGAAGCGATTCCGTACACGAATGCCATGAACGGCCGCCCCTGGTCCTGATAACGAGGCAGGGCGGTCATCACAGCCAAACAGACCTCCTGCGCAACGTCGTCCGCGGAGAGCTGCCCACGCTCCGCGGATCCGATCCGCGCGCGGCAGTAGCGCACTACCAGCGGGCGGACGATCTCCAGTACCTGGGCTAAAGCCGAACGATCGCCCTGCGCTGCAGCAGCGACGGCGGCGTCCAACTCCTCGCCCGTGTGCGTCATCGTCAGAGATATTCCTGGCGTTACAAGTGGCACGGTCGGTGCCGACCGGTGCTTCCGCCCGGTCCGGCGGAACGGGTCCAACAATAGCGGCTTCAATCCACAGGTTCGGCAACACCTGCGATCAGGGCTGGCCCAGAACCCTGTTCTCCGAACGCAATAGACCGCCGTATTCGGCCAGGGCCCTCGCGAGCTGGGCCGCTTCGGTCGCGGCCGCCGCGGCGGCGGGACCCGATGCCACACCCGAACGCAGCATCGCGCACGCCCATCGCAGTGGTAGCAGACCATATTCGCGGGTCCGGTCGGCCACCTCCTCGGCCAGCGCGCGCGAGCGATCGAGTTCGCCCGCCGCGGCGGCGGCCGCGGCGAGTAGTAGCCGGGACTTGATCCGGTGGCGCACCGAGGGCGCGGCGTCGGCCAGCGCGACCGCGGCCTCGGCATGGGTCAGTGCCGGGGCGCCGACGAGGTCGAGGCCGGGCGCCGCCAGCGCGGTTTCGGCGGCCACCCAATGCCAGCGCAGCCGGGAACGCCAGGGGTCCGGCGACTCGTCCACAAATACCCGGCAACGTTTCAGCATTCGGCCCGCGAGGGCCGGACGGGCGGTACCGAGGGCGTCGGCGGCCAGACCGGTCAACGCGTCGCAAACCGCGTCGGCGAGGTCCGGATCGCCGCCGCGGCTCGGTTCCGGGAGCACGAGTGCCAGGGCGCGGCCATCCAGCGCGGATGCGCTTGCGTGCCAACCGAGTTGACGCAGCAGCGAGGCCTCGGTGCTGATCGCCAGCGAAGCCAGCGCTGGCTCGCGAGTGCTTCGCCGGACCCGCCGCAGCTGCGCCCGGGCCGCCGCATAGCGGCCCTGACCACCCAGCACGATCGCCCGCAGCCAGGCATCGACATCGCCCGCGACCGGCGGCAACTCGGTAGCAGCGAGTCCGGGCCGGGCCCCGAACGCCGCATCGGCGAACACCGCGTTTCCCCGACGCGATAGCGGCTCCGGCGATGCGTAGAACTCGTTCACGGCCCGAACTCTAGCCACGCGTGTGGCTTCGGCCCGTTACCGCCCGACACCAGCCCGTTCACTCCCGCGCCTTCGCCCCGCCTCCTGCCGCATCCGGCCCAGCCCCGCCCCTGCACGAACATCCGGCAACCGATCAGCGCCCCGAAAGCCACTCGGGTGTTTCCATCACGTAAATCTGTCGTGAGCTATCACTCAGCACGTATCTTAAGAATTCGTATGCTTTTCGGATAATTAACCTGGATGCCTCGATGCGGCCATCTCGAGAGCGCCCGGATTCGCCGTAACGGTGGCTTGCGGCACCTTCCGCGCCATCGCGGCCCGCCCGGGCGGTTCGCACTTCTATCTGGAAAAATACATCCTGAGCTGCGGTTTTACGATTTTCTAACTGGCAAGCGGGAGCCAGACCGCTGTTGGCCAACTGATCAGTATCGCTAGTGCCGGGCCGAAAGTAAATAGCTTGAAGGTTAACTCTGAGGCCCGTCGACATTTCGATCGTCGGCGGAGAAACTATTGACTCGATTTCGTAGTGCGTCCTAACGTACGTCATCGCCGTCGTTGGCGCCGCTCGAAAATCGGCGACCACGAACTGCGATCGCCGGACTTCCGACGATAACGGTCCGAGTCAGATCTCGGCGGATCCCATCCGGCCGCGCCGTGGTTCGGACAGACCGTTGCTAACAAAGCATCGCTCGACAACGCCGACGAGCTCGCACCACAAGGAGTTCACATGCCCATGCCCACCCATCTCCCGGGTCCGAACGCCGACATCTGGGACTGGCAGATGCGCGGTTCCTGCCGCGGGGTGGACTCATCCGTGTTCTTCCATCCCGATGGGGAGCGCGGCCGCGCCCGCGCCCAGCGCGAGCTACGAGCCAAGGAAATCTGCCGGACCTGCCCGGTGCTGATGCAATGCCGCAGCCATGCACTCAAGGTCAGTGAGCCCTACGGCATCTGGGGCGGAATGTCGGAGACCGAACGCGAGATGCACGCCCGACGCAATAGGCGCCGCCTGGCGGTCTGAACTGCACGGTCGCGACTGTTCGGAAATTCGTCCCCCTCCTGGGCCCATCCGAAAGCCCAGGCGCGCCGAATGCCTAGCAAACAACCGGCCACTGGAGCTGACGGCCGGTGAAGACAGATGAGGCGCGCAGCGTCGGTCGGCTACCGCCGAACCGGCCTGTCGTGCGATGGCCAGAAGCCCCCCACCTGTCGTCCCCGCTTTCGGTTCCCGGCGTGTCACGGCGTGTCTTGTGCTCACACCGCCAGATGTGTCCGGATATGTCCGAGAGTCGCTGGGCGGCAGGCAATTTGCCGATACCCCAGCCGAAAGGAGGTCATAGCGGCACGCTACGGTAGTGGCCGATGACACAGAACGGAGCGTTGTGACAACGCGGCCGCCAGCCGCAGAGGGCGACTCGTTCCAGAAGCAAGTCGGGGAGAGTCTGGACTCTGCGGTGACGGCACGCGCAGCCGAAAGCATCGAACTCGCCGCACTACTAGCGCGGTGCGGTCGAGGCGACCAGCGGGCCTTTGCCGAGCTCTACGACCGTACGAGCGCTCGGGTATTCGGCCTGATCCTGCGTGTCCTACACGACCCCGGCTACGCCGAGGAGACGACCCAGGAGGTCTATCTCCAGATCTGGCGTACCGCAGCCAATTTCGACCCGGCCAAGGGTTCCGCGGTCACCTGGTTGATGACGCTCGCACATCGCCGGGCGGTCGACCGTGTCCGTGCCGAGCAGGCCCACGCATTGCGCGAGGTCGCGTACGGCGCGACCGGTTTGGGTAACGAATTCGACGAGGTCACCGAAGAAGTAGGACGAAGGCTCGAACAGCAGGCGGTGCGGGACGGCCTCGCCACACTGACGGAAACCCAGCGGGAGGCGATATCACTCGCCTATTTCGGCGGACGCACCTATGCGGAGGTTGCGGTCTATCTGGGCGTAGGGTTACCGACTGTTAAGTCCCGTATTCGCGACGGATTGACACGACTCAAGAAGAGTTTGGGAGTGACGTGAGATGAACGAAAGCCAGATCGATCTCGCGCACACGGTCGCGCTCGGATCGATCGGCGACGAGGATCAGCGCGCCGTGCAGGAGCTACTCGACAGCGGAGACACCGCACTGCGCGCCGCCTTCACCAGAGAAGTGCAGCAGACCAGGGACGCGCTCGCCGAATTCGCTTCGGTCGCCGCAACCCCACCACCCGTGTCACTGCGTGATCGACTGCTCGCCGCGATTATCGAAGACCAGACCACCCGCACACCGCACCCCTGCGGGAGCAATCACCGCGGCCGTTCCGCGACCGACCACTGACACTCCGTCCCGGCCTTCTATAGGCCCCACGGCGCCCGCACAGCGGCGACGGGGTATGCGAGGCCGGATACGCGCTCAGAAAAGGCAACGGGCCGTTCACATCCATGGATGTGAACGGCCCGTTCGCCTGAACCGACTCAGTGCGCGTGACCGTGGTGGTCCTGGGCCGGCTCTTCGGCCGGCTTCTCGACCACGGCGCTCTCGGTGGTGAGCACCATGCGGGCGACCGAGACGGCGTTGAGGACCGCCGAGCGGGTGACCTTGACCGGGTCCACGACGCCGTCGGTGACCAGATCGCCGTAGGTCAGGGTGGCGGCGTTGAAGCCGTCCTTGCCCTCGGTCACCTTGCTGACCACGACCGCACCGTCGACACCGGCGTTGGACGCGATCCAGTACAGCGGCGCCGACAGCGCCTGGCGCACCACATCGACGCCGATGGCCGCATCGCCGGTCAGCGACGCGCGCAGCTCGCCCAGCTTCGCCGCGGCCTGCACCAGCGCGGTGCCGCCGCCGGGCACGATGCCCTCCTCGACCGCGGCCTTGGCCGCGCTGACCGCATCCTCGACGCGGTACTTGCGCTCCTTGAGCGCGGTCTCGGTGGCCGCGCCGACGCGGATGACCGCGACGCCGCCGGACAGCTTCGCCAGCCGCTCCTCGAGCTTCTCGCGATCCCAGTCGGAGTCGGTGTTCTCGATCTCGGCGCGCAGCTGCGCGGTCCGGGCCGCGATATCCGCCTGGGTGCCCGCACCCTCGACGATCGTGGTGTTGTCCTTGTCGACCACCACGCGCCGGGCCTTGCCGAGCTGATCCAGGGTCGCCTCACGCAGCGTGATGCCCAGATCCGGCTCGATGACCGTGCCGCCGGTGACGACGGCCAGATCCTGCAGGAACGCCTTGCGGCGGTCGCCGAAGAACGGCGCCTTCACCGCGATCACCTTGATCGTCTTGCGAATCGCGTTGACCACCAGGGTGGACAGCGCCTCGCCCTCGATGTCCTCGGCGATGATCAGCACCGGCTTACCGGATTCGGCGATCTTCTCCAGCAGCGGCAGGAAATCCGGCAGCGAGGAGATCTTCTCCCGGTGCAGCAGGATGTAGGCGTCCTCGAGGGCGGCCTCCTGCTTATCGGGGTCGGTGACGAAATACGCCGACAGATAACCCTTGTCGAACTGCACGCCCTCGGTGACGACCAATTCGGTGTTCATGGTGGAGGATTCCTCCACCGTCACCACGCCGTCCTTGCCGACGACGGTCAGCGCCTTGCCGACCATCTCGCCGATCTCGGGGTCACGCGAGGAGACGGTGGCCACCTGCGCGATGGCCTGCTCGCCGGAGACCGGCTTCGCGGCGGCCAGCAGCAACTCCGAGACCGCGTCGGCGGCCTTGCTCATGCCCTGACCCAGGCCGATCGGGTTGACGCCCGCGGCAAGGAGTTTCAGGCCGCCCTTGATCAGCGCCTGCGCCAGCACGGTGGCGGTGGTGGTGCCGTCGCCGGCGACGTCGTTGGTCTTGGTGGCGACGCTCTTGACCAGCTGCGCGCCCAGGTTCTCGAACGGATCCTCGAGGTCGATCTCGCGGGCGATCGTCACGCCGTCGTTGGTCACCGTCGGCCCGCCGAAGGCCTTGGCCAGCACGACATGCCGGCCGCGCGGGCCGAGCGTGACCTTCACAGCGTCGGCGAGCTTGTCGACGCCGCGCTCCATCGCACGACGAGCCTTCTCGTCGAACTCGATCTGCTTTGCCATGTGTTGAGTCCTTGTGTGGGAGTTGACGCGAACTGCCCCGACACCCCATGTGGGGGCACCGGGGCAGGGCCGCTCTAAGAGTGGGTCCCGGCCTGCGCCGGGACGATCGCGCCGGGCGCGATCACTTGCTGACGACGGCCAGCAGGTCGCGTGCGGACAGGATCAGGTACTCCTGGCCGTTGTACTTGATCTCGGTGCCGCCGTACTTGCTGTAGATGACGACGTCGCCCTCGTTGACGTCCACCGCGATGCGGGTCACGCCGTCCTCTGCCACCCGGCCCGGACCCACGGCGATGACGGTGCCCTCCTGGGGCTTCTCCTTCGCCGTGTCGGGGATAACCAGGCCGGAGGCGGTCGTCGTCTCGGCCTCGTTGGCCTGGACGAGGATCTTGTCCTCGAGCGGCTTGATGTTCACGCTCGCCACGTTGAGCCCTCCACTTTTCGGGAATTCGGTCGTCCGGGGCTGTTCCCCGGACTCACGGTTTCGGTCATGGTGTTGACCCTCTGCGCATAGCCCCGTCGTCGCGGGTGCCGGGACCCCTGCTCAGTGGTCAAGCTGGCAATCTGAGCACATCAGTGCCACTAGCACTCTATACATGAGAGTGCCAGCACTCAAGAGTGGGTGGTGCGCAATGGCTTCGCTTCGCCCGGCGGGGTTTCCGGGGTGGCCTCGTCGGGGCTCGGTCTGAAAATACTGTGCGCCTGACCAGTACGAACGGCTGTCCAGCGAGCGCAAATGGCACAAAGGCGACACGCGTCAAGTACGTGGCAATCGATCGGAAAAAACTGTAACGTTCGGGTAACGGATTGTGACAGTATGGACGACGGCTCCGTGATGTTGCGGCCGATGCAGACTCCGTGCCCCGCCGATGCTTCCTCACTCCGTCCGCTGAGCATTTCGACAACCGCTTCACCCTATTGCGCGACGCCCCTCGCGCATGCCTGAGATCGAGAGCAAGACCGCAAGTGATCCCCGGATCCGCCGCTCGGGCCATCCACGCGGAGGTTGGTTGTGTCCGTTCGAGATGGTCGGCGACAGGTGACCATCCGCTCGAAGGGAGGTGAACATGCGAACATCCCTCGGCGTCTCCGCCGGGAACGAGGTGGTGTGCTCGGCATTGGTCGGCACGGCGCCGAACGGCTCCCAGAGCTTCGACTACCGAGTCGTGACGGCCGACGTGGCGCATTCCGATCTCGGTGATCTGGTGGTGTCCTCGATCGAGCTGATGACCACCCAGATGCCCCGCGATTTCCTGCATCCCGTGCCCACCCACAGCGGAATCCCGATGTCGCGCACCGACGCCATCGTCTCCGCGCCGGGCGCGGTCGCCGTCGCCTACCGCGACCGAGAGCAGGCCGTGGCCATCCGCGCGGCCATCGGGCGGCAGCGGCGCGATGTGCAGCTCATCCCGGAAAGTACTGCGGCCCTTGCCTATCTGCGCCATACGGGGCTGCTCGACCGCTACGACACCGTGGCCGTCGTCGACCTCGGCGCGTCCGGTATGAGCGTCACCGTGGCCGATCTGGCCGACGATACGGTCCTGCGCGGCGAGCGCACCTCGGCGATCAGCGGCGGCGCGGTCGACGAGCTGATCTATCACCATCTGCTCGACTGTCACTTCGCCCGCCGCGGCACCCGGCCCAATCGCGGCATGCTGATCAATCGCAGCCGCGCGGCCAAGGAACATCTGTCCATCGCGCCCGCGGTGACCATCGATCACGTTGCGGGACAACCGCTCAAGCTGACCCGCGCCGATTTCGAGGAGCTGGTGGCGGATCTGCTGCGCGACGCCGCCGCATTCGTCTCCGGCGTATTCACCCGTGCGCCGAAGTATCCGCAGGCTGTCGCCGTGATCGGCGGTGGCGCCAACATTCCGGCCGTGATCGGCGCGCTCGATCAGCTGCTCGAGGTCCGGGTGCATACCGTGCCCGAGCCGGAGGCGGCGATCGCGAAGGGTGCGGCGCTGATCGCGGATTCGGCGCAGCCGTCGCCGTTTCCGGCGATCGGACTGGGTAACGAGAGCTCGGCGAGCACCTTCACCAAACTGATCGGCACGCTGGCCGGTGCGGTCGTGGTGGTGGGCCTGGTCGTCGGCTACGGCGTCAAGGAATTGGTGCCCGCCGCCAATCACGATGTCAGCCCGGCCGGTACCACCGATACCGCACAGCTCAGCACGCCCGCACTGCCGACGACCACACCGAGCGGACCCATGCCCGCCACCTCCGGTCAGAGCCAGACCGGTCGCCGCTCGGCCGATGCCACCACACCGCCCTCGGCCAGCGGCCAACCTCCCACGAGCAATACCGGTCGCCCACAGACCACTATCGGCCCGCCGCTGCGCCCGGACCCGAACCTCCCCCAGATCCCCCTGCCGGACCTCCCCCGCCTCCTGGGCCCGTTGCTGGGCACCGCCACCGAGGGCCAGGAACCGACCCGCACACCAACCGTTCCGCGCGCGAACTCAGGCTCCGCGGACCCGGCCCCCATCCGCCCCGCCGACTGAGTTGGGGTACTCGGGTACTCGCCGGATCCCCTCGACGAATCGGGCACCCGATCCGATTGCACCGCAAGATCACCGGCGATGTCAGCGGATCTGGCTCGTCGAGACCGGCAGGCCCGGGTCGGTGGCCACGGTCAGGGGCGACGGTTTGGCGCCACCCGCGATGACGTGCGCGCCCAGGGTCGCGATCATCACGCCGTTATCGGTGCACAGGCGGGGTTGGGGGATGCGCAGGGTGAGACCGGCCGCCGCGCACCGCTGTTCGGCCATCGAGCGAATCCGGGAGTTCGCGGTCGCGCCGCCGCCGAGGACCAGGGTGTCGACGCCGACGTCCTGGGCGGCGCGGATCGCCTTCATGGTGAGCACATCGGCGACCGCCTCCTGGAACGAGGCCGCGATATCCGGGATCGGCAGCGCACCGTCCACGCGCTGGATGCCCTCCACATAGCGCGCCACGGCGGTCTTCAATCCGGAGAAGGAGAAGTCGTAGCGCGAATCGCGCGGACCGGTCATCCCGCGCGGGAAGGCGATGGCATGCGGATCGCCGTGCGCCGCGGCGGCATCCAGTGCCGGGCCGCCCGGGAAACCGAGATCGAGCAGGCGCGCCACCTTGTCGAACGCCTCCCCCGCCGCATCGTCGACGGTGCTGCCCAGTTCCACGATCGGCTCGGCCAGATCGGTGACATGCAACAGATGGGTGTGCCCACCCGAGACCAGCAGCGCCACACATGCGGACATCGGACCGTGTTCGAGGGTGTCGACGGCGACGTGGCCGCCCAGATGATTCAGCGCGTACAGCGGGATATCCCAGGCCGCCGCATAGGCTTTCGCGGCCGCGACGCCGACCAGCAGGGCTCCGGCCAGACCCGGTCCGATGGTCACCGCCACCGCATCGGGTTTGGTGACACCCGCTACCGACAGCGCGCGCCGCATCGCGGGCACGATCGCCTCGAGATGTGCGCGCGAGGCGATCTCCGGCACCACACCGCCGAACCGCGCATGCTGATCCACGCTCGAGGCGACCTCATCGGCGAGCAGCTCACAGGTGCCGTCGTCGCGCCAGCGGACGATGCCGACTCCCGTTTCGTCGCACGAACTCTCGATGCCCAGCACGATCATGACAGCACCTCGGTATCCTGCCCGACACCCGCGTCCGGGCGCGGGAATCCGCTCATCGCGGGGCGGCGCATGGTGAACGCGTCGGCGCCGCTGGGCTGGTAGTAGTTCTTGCGCAGCCCGATGATGTGGAAGCCGTGCTTCTGATAGAGCGCGATGGCCGCGGCGTTATCGGTGCGCACTTCCAGGAATACGGGCCCGCCGCGGCGGCCGGCCTCGACCAGCAGCGCCCGCAGCAGCAGCGTGCCCAGACCGGCTCGGTGGCATTTCGGATCGACGCCGATCGTATGCACCTCGGCCTCGGGATGTTCCTGTGTGCCCAGCAGGGCGATTCCGGCGTAGCCGAGCATGCGGCCGGATTCGTCGCGGGCGATCAGATAGCGGTTGTGCGCGCCGGCCAGTTCGGAGTGGAAGGCCACCTCCGGCCACGGATCATCCTCGGGGAACAGCAGTTTCTCGAGTTCCACGCAACGCTCGATATCGGCCGGACCCATCGGTTCGATGTGGATGTCCGGCCGGATCTGCCCGCTCATACCGTCGCCTCACTACCGTTCGGCGACGACAGTGTGCCTGTGGTCCGCACGTTCATCGCACCGCCTGATAGCTGCGTTCGACGGCGTCGGGGCGGCGCAGATACAACGGCTCGAGCGCTCCGGGGGCGCGGCCGGCCAGCAGATCGGCGGCCGCGCAGGCGACCAGTCCGGCCGGGGACGGCGTCTCCACCGGCAGGACGGGCAGGTCGAAAAGGTCAACATGCGAGGCAGATCCGGCGATCACGGTGGCCTCACCGGCATCCAGATCGTTCGGCTTGCAGACGCCGGGGCCGTCGACGCGGCCCGCGCTGCGGTAGCGGGCCCAGTACACCTCGCGGCGGCGGGCGTCGGTGACCACCAGCAGTTCGGCAGCGGCGTCGGGGATCTCGCGCCAGGCGTCGGCGGCGATGGCGTCCAGACTGCATACGCCGTGCACGGGCAGGCCCAACGCGTCACCGAACGCGGCCGCGGTGGCCATGCCGACCCGCAGCCCCGTGAACGGGCCCGGCCCGGTACCGACGACGACCGCATCGAGCTCGGTCCGGGAGCGGCCGGCGGTCTCCAGGCAGGCGAGGATCTGCGGTGTGAGCACCTCGTTATGAGCGCGCGCGTCCACGGCCACCCGGGAGGCGAGCGTATGGAGGGCGGCCTGCTCCAGTTCCACCAGTCCTGCTGTAACGGCAGGTGTCGCGGTGTCGACAGCAAGTACAAGCATGATTGTCTTTACGATACCGGTTGGTCACCTGCCCGACGGCACCCCCGTCACGGCACCGTCGGCGCATCTGTGCCACCACCCGATCACCGCGTAAACCCACGGGCCTGCGGGTTCGTCACACCCGCGTTCCTCCGGTGTTCAGCATCACATGGGCTGCCGCACAGGGGCCCTCGACTCCGGGCCCTGGGGGCCCGGAGTCGAGGGCCAGAGGAGAGCCGGGGCCTGAGGCGAAAAGCAGCCGCCGGAAATGGGTATGGCATCCGAGACCTAGGGCTGGAGGCGGGGGTATCCGAGAGCTAGGGGCTGGAGGCGGGCGTATCCGAGACCTGGGTCCGAAGACAGGGACAGCCGAGAGCCAGGGCTAGAGGCAGGGGCAGCCGAGACCTGGGACTGGGGGCGGCGGGGCGGGGTGGGGTTAGGTGTGGGCGATCCATTCCCAGGTGGCGGTTCGGGTGTCGGAGTCGGGTTCGCGGTGGAGGTGGATTCGGAGGTGGCGGTCGGTGAGGTGTTCTACTACGCCCAGGCCCCATTCGACGACTACGACGGCCTCGTCGAGGTCGGTGTCGAGGTCCAGGGCGTCGAGTTCGTCGAGGTGGCCGCCGAGGCGGTAGGCGTCGACGTGGACAAGAGGGATGGCGCCGGGGTGGGTGCCCGCGCGGTGTTGGCGGGCGATGATGAAGGTGGGGGAACTGACTCGGCCCTGGACGCCGAGACCGGCTGCGATGCCGCGGGTCAGGGCGGTCTTACCGGCGCCGAGGGGGCCATCGAGCACGATCAGATCGCCGGCGCGCAGTTCGGCGGCCAGCTCGCGGCCCAGGGCCTCGGTGTCCTCGACCGTGGGCAGTATCCGCTGCTCAGCCATGCAGGGCCTTTCGTCGGGCGCGGCCCAGGGCGCCGCTGCGGACCAGCAGGCGATCCAGCGCGGCGTTGACCAGCTCCGGATACTGCAGATGCACCATATGGGCGGCGTCGGTGACGCGGACCAGATCGGCGTCGGGCAGTTGCCGGGCCAGGGCCAGGGAGTTGCGGTACGGGATCACCAGATCGTGCACACCGCCGAGCACCAGCGCCGGCAGCGGCTCGAGGGTGGACAACGCGGCCGATTCGTCGTGCCGCTGAAGGGCTTTCAGGAACTTCATGATCGTCGCGACCGGGGTCTGATCGATCATCGCGGTGGTGAACCGGGACAGGGTCGGGCTCACATCCCCGTGAAACGAGCTGACGTGCAGGATCGGCGTGATGATCTGCCGCGCGATGACCCGGCCCGCCTGCGCCAGCGCGGGCGCGGCCAGCACGGCCGCGCGGAAGCCGTCGATCGCCGGATTGCGCAGCAGCTGCGCCACTCCCGTGGAGGCGACCTCGGCGGCCGCGGTCGACAGCAACGCCACCGCGCGCACTCGCTCGGCGAACAGCCGCGGATCCTGTGCCGCGGCGGCCAGAATCGCCATCCCGCCCATGGAATGTCCGACCAGCACGAGCGGTCCGCGCGGCGCGCACTGGGCGATCACCGCGGTCAGATCACGCCCCAGTTGCGGCACGGTGCAGCTCTCGTCGCTCGGCGCACCCGATCGGCCGTGTCCGCGCAGGTCGAAGAACAGCAGCCGAACCCGGTCGCCCCAGGTCCGTTCCAGATCGCGGCGCTGAAAGTGCCAGGACTCCATGCTGTTACAGAAGCCATGCACGAAAACGACCGTGGCCACTGGCTTTTCGCCGGAACACTCGCGCACCGCCAGCGCCACCCCGTCCTCGGCGGTCACCGTATGCGCGCGATCGCGCTCGAGCAGGGTGAAATCCTCCTCGCGCAGATCATCCCGGCGTGCCGGCCAGCGCACGGCCGCACCCACCCGACGCAGGGCGTGCGCGACCGCCAGCGCGCCCAGCACTCCGGCGGTGGCCATGCCGCCGCGCCGCACGGTGGCCCGAAAGGCTTGCGGCTGTTCATTTTTCACTCACTGCCCCCTTGTTCCGGATCCCCCGCATAGCGTCGCACGACCCGGCCGCGCGGGGAACAGACGATCTCGTAGTTGATCGTGCCGAGCAGATCGGCCCAGTGCTGCGGATGCGGCTCGCCGGGGCCGAACAGCACGGCCGCGTCGCCGGGGCGCACCTGGGCCGGATTGTCACCGAGGTCGAGCACCAGCTGATCCATGGAGATCGTCCCGACGCTCGGATAGCTGTGCTCGCCGATGCGCACCGCGATGCGCCCGGTCAGCGGTCGCGGCACGCCGTCGGCGTATCCGGCGAGGACCAATGCGACGGTGGTATCGCGCGGGGCGATCCACCGATGCCCGTAGGACACCCCCTCACCCGCCGCGACCGGTTTCACCAGCGCCACCCGCGCGCGGAAGGTCATGGCCGGGCGCAGGCCGTAATCGGAGATCTGCGGCATGGGCGAGAGGCCGTACATGGCGATGCCGGGGCGGACCATATCGAAGGCCAGATCCGGACGGGTCAGTGTCGCAGGGGAATTCGCCAGATGGACGAGCTCAGGCTGCAGGCGGTACTGCTTGGCGGCGGCGATGGCGTCGAGGAACCGGTCACGCTGCATATCGATCGACGGATGTCCCGGCTCGTCGGCGCAGGCGAGATGGGAGAACATCGCGCGGAACCGCACGGCCTGTTCGGCCACCAGCTCCTGCAGCAGCTCCAGCACCTGCGGGTATTCGGCGGCGGAGATGCCGTTGCGGTTCATGCCGGTATCGATCTTCAGCGTCACGGTCGCTGTCCGGCCGACGGTCCGGGCGGCGTGCTCGACCGCGCGCAGCTGCTCGGCCGAGGAGACGCCGATCTCGATATCGGCGGCGACCGCGGCGGCGTAATCGGCGTCACGGGTGTTGAGCCAGCTCAGGATCGGCGCGTCGATGCCGGCGGCGCGCAGTTGCAGCGCCTCGTCGATGTTGGTGACCCCGATCTCGGCGGCCCCCGCCGCCAGCGCTGCCCGGGCGACCCGCACGGCGCCGTGGTTGTAGCCATCGGCCTTGACCACCGCCATCACCGCGGCGTCCCCGGCGTATTCGCGCAGAATTCGCACGTTGTGCGCGATGGCGTTCAGGTCTACGACGGTCTCCACCTGCGGATCGGCACTACTCACGCTTACCGATCCTGCCACTTGTGCCCGATCGACACGTACGGGCGTCGGCCGGAAAGGCCTTGCTTGGAGTGCGCTCCAGGTGCGTAGCGTTGCCGATGAGATCCACACGACATGAAAGAAGGACGTATGAGCAAGGTCTGGTTCATCACGGGCGTGTCGCGAGGGTTCGGACGGGAATGGACGCTGGCGGCGCTCGAGCGCGGTGACCGCGTGGCCGGGACCGCGCGCGATATGAGCACCGTGGACGATCTGGTCGCCGAGTACCCCGACACCTTCCTTCCGCTATCTCTCGATGTGACCGATCGCACGGCCGATTTCGAGGCGGTGCGCCGGGCCGCCGAGCATTTCGGGCGGCTCGACATCGTGGTGAACAACGCGGGCTACGGGCAGTTCGGCATGATCGAGGAATTGAGCGAGGAGGAGGTCCGCGCGCAGCTGGAGACGAATGTCTTCGGGGCGCTGTGGATCACCCAGGCGGCGCTGCCGATCCTGCGGGCCCAGGGCAGCGGGCACATCATCCAGGTGTCGAGTATCGGTGGTATCAGCGCGTTTCCGAATCTCGGCGCCTATCACGCCTCGAAGTGGGCGCTGGAGGGCTTCTCCCAGAGCCTCGCCCAGGAGGTCGCGGGCTTCGGCATCCATGTCACCCTGATCGAGCCCGGCGGCTTCAGCACCGACTGGGCGGGCCCCTCGGCGAGCCACAGCACCGAGAACCCCGCCTACGACACCCTCCGCGCGGAACGCGACCGTTTCCGCAACGCCCAGCGCCGCGGCGAACCCACCGCCACCCGCACCGCCATCCTCACAGTCGTCGACGCCGACGAACCCCCACTGCGCCTGTTCCTCGGCGCATCCCCCCTGCCGATCGCCACCGCCGACTACGAATCGCGCCTGGAAACCTGGCGCAAATGGGAGCAGGTCTCCCTATCCGCCCAGGGCGATTGACCCCGCCCTGACGAGGCCGATAGGGGGTGCGGCCCCATAACCGCACCCCCGCACCCGGCAAACCTTCCTGGCCTCCAAGGAATCTCCCCATCCGGCCCATCAAGCCAATCCCCAGCGGCCAAGAGATCGCCTCGGCTACCAGGCCAATCCTCCAGCGCCAAGGGGCCTCCCGCATACATCAAGCCAATCATCCTCGGCTGCAACAGAACCCACTTCAATAGCTCGGGCCCATCCCTGTCCCTGTCGCTCTGCCACCAGGCAATCCCTCCGGCCGCCAAGGAGGCCAGCAGACCAACCCTCCTCGACCGCAACAGAATTCACTTCAACGGCCGGGCCCATCTCTGTCCCTGCCGCTCGGCCGCCAGGCCGAGCGGCAGGGTTGGTCACGCGAGGTCGGCCAGGGCGCGGAGGGTTTGGATGGCGGGGCGGATGTGCTGGAGGAGGGGGGTTGCGGAGATCGGGGCGCCGGGGCCGGGGGTGGCGTGTGCCGCGAGATTGGCGGCGAGAGAATGGATTCGGGCGGCGGAGGCGGCGGACCAGGCGGGGTCTCGGCCCGCGGCCAGTAGTGCGCCGATGATGCCGGAGAGGACGTCGCCCGCGCCCGCGGTGGCGGCCCATGAACCGCCTGCCTCGTTGACCAGAACCGGATGTCCGGGGGTGGCCACCAGCGTGGCACGGCCCTTGAGTAGCACGGTGACTCGCCAGTCCTCGGCCAGCTTGCGCACGGCCTCGACTCGGTCCGGACCGGGCTCGTGGCCGGTGAGGCGGGCGAATTCGCCGGCGTGCGGTGTGAGGATCGTGGGGGCGCGGCGGTCGGCGACCAGACTCGGTTCGGCGGCCAGCAGGGTCAATCCGTCGGCGTCGACAACTACCGGCAGGCCGGTGGACAGGATCTCCGAAAGCCGTTCGCGGGCGGCGTTATCGGTGCCCGCGCCGGGTCCGAACACCCAGGCCTGCACCCGGCCGGACTTGGACACCGACTGGGCGGCAATGACTTCCGGGAAGTGGGACAGCACCTCGTCCGCACCGGTCCCGGCGTAGCGAACCATGCCGGAGGTGGCCGCCACCGCGCCGCCCGTGCACAGCACCGCGGCCCCGGGATACGACGCACTGCCCGCCCAGATCCCGGTGACGCCCTGGGTGTACTTGTCGTCGTGCGGCCCGGGTATCGGCCACTGTTCCCCGATCGAAGCGGGTTCCAGGGCAGCAAGATTCGGGTCGGTCAGGCGTAATCCGATGGGCACCAATTCGATTCGACCGCACCAGGGTGCGGCCAGCGCATGCACCGGCTTGTAGGCACCGAAGGTGACGGTCACCTCGGCCCGCACGGCCGGACCATCCACGGCGCCGGTGTCGGGATCGACTCCACTGGGCAGATCCGCCGCCACGATGGGAACCCGAACCGCCGCAACGAGTTCCGCGGCCCGGGGACGCAGCGGGCCACGCCCGGAGATACCGACGATCCCGTCGACCACCAGATCCGGCTCCCCCAGATCGTCCCGCACCCGGCCGCCGGCCCGCCGCAGCGCCGCCAGCCCTCGCATATGGGCGCGCTCCGGCGACAACAGCACCGCCGATACCGCGACCCCCCGCCGCCGCAGCATCGAACCGGCCCACAGCGCGTCCCCGCCGTTATCCCCCGATCCGACCAGCAGCGTCACCGCCCGCCCCGCCACACCGCCGGTCCGCTCCCGCAGTTCGGCGGCGACCACCGTGGCCAGCCCGAAGGCCGCCCGCCGCATCGGAACGCCGTCGGACACCCGCCCGAACAGCTCCGCCTCCGCCGCTCGCACCTCATCGGCGGTGAAGTATCCGCGCACAGCCATAGCTCGCAGACTACCGCCGAACGTCCGGAGCCCGGGTCAGTCCCGAGGGGGTATCGGTTGTGGTGCGAGGGGACCGGTGTAGCGGGCCGAGGGTCGGATGATTCGAGTGTTCTCGGCTTGTTCCAGGATGTGCGCGCTCCAGCCGACGATCCGGCCGACGGCGAAGGTGGGGGTGAACATCGCGCGGGGAATGCCGCAGAGTTCCATCACGACACCGGCATAGAACTCGACGTTGGTGTAGAGCTGCCTGCCGGGTTTGACCTCGGCGAGGATCTCGACGACGCGTCGCTCGACCGCGACCGCGAAGTCCACGAGATCGCCACCGAGCCCGGTGGCGATGTCGCGCAACATGATCGAGCGCGGATCGTCGGTGCGATAGACCGCATGCCCGAATCCCATGATGCGGTCGCCGCTTTCGAGTTTGCGCCGCACCCAGTCATCGATACGGTCCGCGGTACCGATCTCGTCCAGGCTGTCGAGCGCGCGATCGGGCGCGCCCCCGTGCAGCGGGCCGGAGAACGTTCCGAGTGCGGCCGCGATCGCCGAGGCGATATCGGCCCCGGCCGAGGCCACGATCCGGGCGGTGAAGGTGGACGGATTGAACCCATGATCGATGGTGGCGATCAGATACCGCTCGATCGCACGGGTGGCGATCGGATCCGGCAGCAGGCCGGTCACCATGTACAGCCAGTTCGCCGCGAGGGACAGATCCGCGCGCGGCGCCACCGGAGCCAGACCGCCGCGCAGCCGGTACAGCGCCGCGAGGATGGTCGGCGTCACCGCGCAGATCAGCAGCGCGTCCTCGCGCTGGGTGGCGGCGTCACAATCCCAGAGCGGCAGCAGATCTCGCAGGGTTGCCAGCATCGATACGGCGGTGCGCAGCCCGGCGATCGGATGGAATTCCCGCCCGGCCGCGGCGATCGCCGACAACATCGGCAGCAGGTCCGGTGGCAGGATCCGAAGCCGCGCAACGCATTCGGTGAAGACATCCAGTTCGACCCGGGCGGGCAGATGTCCTTCGAACTGCAGGAACCACACCTCTTCGAAGGTGCACGCGGTCGCCAGATCGATCGCGGAGTACTGGCGGTAGTGATAGAAGCCCTCCTTCCCGCGGACATCGCCCAACCGGGTGTCGGCGGCGATCACGTTCCGCAGGCCCGCGGGGACGTCGATGAGTGTGTTGCCGTTGTTCGTCATGGCCAGAACCTCCTGCACCGACAGTGCAACCAACGTCCAGTACAGTCAATATTGATCAAGTCAACGTGCGCGCGAAAGGTGCTGATCGTGGTCGAGGACAGTGAGGTACGCCACCTCACCACCGCCGAGGTGGCGCAGCAGCTCGGCGTGAAACCCGCGACCGTGTACGCCTACGTCAGCCGCGGAATCCTCACCAAGGTCGAGGGTTCCGATCGCCATGGCAGCCTGTTCCTCGAGGATGAGGTCATCCGGCTCGCGCGGCGTCGTCGCGACAGCGGCCGGGGTGGAACCCTCGACGACATCACCACCGCGATCTCGGCCATCGAGGACAACCAGCTGCGCTATCGCGGCCGCGAGGTGGTCGATCTGGTCGCGAGCCAGTCGGTGGAATCGGTGGCGTCCCTGCTGTGGACCGGCGAACTCGGCCCACAACAACTGCTCGACGCCCCCGCCGATGTCCTGGCGGCGACCGGCGCCGCGGTCGCGTCGCTCGGCGCCGACGTCCGGTCGACCGATCGGATGCGGGTCGCCGTGACCGTGGCCGGAGCCCGTGACCTGCTGCGATTCGATCTGTCCACCGACGCCGTCCTGCGCACGGCCGCAACGATTCTCGCGGTCGAGGCCGCATGTTTCGGCCCGGCGCCCGCGACCGCCGAGACGCTCGGACAACGCCTGTGGCCCGGTATGACCGACCGTCCCGCCCGCGCGGATCTGCTCGACGCGACGCTGATCCTGCTGGCCGATCACGGCTTCGCCGTCTCCACGGTCGCGGTGCGAGTCGCGGCCAGCGCCCGGGTACACCCCTACGGCACCGTCGGCGCGGGACTAGGTGCCGTCGACAGCCAATATCACGGCGCCGCAAGCACACTCGCGTACCGATTCCTGCGCGACGCGATCGACGATCCGCTCGGCACGCTGTCCGAGCGGCTACGCCTGGGCGGCCGGCCGCCCGGCTTCGGCCATCTGATCTACCGCACCCGCGACCCGCGTGCCGAGGTACTCCTGACCATGCTCCGCACGGTGCCCGAGGCCGGGCCCGCACTGCGGGCACTCGACACCGTCACCGCGCACCTCGGCCGATCCCGGACCGTCTTCCCGAATATCGATCTGGCCCTTGCCGTGCTCATGCACGCCTTCGCCATGCGATCCGACGCCGGTGAGGCGATCTTCGCCATCGCCCGGACCATCGGCTGGATCGCCCACACCCTCGAGGAATACACCGAATCCCCACTGCGCTTCCGCCCCACCGGCACTCGCACCGCCACCGCGCATATCTGAACCTACGACCGCCTTGGGGCGAGGCGGCCACGTCCCCGCCCCGGAATGCCCCGATCTGTTCGTCGAGGAGATCCCCGGCCTTCTCCCGGCCGCCGCGCTGATACGGGCGAACGAGCGGCTATCGCGGCGGGCTAGGGTGGGCGTCATGGTGTGTCGGGGATGGGTTGGGCGTGGTTCGGTCGGTGCGGGTGCGCTGGTCGTGGCGTTGATCGTTGCCGGATGCGGTTCGGCGACAACCACTTCCGTGCCCTCCTCGACGGCCGCGTCCACCACGTCGGTATCGGCGGCGGCCACCGCCGCGGGGCCCGCGACGGTCACCGTCGAGGTGGACGATATGAAGTTCTCCCCCGCCGCGTCGACCGTCCGTGTCGGCGACACCGTGACGTGGAAGTTCGCCGATCGGTTTCCGCACGAGGTGCAGGGGATCGGCGATGCCGCGATGGGAATCAACAGCCCGATCTTCACCCATGGCGAGTGGAGCTATACCTTCACCGTGGCCGGCACATATCGCTATCTGTGCCCGCTGCATCCGGATATGCGGGGCGTGGTCACCGTCCGGTGAGGGTGGTATTCAATGCCTCGACGGCCGATACCAGCGGTGCCAGTTCGGGATCGGCGGCGGCCTGGCGTAGTTCGGCCGATAACGCGTCGTCGTGGGTCGGGCGCGCCTGGTCCAGCAGGGCGAGGCCCGCGGGCGTGACGTCGGTGTAGATGCCGCGGCGATCGTCGGGGCACAGGTAGCGCTGCAGCAGGCCACGGTCCTCGAGACGGGTCACCAACCGGGTGGTCGCGCTCTGGCTCAGCGCGACCGATTCGGCCACCTGATTCATGCGCAGATGTCCGCCCGGTCCGTCGTGCTGACGGCTCAGCACCACCAGCAGCGAGTATTCGCGCACGCTGAGCCCGTTACCGCCCTGCAGGGCGCGCTCGATGCGCGATTCGATCCGATAGTGGAGCACCGACAGCGCGTACCAGCCGTCGGCGAGGCCGGTGAGCTCGGCATCGGCGGTCATGTCTTCCTCCTGCGTGGGTCCGGACTTCAGGATACCCAGCCCGCGAAACATCACGCGCTTGCATTTATAGCGCGCATGCAACTATTGTCGACGCTCGTAACACTCGCACGCATGCCAGGTGGAGGCCTACCCATGCCGCTCGCACTGCTTGCCCTCACGGTCGGGGCATTCGCCATCGGGACGACCGAATTCATCGTGATCGGCCTGCTGCCGGGGATCGCGGCGGGCTTCGGCGTCTCGATCCCCACCGCCGGCTGGCTGGTCACCGGCTATGCCCTGGGCGTGCTGGTCGGTGCGCCGATCATGACCGGGCTCGGCACCCGCGTCTCCCGCAAACGCATGCTGCTGATCAGCCTGTCGTTACTCATCGGTGGCAACGTATTGTCCGCTGTCGCACCGAATTTCGGCCTGATGTTATCCGGCCGGATCGTCGCGTCGATGGCGCACGGCGCGTTCTTCGGGATCGGTTCGGTCGTCGCGGGCAGCCTGGTCCGCCCGGAGCGCCGGGCCGGGGCGATCGCGATGATGTTCACCGGGCTCACCGTGGCCACGGTCGTCGGCGTGCCGGTGAGTACGCTGCTCGGCCAGCAGTTCGGCTGGCGGCTGGCCTTCGCGCTGGTGGCGCTGGTCGGCGTGCTCGCCTTCGGCGGGGTGTTCGCGCTCGTCCCGGAGCAGCACGCTCAGCCCGGCGCCCGGCTACGGCACGAACTGGCCGTGCTGCGCAATCCCCAGGTGCTGCTCGCGATGGCGATGACGGTGCTCGGATTCGGCGGGGTGTTCGCGGCGAGCACCTATCTCGCGCCGATGATGACCGATGTCGCCGGTTATGCGGAGAGTTCGGTCACCTGGATCATGGTGCTGTTCGGACTGGGCTTCCTGATCGGCAATCTGGTCGGCGGCCGCTATGCCGACCGGCATCTGATGCCGATGCTGTACATCACGCTGAGCGGATTGGCGGTGGTGCTGGGCCTGTTCACCGTGACCGCGCACAACAAGTTCGCGGCCGCGATCACCGTGGTACTCATCGGCGCACTGGGTTTCGCGACCGTGCCCCCATTGCAGAAGCGCGTCCTCGATCAGGCCGCCAGCGCACCCACCCTCGCCTCGGCCCTCAACATCGGCGCCTTCAACCTCGGCAATGCCATCGCCGCCTGGCTCGGAGGCCTGGTCATCGCCACGGGTTTCGGCTACACCGCACCCAACTGGGTCGGCGTGGTCCTGGCGGGCAGCGCACTGGGATTGGCAGTTCTCTCCGGTGCACTGGAGCGCCGCGAGCGAATCGCTGCTCCCACCGAAGACCTCGTGGCCGTCGGGAATTGACGCTCCCCTCGCGCCCCGCCAGGGCCGCGACGAGGTCATTCCACCGTGACCGACTTGGCCAGGTTGCGGGGCTTATCGATGTCGTAGCCGCGGGCCTGGGCGACCTCGGCGGCGAAGATCTGCAGTGGGACGGTCGACAGCAGCGGCTGGTACAGCGTCGAGGCGGCGGGGATTTCGATGAGGTGGTCGGCGAACGGGCGCACCGTATCGTCGCCCTCCTCGGCGATCACGATCGTGCGCGCGCCGCGCGCCTGGATCTCGCGAATGTTGCTGAGCAGCTTGGAATGCAGCACCGCCCGGCCCTTCGGCGACGGCATCACCACGATCACCGGCAGGCCCTCCTCGATCAGCGCGATCGGGCCGTGCTTGAGCTCGCCCGCGGCGAAACCCTCGGCATGCATATACGCCAGTTCCTTGAGCTTGAGGGCACCCTCGAGGGCCACCGGATATCCGACGTGGCGGCCGAGGAACAGCACCGTCGACTCATGAGCGAGCTGCCGCGCGATCTCGCGCACCTGCGGCGCGGTCTCGAGTACCCGCTCCACCAGCCGGGGCATCGCCTCCAGTTCGGCGAACTCGCGCGCCACCTCGTCCGGATACTTGGTGCCGCGAGCCTGCGCGAGGGCAAGGCCCACAAGGTAATTCGCGGTGATCTGCGCGAGAAACGCCTTGGTCGAGGCGACGCCGATCTCCGGGCCGGTACGGGTGTAGAGGACCGCATCGGATTCGCGCGGGATCTGCGCGCCATTGGTATTGCAGATGGCCAGCACGCGCGCCTTCTGCTCCTTGGCGTGCCGCACGGCCTCCAGGGTGTCGGCCGTCTCACCGGACTGCGAGATCGCCACCACCAGCGTCGAACGGTCGAGAACCGGGTCGCGATAACGGAATTCGCTGGCCAGCTCCACCTCGACGGGCAGCCGCGTCCAATGCTCGATCGCGTATTTGGCCAGCAGCCCGGCATGATACGAACTGCCGCAGGCGACCACGAAGACCTTGTCGAATTCGCGCAGCTCCTGATCGGCGAGGCGCTGTTCGTCCAGCACGATCCGACCGTTGGCGAAATGCCCGATCAGGGTGTCGGCGACGCCGCCCGGCTGCTCCTCGATCTCCTTGAGCATGAAGTAGTCGTGGCCGCCCTTCTCGGCGGCGGCCAGATCCCAGTCGATGGTGAACGGCCGGATGGGAACTCCGGACTTGCCGTCGAAATCGGTGACGGTGTAGCCGTCGGCGGTGATCACGACCACCTGGTCCTGCCCCAGCTCGACCGCCTCGCGGGTGTGCTCGATGAACGCCGTCACATCCGAGGCGATGAACATCTCGCCCTGACCGACGCCGACCACCAGCGGCGTCGAGCGACGCGCGGCAATGATCGTGCCGGGATGTTCGGCATGGGTGAAGACCAGCGTGAACGCGCCCTCGAGGCGGCGCAGCACGGTCAGCGCGCTGGCGACGAAATCGCCCGCGGTCGGTCCCGCGGCATAGGCGTGCGCGACCATATGCACCGCGACCTCGGTATCGGTATCGCTGCGCAGTTCGACCCCGGCGTCCTCGAGTTCGCGCCGCAGCGGGGCGAAGTTCTCGATGATGCCGTTGTGCACGACCGCGACCTTGCCGCTGACGTCGCGATGCGGATGCGCGTTGCGATCGGTCGGGGCGCCGTGCGTGGCCCAGCGGGTATGGCCCATGCCGGTGGTCCCGGCGAATGCGGCGACGCCGGTTTCGGCGAGTTCGGCCTCCAGATTGGCCAGCCGCCCGGCCTTGCGTTCCACCGCGATCCCGCCCGCACCGTCGAGGATCGCCACGCCCGCGGAGTCGTATCCCCGGTATTCCATGCGGCGCAGCGCGTCCACGACGACGCCCAGCGCGTCCCGGTAACCGACGTACCCCACGATTCCGCACATGGGTCCCCAGCGTACTGGGAGCTGCACGACACGCGAATCGGACGACCTGAGCCGCCTCGGACCTGGAGCAACGGAACGGGGAGCGATCCGGAGGGAAGGTGCGAAGCCCAGGGGCCATGGCCCCGCGACGCTATCGAACACAGTGGCTCGCGTCTCTGCCGGATCCGGCCAACGGAACGAGGAACGGCCCGGAGGAAGGGCACGAAGTCCAGGGCCGCAGCCCCGCGACGCTATCGAACACAGTCCGCCCCGGATCTGGACCAATAGAACTGGGGACGACGCGGAGGGAAGGATCGCGGCTCGAGGGCCCCAGACCTGGACCGATAGGGCTGGGGAACGAAGCGGAGGAAAGGACCGAGACTCGAGGGCCGCCAATCGGTTAAGTTCATCGTCGTGTCGGCGTCTGTGAAATCGCTCCTGAGCTCCCTGTCCAGCCCGGGACCGCACCGGGTCATGCGCGGCAACCTGGGCATCACCGGGCAACCGGGGGTGGTGTTCACCCCGGAGAAGGGCTTGAACCTACCGGCGGTCGCCTTCGGTCACGGCTGGCTGACCGGCGTCGGCAACTATCGCAAGCTGCTGGAGCACCTGGCGTCCTGGGGATTCGTGGTCGCGGCCCCCGATACCGAGCGCGGTCCGATTCCGTCGCATCTGAATCTGGCGACCGATCTGCTCACCACGCTCGATATCTGTGCGGGAGTCCGGTTGGGCGAGGGCAAGATCAGCGTGCATCCGGATCGGCTGGTCCTTGCCGGGCACGGCATGGGTGCGGGCGCGGCGGTGATCGCGGCCGCCCAGCGCAAGGTCGCCGCGGTCGCGGCCCTGTTCCCCGCGCCGACCGCCCCGACCACGGAATCGCTGGCTCCCGAGATCGACGCCCCCGCCCTGATCGTGGCCGGCGCGGAGGATATCGATTCGGTCGGCTCCAATGCCCTCGCGCTCGCCTCGGCCTGGGGTGGGCCGATGGTCCTGCGCGCGGTCGACGACGCCTCCCACAACGGCATCGTCGAGGGGCGCCGCGCCCTGGCCGCCCTCGGCGCGGGCGGGCACGAACCCAGAACCGATCGCACCACCCGCGGACTGCTGGTCGGCTATCTCATGTATCAACTCCTCGGCGACAAGACCTACAAGGCCTTCGCCGATCCCGAGGCCGCGATCCCGCACACCGCGCCCGTGGATCCCGACGCCGTCCCCGAACCCGAGCCGCAGACGCCGTCGAAACGGCAACTGCTGCAAGTGGTTCAGATGCTCCGGAAGTAGCGCCACGCGGCTGATACGTTCCCGGCCTGAGGATCTCGGTGGGCGAAGCCGCCTTTCGGATCTCGATCTGCGATAACGCCGAGAAGGCTGCCGTCTCCGGCGACAAGCGGCAGAACAAGCTCCCCTACATCCACTCCGGGCACCCCGGTCGCGCCGATGTGGATGCCGCCCCGCCGGGACGGACCCCCGGCGGGGCGGTGGGCTGCGCCCATTCGACCGGACGCGGCTTCCTGCTCGGTCGAGTCGCCAGGCTCGCCGGATTCGTCGGCCCCGCACCGGAATCGACGCCGCGGGTGCGACATGCGCTGTCCCGCAATGATGTTCGCGGGGTTGTGGGTAGTCGTGGTCGAGGACCGTCCGAACTACCTCGTCGGCAAGGGGCCCGGCTGGATCGGGCCGACGGTGAAGGAGTGGATATCGGGGCCCGCGCAGTGGCTGGTCTGCCCTGGGACGACTACGGAGTCTCGCTGATCCGGAGGGTAGACGCGGAGGCCGGCGGCGGGGGCCAACTGGCAGCGGTCGGGATCGTAGCCGCCCATGCCGTTGGTGTCGTGGAGTAGGGCGCTGGCCTGGGCGCCCGGGATCAGGGTCACCGTGGTTATCGGGCCCGAAGCGCGGTCGGCGGGGTTGCCGGATTGGTCGCCGGAATCGGCGACGTAGGAGACTCCGGGATAGCCCGTGAGCGTGCAGGGGGTGGTGGAGGTGTTGGTGAAGATCAGGGCCGCGTAGCGCTGGCCCGCGCCGACTCCCTGGTCCTGCTGGGTGACCGAAAGTTGGCCGGTGGCACAGGAAGTGGGGCCGGTGGTGGATTGCTGGGGTGTCATCGCGGAGCCGGGCGATGGGAGGGAGGATAGCGGTGCGGACAAGGCCGGGAGTGGCGGCGTCGTCGTGCCGCCCGAGTCAGGACCGTCCCCGCCGCAGGCGGCCACCGTCAACGCGATCGCACCGAGTCCCACCGCCGAATACCTCGCACTGCTGGGCATACCGTGAACCTACCTCCGCCGCGCCCGACCTTCGAGTATTCCTCGCCCGCCACCGAGTCGGCGTTATCAGTCGCAGGGCGGGTAACCGGGGGGTGTCTCGGTGATCGGCGTGGATTCGGCCTGTCTCGCCGCGGTGGTGTCGTTGGGCGGAATGCGTTCAGACCAGCCAGCTTTTGCGGCGGTAGTACTCGTCGTCCTCGTCGTCGACCGGGGTGACGGGCCGGTAGGTGGCTCGGGGGGTCTCCGCGCGAATCTCGGCCTCCCGTCGGTCGCGTTCGGCGGCCTCGGTCTCCCACTGTTCGGCGAGTCGGCGGCACCGCTCGGCGGTCTGCCGATTCACCTCGTCGATCTCGTCGAGCAGCAGTGCGTTGCGGCGGCGGCCCTCCGCGAGGATGCGCTCGATCTCTGCGGCGTAATCCATTGGTGACTAACGCTTTCCGCTGGTCATAACGGACCCGCCTCGGCCAGCTCGGGTCCGGCGTCCGACGGCGGTTCGGGCGGCGGCTTCCCGGCGTTGCGGAGCCGTTCGTGGGAATCGTCGCCGCGCCGGGACGGGGGCGGTATCGGCGGGACGCTGTGCGGATGCGGGGTCTGGTTGTCGCCCTGTGGATTCCGGTCGTCCTCGGATGGCTCCCGCGGGGACGGTGGGCCGTCCGGTGGCGGTGTATCCGTCGAATTCTCCTGATGCTCGGCGGGTTTCGAATCCTCGGACAGGATGGGGATGCCGTGTTCGTCCTGACGCAGGGTGTAGGTCGTCGATGGTCCGTCGGTCTGCAACATCGTCAGCCTCAGCTCCCCCGCCGGATCCGCCTCGAGCCGCAGTTGCTGGTCCCCGGTATCGAGTTCGGCCCGCACACCGTCGGCGGGGTGGGCGATCTTCTCGATCTGGTCCGTCGCGCCGCCGACGCCCTGCTGAACCTGCTCTATCGCACCGTCAACACCTTGCTGAATCTGCCCCACCGCACCATCAACGCCCTGCCGGACCTGCCCCACCGCACCATCAACGCCCTGCCGGACCTGCCCCACCGCACCATCAACGCCCTGCCGGACCTGCCCCACCGCACCATCAACACCCTGCTGAATCTGCTCCACCGCACCATCAACACCCTGCCGGATCAGACCCGACAGCACGGATGCGCCCTGGGTCAGCGCCTGGCCCGTACCTTCGAACAGCGGGGTGGATTGTGCGGCCATTCGGGCGAGATCGTCGAGTGCGCCGACGGCCGTCGAATCGGCCGAAGTCGGTGCGGTGGAGGGCATCTCGGGTCGCGTCGGGCTCGTCGGACCGGAACCAGGGTCGTGCTGGGGCGCGCCCTGCTGCCCTGCGGTCGGATAGGGGACATCGCTCATCTGCGCGAGGGCATCGGTGATCACCTTGTACAGACCCTCGACGCCCGCATGGCAGTCGGCGCAGGCACGGCCGAAGATATCGAGCTTGTCCCGAACGTCCTGCTGGAAGGGACCGCTCAGCCATTCGGCGCATTTCCTCGCGATGTCGTCGTCGGGCGTCCCGGGGAAGATCGCCCGTAGCCGCTCGATCGGCCGATCGGCGCTCCGCGCGATATCGGAGATCTGGCCGGGGTTCTTACCGTCGATCGTGCCGCCCGTTCGATCCCACAGGGCCCGAACGGCATTCGCCTTCCCGGCGATGATCGACTTCAGGGCCGGTATCGCGAATTCGATGGCGCGCAGGGCATTTCGGGCGGCCACTCGATCGTCGTTCGAGCGCGCCACCAGACCACGCAGGGTATCCGTCGTGACCGCGGCGGCCTCGCCCTGCCATATCGACGGCAGCGTACGCATCTGCGCGCTCTGCACCTCCCATTCGGCGTCGGCCGCGGCGAGCACCCGCCTCAGATCGCCCGCGACGGCGCCGAGGGCGACGAGATTCATCATCCGCTGCGCGTCGTAGTGCGCGCACAGGTCCGAATAGGACGGCCCCTCGATCGAGGTCGCCTGGTACAGCAGCGGGAGATAGTGCTCGAAGTACCGCAGTCCCGGCGCGCCCGCATCGAGAATGTGGTCGACATCGCCGGACTGCGCGAGATCCGCGTCGGCGCCCATTACTCGTTCGCGACCTTCCGGGCCGCCTCGGCATCCGTCGTGCCGAGCACGACGACACCGCGTCCCATCGCCTCGGCCAGCGCGCCGGACGCCTCCTGCCACCGCAGGAGCCAGGATTCGATGCGAACCAGTCCGTCCTGGATCCGCCGCCCCTGCTCGGCATACCGCGTCCCGGCCTGGGCGGCGCCGAACGTGCTGGCGCGCAGCTGTTTCGCCTGTTCGCCGAGGGTGGTCGCGGAGGTCCGCAGCGAATTCGCGACGGCGTGCACGGCCTGCGGATCGACGAACACACTTCCCGATGCCACTCGCGCCGAATCCGCCACCTCGCACCCCCTCATATCGAGACCTACTCGGTTGGACGCAGCGGAACCGCCCCCGGTTCCCCCGCGGACCTACTTACCGATATGCCCCTGATCCGTGCGCACCCACTGCGTGGTGCCGTCGGGATTGTGATGAAACTCCCACGCCGCGTAGTCGCCACTGTCGTCGACGATCGAGACATGGTCAGCTGTGCCGTCGTGATCCATATCGGTCCAGACCTCGAGGGAGTGGTCGCCGTGGACGGTCTCGGTATCGGCGATGCCGTCGCCGGTCAGGTCCTGGGTCGGATCGTGTAATTCCACCGAGCCCAGGCTCCCGAGGTCGGAGTGGGCATCGACATTCGGCAGATCAAGACCCGGCAGATCGCCTGATGAGATCATGTGCGGCTCCTCGGGGATATGCGTCGGGATGTGGGTCCATCCTGTCATCCCCACGCATCCTCGCGCAGCCGTGTATGGCGACTGCTGTGAATAACCGGGTCCGGTTGCGAGCCACATCACGCTCAGTACTTCGGAATGATCAGCCACAGCACCAGGTAGATCACGAACTGCGGGCCGGGCAGCAGGCACGACAGCACGAACAGCAGCCGCACGATATTGGCGTTCCAGCCGAAGTATCCGGCGATTCCACCGCAGACGCCGGCGATCCACTTATCGTTCTGCGAGCGGGTGAGGCGGCGAGTCGGGGCGGTCATCGAATTCTCCTTCGGTCGATCAGTACGACTCCACTGTGCGGCAGGGGGTCCGGCCGCCGCATCGGGCAGGGGACCGATGGGCACCCTGATTTCCGGCGGCCCGGACTCAGGGTGCGACCCCGACACCGGCACACTGGACGGTGTGACCACACTGCATGCCCGCGGGCTGTCGGCCGAGCACGGCGAGCACATCCTGTTCGAGGATCTCGATCTGGTGCTGGCGGACGGCGATGTGATCGGACTGGTCGGAGTGAACGGTGCGGGCAAGTCGACGCTGCTGCGCATGCTGGCCGGGCAGAATCCGCCGACCGGCGAGATCACGCTCAGTCCGCCCGATGCGACGGTCGGCTATCTGGCGCAGGAACCCGAGCGGGTCGCGGGCGAGACCGTCCTGGCGTATCTGTCCCGGCGCACGGGAGTGGCCGCGGCACAACGGATCATGGATGATGCGGCGGAACGGCTGGCCGACGGCGGCGCCGACGACTACTCCCCTGCTCTGGAGCGCTGGCTGGCCCTGGGCGGAGCGGATCTGGAGCAGCGGGCCGAGGAGGTCGCCGCCGATCTGGGCCTGATCGAGAGCCTGCCGAACGGCCTGGACACCCCGATGACCGGACTGTCCGGCGGTCAGGCGGCGCGGGCGGGACTGGCGTCGGTTCTGTTGTCGCGCTTCGACATTCTGCTGCTCGACGAGCCCACCAACGATCTGGATCTGGACGGGCTGGCCCGGCTGGAGCAGTTCGTCGACGGGGTGCGGGTGCCGCTGGTGATCATCAGCCATGATCGAGAGTTCTTGGCGCGCACGGTGAATCGGATCCTCGAGCTGGATCTGACGCAGCAGCAGGTGGGCAGCTACGACGGCGGTTACGAGGCCTATCTGGTGGAGCGGGAGATCGCCCGCCGCCATGCCCGCGAGGCCTATGAGGAGTACGCCGACACCAAGGGCTCGCTCGAGAATCGCATGGCCATGCAACGCAATTGGCTCGAACACGGCGTGCGCACGGCGCGGCGCAAGGCCCGCGATCCACGAAAGGTGGACTCCGATAAGGCCGGTCGCAAGATGCGCGCCGAATCCACCGAGAAGCAGGCCTCGAAGGTGCGCCAGACCCAGCGGCGCATCGAGCGGCTCGACGAGGTGGAGGAGCCGCGGAAGGAGTGGGACCTGCGCATGTCGATCGCGGCCGCCCCGCGCAGCGGTTCGGTGGTCGCCACCGTCGCCGGCGCGACGGTGACCCGCGGCGACTTCACGCTGGGACCGGTGACCGCACAGGTGGATTGGGGCGATCGGATCGTGGTGACCGGCGCCAACGGCTCCGGGAAGTCCACGCTGCTGTCGTTGCTGTTGGGCAAGATCGCGCCGGACGCCGGCACCGCGACGCTCGGCTCCGGCGTGGCGGTGGGCGAGGTGGATCAGGCGCGCGGGCTGTTCCGCGGAACCGCCACGCTCTCGGACACCTTCAGTGCCGAGGTGCCCGACTGGCCGGAGGCCGAGGTGCGCACGCTGCTGGCGAAGTTCGGCCTGCGCGGCCCGCATGTGCTGCGGGCCAACGAGACCCTCTCCCCCGGCGAGCGGACCCGGGCCGCGCTCGCGCTGCTGCAGGCGCGCGGGGTGAATCTGCTCGTCCTGGACGAACCCACCAACCATCTGGATCTGCCCGCCATCGAACAGCTCGAGCAGGCCGTCGAATCCTTCACCGGCACACTGCTTCTGGTCACCCACGACCGCCGCATGCTCGATACCGTGCGCGCTACCCGGCGGTGGCGCGTCGAGCGGGGACAGCTGTTCGAACAGCAGTGAGACTCAGCCCGAGGCGATGGCCGCGATCAGTGTGCGATCGGCGACCGTGCGGGTCGTGATGACCTGGGTGAACGAATGCGGCTGCGCATCGGGCTCCTGCTGGGTGAGCCGGACCTCCCACTGGCCCTCGGTGCCGGTCCGGGTGATCCGCACGCAGTAGCGGGTGCCGACCGGGACCTGGTTGATGCCGCGCTGAATCTGTTCGGCCGTGGGCACATTCGCATTGTCGGCGACGACCGCGCGGGCGGCGAAGCCGGAACGCTGCACGTAATAGGCGCGTTCGAAGGCGAGGATGGTGTCGGGGCCGGTGCTCGTGCCGCCGGGATCGGTTCCCGAGACCACATCCGCGGTGCGGCGTTGTTCGCAGCCGTCGGCGGCGACCGCGCCCGCCGGTCCGGCCGAGGGCGCGGGGGCGGCCGGGGCCTGGGCGGCCGAACCGCGGACGGGTGTGGGCTGGGTCGTGGCGCCCGGATGTTCGCGTTTGCCGGTGTGAATGACGGTCAGCACCACCGCGACGACCACGACGCCCAGGCCGATCATGATCAGGGCGGCCACCAGCTTGTCGCGCCAGCGGCTCTCCTGACGGGGGCGGCGCGGATGGCGCAGCCGATGGCCCGGATTGCCGCCGGATCGATCGATGAGTTCCGGGATCAGGCCGGACTTGTCGATCAGATCGTCGGGTATGTCGGTGTAGCCGCGGACGCGCGAGCGTTCGGGGGCGTCCAGATCGTCTCCCGCCCCGGCATATTCGCCATTCGCGGTCCGGGCATCCTGGTCCAGCCACTGCTCCCAATCGCCGGACTCATAGGACGAGTCCTCGGGCATCGGCAGTGGTTCGGGTGCGGCGCCGCCCGGATCGCCGCGGCGGCGTTGCGGCTGCCCTCGACCCGAGCGTCGCCGCTTCGCTCCCTTGCGCGTGGGTGTGCGCAGCATCGGCAGACCCAGATCGAACGGATTCGGGTCCCGGTCCGGATCGTCCGAATCAGATCGTGTCATCGCCGAAGTCGCCGATGACGGCGGCCGGAACCATCTCCTCGACGGCCGCCGCGGGCACGGTCACGCCGAGCTGGCCGTCACGGGGCTTGTCCTGATCGGTCGATCCGGGATTGGGCGGCATGGCCAGACCGCCGACGCCGCCGGGTTGTCCGGACGGGGCCGGAGCCGGGGCGGGCGGATTCGGATTCGGCGCGGGGGCAGGCGGATTGACCGCGGCGGGCGGGGGCGAGGCCGGTTGGGGGTCGGGTTTCGGCGCGGGATCGGGTTTCGGTGCGGCGGGCTGGCTCGGCGGGGCGGGCTGGCTCGGCGCGGTATTCGCGGCGGGCGGGCTGATCGCGCCGGGTGCGGGCGGAATCAGCACGCCGGGCGTGCCCGGGGTCGACTGTCCGGCGGGCTGGTTGGTGCCGCCACCGAAATCGAAGGTCTTCGAGCCGGGTGAGCCGTCGCCGGTCGTGCCGTTCGTGGTGGAACCCGGGTGGAGGATCTCGGGCAGGGCCGCGTCCACCACCTTGTCGACCGAGGATGCGACCGTATCCATGGCATGCTGGCCGACCGTGGAAATCTGTGTGATCAGGTCGTTTCCGATATCGACGCCCGCGTTGATCGCGGCCGTCCCGATCTGCACGCCCGCCTGGAGCAGCTGCTGCTGCAATTGGAGCTGGGCGGCGGCGGCCGGATCCAGCAGCTGATTCGGGACCGGGGAGCCGGACAGCGGCTGGGTGCCGTATTGGTATGTGCCGTCGCCATATTGGGTCGGGGTCGTGGCGTAGTTGGGGTTGTCGTTATTGTCGTACGGGGTGTCGACGCTGGTCAGGCCGGTGGGGCGGGTGACGGTCAGCGGGCCCATATCGGCCAGGCGCTGGGTGTGCCCGTCCATCTCCGACTGCGCGGTCTGCACCGCCGAAATGGCATCGCGCAGCGCCTGGGTCGCGCGGGTGATGACGGCATCGGTATCGGGAGCGGCGGTGGCGTTGCCGAGAATCGTGCGGGCGTCGGTGCGGAAGTCGGCGATGATCTGATCGACCTGCCGGGCGGCGCGGGCGCTGGTGCCCTGCGCATCCGACAGCACCGACAGATAGGCCGGGCCGCGATCGGAGATATCGCCGATCTGGGTCTGGGTGGTGCGCAGCGCGGGGACCGTGGCGTCCGCGCCGACGCCGGACCAGGTCGACTCCAGCGCGTGGACGCCGTCGCGGTGCGGGGCCTCGGTATCGGCCGCCTGCGCCGAGGAATTGGACAGCGCCGCGGTAATGGTGTCGCTCGGCGCGGCGCGGCCGGTGCCGAGCGAGGCGCGCAGCTGCAGCAGCGGCCGGATCAGCGTGGCGACGATCGGCGGGTCGACGTTCGGATCGCTCGTCGTCCGGGTGTCCTCGGCGGGACGTCGCTTCAGAATGCCGGCGCGCCTCATGCCGTCACCTCACCCGTTCGGGAAATGGCATCCGCCGCGGCGGAATCGGCGCCCTGCGCGGCCGCGGCATTATGCCGCAGCACCTGCCCGTAGGCGGCGACCAGTTGACTCGCCGTCGACAGCGCCTGGGCGTGTTCGGAGACCGCGGCGGTGAACCGGGCCGCGAATTCCGAGCCGATCAGGCCGAGATCGGCCGACAACTGCCCTGGATTCACCGCACCGGCCGCGACCGCCGCTGCCGAGGCCAGCTGCTCCGAGACCGTATCCGCGATGGTGGTGTAGGCGGCCATCGCCACCGGATCGAGCTTCAGCGCGTTCACTGTTCCCCCTCACGGAAACCCAAGCTTTCGCTGTCGCATCATGATTCAGCGTCCACCATACTTCGCGGTACGCGACCTCGCGCCCCGATCCACCTAGTGTCACCCATGACCAGCGAGAATTCCATTATGAGGGTTCGATTCTCGTCAGGGGAGGTAGCGCAACGACCGTGCGGCGACTCCTCATGTTCCTCGTCCCGGCGCGCCAGCGCCGGGACGAGGACGGGAAATCACAGGGACGCGACTCGTTTGGCCAGGTCGTCGGCCAGGGTGCGGGCTCGGTCGAGGTCGGTGGCCTCGACCATGACGCGGACGAGTTGTTCGGTGCCGCTGGGGCGGAGCAGGACTCGGCCGGTATCGCCGAGGATGCGTTCGGCCTCGGCCACCGCATCGCGGATCTCGGGAGCGGCGGCGACCGCCGACTTGTCGGTGACCGGAACGTTGACCAGGACCTGGGGGACGGTCTGCAGCACCCCTGCCAGGTCGGCGAGGGTGCGGCCCGTCTGGGTCATGCGGGCCATGAGTTTGAGGCCGGTGAGGATGCCGTCGCCGGTGGTGCCGTAGCGCGGGAAGACCACGTGGCCGGACTGCTCGCCGCCGAGAGTGAATCCGCCGCGGCGTAGCTCCTCGAGCACGTAGCGGTCGCCGACGGCCGTGGTGCGCAGGGTGATTCCCGCCTCGCGCATCGCGATATGCAGGCCGAGGTTGCTCATGACGGTGGCCACCAGCGTGTTCTGGGCCAGCTCGCCGGATTCGTGCATCGCCAGCGCGAGCACGGCCATGATCGCGTCGCCGTCGACGATCGCGCCGGTGGCGTCCACGGCCAGGCAGCGGTCGGCGTCGCCGTCGAGGGCCAGGCCCAGATCGGCGCCGTGTTCGAGCACCGCGCGCCGCACCTTGTCCAGATGCGTGGAGCCGCAGCGATCGTTGATGTTCAGGCCGTTCGGCTCGGCGTTGATGGCGATCACGCGCGCGCCGGCCTCCCGGTAGGCGGCGGGGCATACATCCGAGGCCGCACCGTGCGCGCAGTCCACGACCACGGTCAGACCGCTCAGATCGCGGCCGGTCGCCTCCACCAGATGTTCGACGTAGCGCTCATGCGTCCCGGCCAGGCTGTAGTGCGCGTCGATATGACCGTCCACCCCGGACATGCTCAGCACCCGCCCGATTCCGGCGCCGGTCGGACGGTGGAAGTTCTTCTCCCGCACCAATTCCTCGATGCGGTCCTCGACAGCGTCGTCGAGCTTGTGCCCACCCGCGGCGAAGATCTTGATCCCGTTGTCGGGCATGGGATTGTGCGAGGCGGAGATCATCACGCCCAGACACGCGTCGTAGACGGCCGTCAGATAGGCGACCGCCGGCGTCGGCAGCACCCCCACCGAGAGCACATCCACCCCGCCGGCCGTGAGACCCGCGGTCACCGCGGCCTCGAGCATCTCCCCGCTGGCGCGCGGATCGCGGCCGACCACCGCCACCGCGCGGCGCTTGCCGCGACTGAGAACCTCCGCCGCCGCCGCCGAAACATGCAGTGCCAGTTCAGGACTCAGAGACTCGTTGGCAAGCCCCCGGACACCATCGGTGCCGAACAAACGTCCCATTCCCTCGCCCTCGCGTTGCAATCGGGTGTCGATACAGCACGAGAGCAGGCGCCCGACGAATCCGAAAAGATCGGCGCGGGCGCCTGCTCTCGTACAGGTGACGTATCGACCGTACCCTTTGCGACACCGACTCGGTGCCGCAAAGGGCAGGCCGAACGCCGCAAGATCAGCGCTTGGAGTACTGCGGAGCCTTGCGGGCCTTCTTGAGGCCGTACTTCTTGCGCTCGGTCGCACGCGGGTCACGAGTCAGGAAGCCGGCCCGCTTGAGGGCCGGACGATCATCCGGGGTGACCTCGATCAGCGCACGGGCGATCGCCAGGCGCAGGGCGCCGGCCTGACCCGACGGTCCGCCGCCGACCAGGCGGGCGAAGATGTCGAAGCTCTCGACGCGCTCGACGGTGACCAGCGGGGACTTGACCAGCTGCTGGTGCACCTTGTTGGGGAAGTAGTTCTCCAGGGTGCGGCCGTTCAGCACGAACTGGCCCGTACCCGGAACCAGACGCACGCGGACCACGGCCTCCTTGCGGCGGCCGACGGTCTGCACCGGGCGGTCGATCACGATCGGGGCGGCGGTGAACGAGGTGAACTCGGCCTCGGCCTCACCCTCGTAGCCCGCACCCTCGTCCACGACCTCGACGGCGGTGTCCTCGACGACGAACTCGTCGTTGAATTCCTCAGGAGCGGTCACTGGGCCACCTGCTTGATCTCGAACGGAACGGGCTGCTGTGCGGCGTGCGGATGCGTCGGGCCCGCGTAGACCTTGAGCTTGCCCGCGATCTGGTTACCCAGCTTGTTCTTCGGGATCATGCCCTTGACGGCACGCTCCACCAGACGGTCGGCCCGGCCCTCGAGCAGCTGCCCGACAGTCCGGGACCTCAGGCCACCCGGGTATCCGGAGTGGGTGTAGAGGTGCTTGTTCTGCCGCTTGTTGCCGGAGACGGCAACCTTCTCGGCGTTGATGATGATGACGAAATCGCCACCATCGACGTTCGGAGCGTAGGTCGGCTTGTTCTTGCCACGCAGCAGGTTCGCTGCCTGCACGGCAAGGCGTCCGAGCACTACGTCAGTGGCGTCGATGACGTACCAGTTGCGGGTCACGTCACCGGCCTTGGGGCTGTACGTAGGCACAGTGCATCCCTTGTCTGTCGGTTCGGCTGCCGGCCAGGCGAACGGTCGAGCGATCCCGGCGGCCGGTGGAGACCCGGGGGCTCGTGCGACGACACGGATGAACCGCGACGTACCGCACGCCAGCGGCCCACGATACCAGCGGGGCCACGGCCCGCCGAAATCGGTCCTAGATATGCATGGGCGGGCCCGGATCGATGATGGCGGGCAGCGTGGGCACCAGGTAGCGCAGGTTGTCCAGGCCCAGCTGCGCGCAGCCGTGCTCATCGATGGCCTGCGGGCCCGCGCCGGGATGGGTGTAGGGGGTCAGCGCGCATTCCGGGATGGTCGGCGGGATGCGGCCGGCCTGTTCGATCGCGGGCCAGGCGCCGAAGTCGGAGCGGGTGTCGACCGAGCGCACATCGAAGGTGTCCACCGTGCCCGCGGCGGCCGGTGCGACAGCGTCGACGCCGGTCCCGGTGTCGATCGGGGCGACGGCGTCGGCGGGGCGGGACTGGTGTTCGGGCTCACCGCCGGAATGCAGGGCGACCGCGGCGAGCGCGACCGCGCCCACGATCGCCGGAGCGCCGAACAGGTTGTCCTTCACCTTGTTCCACAACCTGCCCCGGCGTTGGTCGCCCTCCTCGTCGTCGTGCTCCGACGCGGTCGGGGGCGTCCAGCCCGCGGCGGCGCGGGGGCCGGCTGATTCGGATCGGTGGCCCGTGACGACGGTGACCTCATCGGCGGCGCCCGGCGGGCGGGTGAATCGGCTGCCGTGGTCCCCGAGGGCCGTGCCCGGTGTGCGGACGACCCGAGTGGTCGGCTCCTCGGCCGTGGGATAGGTCGTCTCGCGGGCGGCGTGGCGACCCTCGACGGGCGGCGAATCCGGCTGCCGGGGAACCATTTCCGGCTGCCGGGTCAGCGGCTCCGGCTGGCGATGCGGCGGCTGCGCGTGCGGGACGATATGCCGCGGTCCCTGATCGACCGGCCGCATGCCGCCGAGCTGCCGGGTCGCCTCGGCCGAGGCCGACTCCGGCGGCCGCCAGCTGTGCCGGCCGGACTGTTGCTCCGACGTTGCCATGCCGATGGCAGGCAGGGCGTGCCGCCCGGTATCCGTGGCGCCCGGTCCCGTGGTTCGATTCGTCGGCCCGGGGCCGAGCATGTCCGACACCCCGTGTCCGGGCCCGGAATTCCCCGACGGACCCACACCCCCTTGGCCCGAACCCGCGCTGTCCGCGGATCCCGCGCCCGGTGGACTCGCGAGCGGCTGCGAGCCGGTGTTGCCCGGCGCGGCCGAACCGCCCTGTCCGGAGCCGGGATTGACCTGGGGACCCGTCATGCCGTGCGGCGGGCCCGGATTCGGCCCGGAATTGCCCTGCGGGCCGCGCGGATCGGGTGGTGCGCCGGGCCCGGACGGGTATTCGCCGTCGGTGGCCTCGCTGTCGCTGACCAGCAGATGTGCCGCGCCCAGCACCAGGGCGTGCATCGGATGGTCGGCGACGCGCAGGCGGTGGCCGAGATGATTCTGGAAGGCCAGGCGCAGCGCATCGTTGAAGCAGACATTGCCGGTGAGTAGCACGGTCGAGGTGTCCGCGCCGATCAGGCGGGCCGCGGCCATCACCTCGATCACCACGTTATCGGCCGACTGCGCCTCGCGCATGGCGTCGGGCGCGATCGGCACCCCGACCGATTCGGTCGGCTGTTCGTCGTCGCCGTGCACCGCGACCACCAGACATATCCGGCCGTCGGAGTACACACCCGTCGCGCCGACCGGGCGGCGACCCGCTTCCGGCGGATGCACCAGACCCAGCGCGCGCACATATCCCGACAGCGCCACCGATTCCGGCAACGGTTCGGTGACCACGTCCAGCAGCTCGACGAGCCGGCAGTATTCGTCGACCCGCTCATCGGGCCAGTCGTCCGGATACGGCAGTGCCACTACATCCGGCTTACCGCGCAGATACTTGCCGACCGCGGCCAGCGGGTTGTACAGCCGGGCGCGCAGCACCAGCTCCACCGGCCAGGTCGCGCCCGCGACCCGGATCTGCTGATGGCCCAGGACATCGCGCACATCGGAGATGGCGATACCCAGATCGGGACGCTGCCGCTCCACACCCGAGGTGTGCAGCCGACCCGACGCATCCGCCAGCAGATACGCCGGCGGCGTATATGTGCCTTCCACCTGGACCGGGCGTATCGGTGTCCCACCGCCGCCGGCGGCCACGGACACCACATCCCAGCCGAGATGCACTGCCCCAACTCGAGCCGTCACACGCACTAGTGTGCCTGCCATTCGCGAGACACGCGCGACGGGGCAGTGCGCGGCGCGCTCACGATGGGACCTTCTTCAGTCGCAGCCTCGACCACGTGAGCACCGACAGGATCGCGGTCAGTACCACCAGCATCACGAGGTCCAGCAGCCAGAAGGCCGGGGTGTGCTGCCACAGCGCGTCCGGTTGCGCACCGGCGAACAGGCCGCGCAGATCCACCGTGGACGCGCCCGCGGCGAATCCCCAGCGCGAGGGGAACAGATAGGAGAGCTGTTCGAGCACCACCCGGTTGGTCACCGGGATCATGCCGCCCGCCATCACCAGCTGGCACATGATCACGACCACCAGCAACGGCATCACCTGCTCGTTGGATTTCGCGATCGTCGACAGCAGCAGCCCGATGACCACACACGTCACCGCGGTCACGGCCAGATCGATGTAGAGCTCCACACTGCCCGAGGGCACGAGCGTCCCCGCGCCGGGCGGATTCTTCCCGGCCAGCACGATCGCCACCAGCACCGCCGACTGCAGCAGCGCGGCCATGCCGAACACCATGACCTTGGCCATGAGATATGCCGACGGCAGCAGGCCCACCGCGCGCTCGCGATGGAAGATCGGTCGCTCGCCGACCAGATCCCGCACGGTCAGCGTCGACCCCATGAAACACGCCCCGAGGATGAGCACCACCAGCAGCTGCTGGGTCTCGCTGCCACCGCTGGGCACCAGCGAACCGTCCGGCAGCGAGACCAGCGGCCCCGGCCCGAAACCATTGCGGCCCGGCACCACCAGCGACAGCACGCCGAGCACGAACGGCAGCACCACCAGGAACGCCAGATAGCCCCGATCGGCCAGAATCAACCGCACCTGCCGCCGCGACAGCGTCGAGAACTGTTTGCGGCCATTGGATTTCGGCGGCTGACCGGCCACCCCGGGCGGCGCGGCCGGTGGCGGTGGCGGCACCGCGGCGGCCTGGCGCGAACGATAGTCGGCGAACGCGCGATCCGGATCGGCCGCGACCCGGGCGAAGATCTCGGCCCAATCGCTGGTGCCCAGGAACCGACCGACCGCGCCCGGATGCCCGCAGAACGCCGTCTTACCGCCGGGCGCCAGCAGCAGCACCTGATCGCACATGTCCAGGCATGCCACCGAATGGGTGACGACGATGACCGTGCGCCCGGCGTCGGCGAGCTCGCGCAACATCGTCATCACCTGTCGGTCCAGCGCCGGATCCAGACCCGAGGTCGGCTCGTCCAGCAGGAGCAGCGCCGGGCCGGTGAGCAGTTCGAGCGCGACCGACGCGCGCTTGCGCTGGCCGCCGGAGAGTCGATCCACCCGGGTGTCGGCATGTTCGGTGAGCGAAAGCTCCTTCAGCACACCGTCGATCACCCGCTGCCGATCGGCCCGGGTGGAGTCGGGCGGCAGCCGCAGCTCGGCGGCGAAGCCCAGCGCCTGGCGCACGGTGAGCTGACGATGCAGCACATCGTCCTGCGGAACCATGCCGATTCGGCTGCGCATGGCCTCGTATTCGGCATGCAGATTGCGGCCCTCGAAGGTGACCACACCGGCGGACGGATGGGTCGATCCCGCAATGAGTTTCGACAGCGTGGACTTGCCCGCGCCGGACGGCCCGATGAGCGCGGTCAGCGTGCCGCGCCCGGCGGCCAGATTCACATCGACCAGCAGCTGCTTATTGCCCTCCACCGCGAAGCCGATGCCGTGCACGTGCAGCCCCTGTTCGGCGACCGGCTTCTTGCGGTGCACCAGCGCGCCGTCGGCCACGACGAAGTCGATATTGCCGATCGTGACGATATCGCGCTCGCGCAGCGCGGTCCGCTGCTCGCGGCGGCCGTTGACGAATGTGCCGTTGGCCGAACCGATATCCTCGATGACCAGGCCTTCGCCGGCCTTGACGAGGCGGGCGTGCTTGCGCGAGGCCAGCGGATCGTTGACCACGATCTGGTTGTCGCTGGTGCGGCCGATGGTCAGGCCGTCGGCGGGAATGCGGTCGGCGCGGGCGATCGGGGCGGTGGCGGCGCGGGCCCGCAGCGGCGGCAGCGCCGAACTGTCGGCCTTGGCGGTCATGACGACATTCGGCACCGGGGGCGGCGCGGGCCGTTGCGGCGAACCATGATTCGGCGTCGGGATCGACGGGCGGGCGGGCGGCGGGAGGTGCGGGCGCGCCTGCGACGGGCCCGGGATTCCGGGCGCCGGTACGGGGCGCTGCGGTGCGGGCGGATTCGTGCGCGCGGGCAGCAGATGCAGCAGCGGCCCGGAGATCGCATCGCCGAGGCGCACCAGCATCGGACGATCGATCGACACCGGCCCGGTCACTCGCCGCGCCTCGACGAACACACCGTTGGTACTCGCGTTATCGGTGAGCACCCAGGCATTACCCTGCCAGGCGAGCGTGGCATGCACGCGGGACACCAGCGGGCTGTCCACGAACAGGGTCACCTCCGGCGCGCGGCCCAGGGTGATGTGCTGCGTCGCGTCGAAGACGCGATCGGTTCCCTCGTGGCGCACGGTGATCTTCTGCGCGGCCGGTGCTGACATGGGGCGGATACTATTCGATGGTCCCGACACGGGTGGCGGTCGTCGCTGCCCTCAATACCCTTGTCGGACGTGGCGAAACCGAGATGTGACCGGCCCGGGGAGGGAGTCGATGGTGGCGAGAAGCCGGATGATCGCCGTGCTCGCGGTATTGACACTGGCGACCACCCTGCTCGCCGGATGCACCATGACCGTCAGCGGCCGAGCGGTATCGATCTACAACGATCCGTTCAAGGTGGCCGGACTGCCCCCCACCTACGGCCCGAGCGGACCTCGCCAAGGCGTGCCCGACTCCCCGCTGACCGCCACCGGCGGCGATAACGGCGAGATGGACAAGCTGGCCCTCAACGCCATCGACGATATCCAAAGCTATTGGCAGAGTGAGTATCACAACGAGTTCGAGGGCGATTTCGTCCCGGTCACCAAGCTCGACTCCTGGACGGCCAAGGCGCCACGCACCCAGGAGACGCAGTTCTGCAAGGAGACCACCTACCACCTGGTGAACGCCGCGTATTGCCGACTGGACAACACCATCGGCTGGGATCGCGGTGTGCTGCTGCCGATGATGCAGGACAGCTTCGGCAAGATGGCCGTGGTGATGGTGCTGGCCCATGAATACGGCCATGCCATTCAGACCATGTCGCGCATCGTCTCGGCCAAGGATCCGGTGATCGTCAAGGAGCAGCAGGCCGACTGCTTCGCCGGCGCCTTCATCCGCCATGTGGCCGAGAACAAGGCACGGCATTTCACGATCAACACCGCGGACGGCCTCAACAACGTGCTGGCGGCGACGGTCTCGATCCGCGATGCCGATCCCGGTGATCCGGAGGCGGTGCACGGTTCGGCGTTCGAACGGGTGACCGCCGTGCAGATCGGCTTCACCGACGGGCCGAAGGCGTGCAAGTCGATCGATATGAAGGACATCACCCGCCGCCGCAAGAATCTGCCGAGCAGCTTCGCCGCCGACACCGGCGATCCCGGGGCCGCCATCACCAAGGACAATCTGATCAAGCTCAGTCGGCAGATGGCGAACATCATGCCGGTCCCGCACCAGCCGTCCTACGACTATCACGGCGCGACACTGCACTGCCGCAACGGCGCCGACACCGTCCCGGTCACCTACTGCCCCGCCACCAATACCATCGGCACCGACGTGCCCGCGCTGGCCCGGCGCGGCGCACCGAACAACGATGAGCAGGAAGGCTTTCCGACCCGAGTGACCGGCGACTACGACGCCTATGTGGTCTTCGTGTCCCGATACGCCCTCGCGGTGCAGGGCAATGCGGGCCAACTGCTCGCCGGGGCCAAGGCGGGTCTGCGCGCGGCCTGTCTGTCCGGAGTGATCTCGACCCGGCTCGCCGACCCCGATCACGTCTTCAAACCGGGCGAGCTGACCCTGACCGCGGGCGATCTGGACAAGGCCGTCTCGGGCCTGCTCACCGACGGCCTCGCCGCCAGCGATGTGAAGGGACAGACCGTACCCAGCGGCTTCTCCCGGGTCGACGCCTTCCGCGCGGGTGTACTCGGCACCCAGCAGACCTGCGAGGCCCGGTACTCCTGACCCCGCTCATCATCCGAACGGCGGCGGGGCGGCGGGCTCATAACGCAACACGCGGTTACCGAGCATGACCTCCGCGCCGTGCACCAGGGCCAGCGGCTGGTTGGGCTGCAACCGAATCCAGTCCCGATAGCCGGGCAGCCGGGCGCGAGTACCGTTGGTGGATCCGCGGTCGACGACCAGCACATCCCAATTCACCAGGTGGATTTCCGCATGCGCACGCGACATTCCGCCGGAGGTGTCGTCGATCTTCAACGGCACCAGGCCGCGTCCGACCGCCTCGGAATGCTCCGGATCGCGGCCGAGCACCGCATCCGCGGCCAGCAGATAGGTCATACCGTCGTCGAGCAGCAGCAGACCCAGCGGCGGGCGGACGACCTCGGCGGGCTGCTGGGTCTGATCGACCGGCATACCGCAGACGGTGCAGAACGCCGAGCGCGGATCGCTGGGATGCGCTCGGGCGCACCGGAATCCGAGCACCTTCACGGTCAGCGCGGTGGCGCGCGCGGTCGCCTCGAGTCGCCGTTCGAGTTCGGGATCCGGGGCGGGAGCGGGATTGGTGCCGCCGTGGGGACCGGCGAGGGCGGGTTCGGGCGGCCGCTCACCCTCGAACCAGACGATCGCGCCCGCGGCCGGGGCGATGCCCTCGACCAGCGAACCGATCCCGCGCGGCGGCAGTTCCGGAATCCGGCCCCGCTCATCGTCGACGAACAGCGCGGCCGCCCGCTCCGGCGGTAGGGCCACCCGATCGACGGTGAAGGCCGCGTCGACGCCGCGGTGGTACTCGACCCCGCGCGCACCGGACAGCATCGCGGTCACCCCGCCGTGCAACAGGATCGCCAGACCTCCGGTATCGACGGGGGCGAGAATGCCCAATTCGACGGGCCGCCGCGGGGACAACCGCTCCGCCTCGCGCATGAGCCAGCGGCTCACCTCCCGCGCCACCGACCGCCCCGGACTTCCCACGGTCTGCCCCGCCGCCTCCGATACCAGCCGCGCCAGCGCCTCGGCCGCCCGCAGGGCCGGTGACCGGGCGCCCACCCGGCCGGGCTCGCGATGGGCGACCAGTACCAACGCGCCCGCGACCCGCACCGCGACATGGTTACCCGCGACGATCTCGACCTGCCGATCCCTCAACGAAATCGGCTCCCGGGGCACAGCCGCACGGTCCTCAGCACAGGAACAGGTTAAGGCAGCCGGTCGGTGGGTAGCATCGCGCTGATGTCGACAGTCGAAGTGGCCCTGACCGATACCCGGCTGTGGGCACGCAGTGCGGCGACCCATTGGGACGCCCCGCCCTCGATCGTGCCGACCAGCGACCGCGCGGGATTCGTGGTCGGTGAGCCGCTGGTGCCGCAGAATCCGGCCGTCTCGGTGGTGCGGCTGGCCGCGGCCGATCGGATCGCGTTCGGCCCCGCACTGCCGACCACCACCGACGCGCTGGCCACGATCTTCGGTGCGGTGCTGACGAATCTGCGCCTGTCCGGACCGTGCGATCGGCTGACCGTCGTCACCCCCTCCGAATGGGGGATGCGGCGGCGCCACGCGGTCGAGGCCGCGGGGCGACGGCTGGCCGCCGAGGTCACGGTCGAACCCCTCGCGCTGCGCGCGGCCGCGCTGAATGCGAGCATCGGTCAGCAACAACGCATCGCGGTGCTGGAGCTGTCCCCGCTGTCGACGACGGTGACCCTGGTCGGCCGGTCCGGACAGCAGAGCTGGATCGAGGCGTGCGAACACGAGCCGACCGTGGGCGCGGCCGATATCGCCGAGGGGCGGGCACCGGATGCGGTGGCCGCGGTGGTGGCCCGGCTGCTCGCCGGTCGAACTCCGAACTATCTTGTGGCACTGGGAGTTTCGGAAGAAGGACTACTGGAGACGTTGCGGGAGGCCATTTCCCGGCAGTGCGGATTCCCCGTCGATGTCCGCACCATCGCGGGAGCCGAGCTGATCCGGAGCGTGCGCTCGCCGATATCGAATCCCACGCCACCGGCACCGCCGTCGACCGAATGGGTCGGTTCGCTGCGCGAGCGCGCCGAGGCCGTCCGCCCGCAGCGCCCGCACCGCATCCTCCTCGCCGTGGGCGCTGTCGCGGTCGCGGTGGTCGTCGCCGCGGGCGTGAGTGTTGCCGTGCTGCACCATAATTCCTCGCCCACGGCATCGGTCCCGACGTCGGCGACTCCCGCTGTCCCACCCGCCGTGACAACCGCCGCCGAACCCGAGGTGCGCGAGATCGGCCGCGTGCGGATCCACATCCCGGCGGGCTGGCAGATCACCGGCCAATCCGACGGCCGCATCGATCTGACACCGACAGTCGCCGCCCACCAGCGCATCACGGTGATCCAGAAGACACTGTCCCCCGGCACCACCCTCGACGATGTGGCCACGGCCCTCGAGGCCCAGATCCGCCAGCGCCCCGCCGGAACCTTCGGCCCGCTGCATCCCGCCCCCGCGATCGGCGGCCGCCGGGCGCTGGCTTACGACGAATTCCCCAGCGACGGAACGACGGTCCGCTGGCAGGTCATCGCCGACGACACCACCCAGGCCAGCATCGGCTGCCAATCCACCGCCGATACCCGGCCCGCGCTCGCACCCGTCTGCGACGGATTCCTGCGCGGGCTCGAGCTCACCGAGTGATCAGGCCCGCAGTGTCAGAACGGTGATCTCGCTCGGCGCGAAGACGCGCAGCGGCGGACCCCAGAAGCCGGTGCCGCGGCTGGTGTAGAGATGGGTGGATCCGTGCCGGGACAGGCCCGCCACGACGGGCTGGTCGAGGCGGACCAGATAGTGGAACGGCCAGATCTGACCGCCGTGGGTGTGACCCGAGATCTGCAGGGCGACACCGGCTTTCACCGAATCGGCGATCTGCTTGGGCTGATGGGCCAGCAGCACGACGGGCAGACCCGCCGCACCGGACAGCGCGGCGGGCAGATCGGGGCCGTGGCCGGGCAGTGCCACGCCGGTCGGATCGTCGATGCCCGCGATCACCAGGCGGTCGCCGCCGCGCTCGAGAACGCGATGCTCGTTGTGCAGCGGCTGCCAGCCGAGCCCGGCCATATGCTCGATCCAGCCGGGTGCGTCGCCGTAGTACTCGTGGTTGCCGGTGATGTAGAACCGGCCCAGTGCGGCCTCGACCTTGCCGAGCGGATCGACCTGCGCCCGCCGCCGCGCCACCGAACCGTCCGCGAGATCGCCCGCATGACAGACGATCTCGGGGTCCTGTGCGTTCACCGCCGCGACCATCCGCTCCGACCAGCGCAACCGGTTCAACGGACCGTAATGGGTGTCGGTGATCACCACCAGGCGCAGCCCGTCGAATCCGGCGCCCAGGCCGGCGATCGGCACCGTCACATTCCGGATCCGGGGCACCCGCCGCGCCTCCACCGCTCCCCAGCCGATCAGCGCCGCGGCGATCACGAGCACCGTGATCGCGACCACCCGCGACCGCAGCGGATCGGAGACCCCGGCCACGATCAGCACCGCCCGCGCGAGCGCGCCGAGCACCGACCAGGTGAACAGCACCCAGCCGATGCCGAGCAGAGCATCGCCCACGACGGCCGCGGCATCGGACTGTGTCCGCCCGTGACCGAGCAGCATCGTGACCGGCAGGCAGGCGTATCCGAGCAGGAATATCGCCGAGCCGATCCACAGCAACGGTCCGCTGGTCGCGGTGTAGACGAGCAGCCACCACGGCGCCGCGAACAGCAGGGCCGGAATCGCCAGGAACAGCGCCAGGCGCGGAACAAACCTCACCGGTCGACGATACGCGCGGCCGAATCCATTGAGCGGATTCGGGCGCGTCGGTACGGTGAGGAGGCTCACGGCGCGGACGGCATGTGATGAGGGCAGCTCCCGCGCGGTGAGGAGGAGTTGCCTATGACCGGTCCGTCGCAGGTGGCGGACGCATTCGGGGCCGCCGACCGCATGGTCGTCGTGTCACCGCATTTCGACGACGCCGTACTCACCGTCGGCGCGCTGATCGCCGCCCGGGTCGAATTCGGCCAGCCGGTCGAGGTTCTGACCGTATTCAGCGCGGCCCGCGACGACGCCCGCCATTCCGGGCGTCGAGAAGCCTTCGCCGACTACGTCGTTCGGCGCGCGGAGGACGATCGCGCCCTGCAGGTGCTCGGCGCGCGGTCGCAGCGGCTCGGACTGTTCGAGCGGCTCTTCCGGGAACCGCCGCCGCTCGGGTCGTTCGGCGCGTTCCATCCGCCCGCCGATATCGCGTCCTGTCCGGAGGTCGCGGTGGTCCGCCAGGCGATCGAGGAGGCGCTGGACTCGGACGCGATCGTACTGGCGCCCTTGGGGATCGGCAATCAGATCGATCACGTGCTGGTCGCTGTCGCGGCACTCGGCGCCGCGCCGTCGCGGCGGCTGCTGTTCTACGAGGATTTCGCCGCGCTGTCCGAACGCTGCCGACGCCGCCATCCCGTGGCCCGATTGCGGCGCTTCGATTTTCGTGACGCCCCCGGCTGGGCGGGGGTCGGCCTCGGCTGCCGAATGGCGGCACTGTCCTTACTGATCGGCGGCCCGAACCCCGCCACCGCACTCGGCCTGCGCATCCATCCGGACCAGTGGACCGTCGGCGCCGTAGCGGTCACCCCGAACCACGAGGCCACCCAATTCCGCGCCCTGGCCGAATACCGAACGCACCTCGGCGCACTCGGCGGCGAACGCCGCCTCCATGCGCTCATCCACCGCGCCCACACCCGCCGCGGCGGCGACCTGCTCTGGCAATTCCACCCTCCGAAACACTGAGCGCGCCCGAACGTCCCCGATACGCCCGCACCTCCTTCCTGGCCCCGGTACGCTTTTCGCCGAGGACGGTCGCGGACAGGAGATTCGTTGATGCCGCTCGGGTGGGTACGTCGATCTGTGATCGGGGTGGTGGTGGCCGCCGGGCTTGCGGGCGGGGCGCCGGTGGCGACGGCCGATACCGGACCCTGGTTCGCGCATCAGAGCCTGCAGTGGCAGCCCTGTGGCGACCCGATTCTCGACGACGCGGGGGCGCAGTGCGCGGGAGTCGTTGTGCCGCTGGACTATTCCCGGCCGGACGGACGCAGGGTCACCGTGGCGATCTCCCGCATTCCCGCGACCGATCCGAGTCGGCGGCGCGGCATCCTGCTGTCCAATCCCGGTGGGCCCGGCGGGCCCGGCCTGGAGATGATGGTCGGCGTCGGTAAGGTCCTGTCCCCCGAGGTGCGGGCCGAATACGATCTGATCGGCATGGATCCGCGCGGCATCGGCCGATCCGATCCGGTGAATTGCGCGCTGCCACTGCCGACCATGCTGTTCTCGGCGGGCTTCGATCTGTTCGGCTATGCCCGTGACACCACATTGGCCGCCGCACTGGCGAGTTCGTGTGTCGCTCCCGATCCGGAGAAGGCCCGCTACACCACGACCCGCAACACCGCGCGCGATATGGACGCCATACGCTCCGTCCTCGGCGAGCCCACGCTCAACTACTACGGCGCGTCCTACGGAACCTATCTCGGCTCGGTGTACACGCAGATGTTCCCCGAGCGCAGCGATCGCATCGTGCTCGACAGTGCCGTCGATCCGGATCGCTACTGGCTGGGCATGTTTCAGGATATGGGTCCGGCCAACGAGGCGGGCCTGGACGATTGGGCGAACTGGGCCGCGCGCCACGATGCCGACTACCACTTCGGCACCACCGGCCCGCAGGTGCGCGCCTTCGTCGAGGATGTCGTGCACCGGGCCGCGGGCCATCCCGTCGTCGGCAGCGGCTACCTCGTCGACGAGCACACCGTCCCGATGATGCTGCTGGCCCTGCTGCTCAATCCGCAGCTCGATGCCGACCTCGCCGAGGTGGTCCGGATGATCGCCGATGGCGTCTCCGGCCTGCCGCTCGATATGGATCGGCTGAAGTCCAAGATCAGCGCGGCCGTCCCGGTCCAGGCCTCGGGGATGGCCGCGGTCATGTGTGGCGACAAGGCCGCCCCGCGCGACCCGGCCTGGTACTACGCCAATATCGAACGCGCCCGGCCCAGTCAGCCGGTCTTCGGCGCCTTCGCCAACAACATCACCGCCTGCGCCTTCTGGCCCGATCCGGTCGAGCCGCCCACCACCATCGGCAATCCCACCCGCGTCCTGATCCTGCAGTCCACCAACGACACTCGCACCGCCTATCAGGAGGCGCAGGCCCTGCACCGCGATCTGCCCGCCTCGCGCATGATCACCCTGGCCGACACCAGGATTCACGGCACCTTCCGCGTCGGCCTGAGTCCCTGTCTCAATGACATCACCAATGCGTATCTGGCCACCGGCGCCTTTCCCGCGACCGATGCGACCTGTCAACCGGATCCGGCGTTCTTCCCCGAATGACCGTGCCCGAGAACTGAACCCGAAGGTCGCGAGCGGCTGAAGTAGTATGCCGCGAGACCGACGCGAGGAGGGGGAGGGCGTGCAGCCTGTGATTCGACTGCTGCTGACGGCCGGTCTGACCACATTGCTGAGCCTCGCGGTCGCATGCGGTTCGGACGCCCCCGACCCGGCCGTCGGCGATCGGGTCATCGATCTGAATCAGCTCGATGTCGGTAAATACGCCACGAAGCCGCTGACATGCGTTCGGCCGCACCTCGATTCGAGGTGCGGCCGAACGACGGGGTGATCGACTAGCCGAGGAGCATCTTGGCGGCCAGGACATCGGTGCCCTGCATACCCTGGCCAGCGTCCACGGTCTTGGTGCCGAGCTGAGCGAGCGTCGTCATCAGCTCGTCCGACTGCTGACGCCAGTTGCCCTGAACCTGCGTGAACGCCTCCGCGCCTTGGCTACCGGTCCAGTGCGAGCTGACGAAGGTCTGGAACTTCTTCTCCATCTCCTCCAGCGCGGAAACGATGTTCATCGCCTCGGTCTTCAGACCCGAACCGGCATCGTCGATGGCACCGAAGTCGTAGGAAATGGTACCGAAATCAGACATTGGAATTCCTCCGGGAAGTTTGGTATCGCAATACTGTGGATAGCCGGAATCAGGACATGTTCAGCGTGCCGCCGACGGCACGCAGATTGCCCAGGTTCTGCTCCTCGAGATCCGCATACTTCTGACCGGCAGTGTTCAGGTTCTCGGCGTTACGCATCAGAGCGTCGTTCATCTTGTTGGCCGCGCCCAGGAAGTGATCGAACGTGGACTGGAAAGCCTGTCCGGCGGCACCCTGGAAAGCGGGACCTTGCAGCGACTGCGCATGCATCGACGAGTTCTTGATCATTCCCATGATCGTGTCGTGCTTCTGCTTCATCTCGTTGACGAAACTCTGCAGCTCCGCGGCTTCGGCATGGAACGGCATCTGGTGACTCCTTCGGATCGCCCACCGCTACACGCAGTGAGGAATTAGGTCGAGTTCTTCTATCCCCTTGGACGCAACGACCGCGTCGGTGGTTCCCTATCGGATGTACTGACAGTCCCCCCTCTCACGCCGACCGACGTTCGATCTGGTCTGAGGGTGCCATCTCCGCGGCGAAATCGCCAGGGCGGTCATGACGGCGCGGCCCATGCGGTTTGAATGAGGTGATTTCCGGCACGGCTGACCATCACGCCGCGGCCCGGGGGCATTTCGCTCGGTTTGACGGTACTGAGCAACGCTCCCTCGTCCCGGCTGCCGCTCATGATCAGACCCGCGGCGTTGACATCCTTCATCCGCGAGATCAGCGGCTCGAACATCGCCCGGGAGGCGCCACCGGATCGCCGCGCGATGATCAGATGGAAACCGATGTCCTTGGCCTGCGCCAGGTACTCGGTGAGAATGGACACGGGATTGCCCTGTGAGGTGACGACCAGGTCGTAGTCGTCGATGATCACGTAGATCTCCGGGCCCGACCACCACGAACGATCCTTCAGCTGCTGCTGGGTCACATCCGGGCCCGGCATGCGCTGGCGCAGGATGGTCACCAATTCGGCCATCATCGCCTCGAGCGTCTGCGACGACGGCGCGTAACCGGCGACATGCCTGCCCTCCACGACGCCGAGCAGGCCGCGGCGATAGTCGCCGATGATGAGCTTGGCGTTCTCCGGGGTATTCGTCTCGACGATGCCCCGGATCAGCCCGCGCAGCAGGTTGGTCTTACCGCATTCGCCGTCGCCGAAGATGAGCATATGCGGATGCTCGACCAGATTGAGGAAGACCGGGGCGAGTTCGGCCTCGTTCAAACCGATCGGGATCTGCAGGCATTTGGCCTGCGGATTGAGCCCGGCCAGCCAGCCGCCGAGGTGATGCAGCAGCTGATCGCGCGGCAGCAGTGCGGGCAGCATGCGCACGGCAGGCGCGTGGCGTCCCGGCGTCGCCCGCGCGATCGCCTCGACGGCATTGGCCACGCCCCGGCTCAGCGTGGTCGGATCGGAATCGCCGTCCACTCGGGGAAGGGTGGTCAGCATGTGCAGGCATTCCGGGGTCATACCGCGGCCCGGGCGGCCGGTCGGCACCAGCGCGGCATTCTTGCGGCCCAGATCGGAATCCATCGGATCGCCGAGCCGCAGCTCGACGCGGGTGCCGATCTGATCCTTGAGCGCGGGCCGGGCATCGGCCCAGCGCGACAGCGTCACAGCCACGTGCACGCCGTAGGACAGGCCCTGCACGCCGAGGTTCATGATCGCTTGCTCGTGGGTGTCGAAATCCTGCCGGATGCTGTTGTAGCCGTCGATCACCAGGAACACATCGCCGAACGGATCCTCCTGGACGCCGGCCGCGGCGGGGCTGCTCGACGGATCCATCGCCCGCAGCCGCCGGAATTCCACCATCGATTCGATGCCCAGCTGCCGGAACCGCATCTCGCGCTGGCGCAGGACGGCGGTGACCTCCTGAATCGTCCGGCTCACCTTGTCGCGGTCCAGACGTCCGGCCACCGAACCCACATGCGGCAGGCCCTCGAGGCTCGCCAAGGTGCCACCACCGAAATCGAGGCAGTAGAACTGCACCTGCTCGGCGGTATGGGTCAGCGCCATCGCCATGATCAAGGTGCGCAGCGCGGTGGACTTACCGGACTGCGGGCCGCCGACCACCGCGACGTTGCCGCGGGCGCCCGACAGATCGACCGACAGGGCCTCGCGGCGCTGCTCGTACGGCTTGTCGACATCACCGATCGGGGCGATGAGGGTCGCCACCGGATTGTGCTCCCCGGTGAGGATTGAGCGCGGCAGATGGGAATCCAGTGTCGACGGCTTGTCCAGCGGCGGCAGCCAGATCATGTGCGCCTCGCGCCCCTGGCCGCGGATACGCGAGACCAGCATCTCCAGATTCGTGGTCTTATCGCCCTCCTCCGAGGCCTCGACGACCATGGACTGCTGGGGCACCGGAACGCGGTCACTCGGGCGGAAGGAGACGGTATTCGCGCTGAATTGCCGTGCGTTGACATCGATCTCACCGCCGACGATGCCCGCCTGGGTGACCTCGCGCTGCGAACCGCCGCCGACATACGGACCGGAGACGTAGGACGCCTGGAAGCGGATGATCTCGCCGGTATCGGTCTTCAGATAGCCGCCGCCGGGATTACCCGGCAGATTGTAGGCGTCGGGCACGCCGAGCACCTGGCGAGATTCGTTGGCGTTGAAGGTCTTCAGGCCGATCCGGTAGGACAGGTGGGACTCCAGGCCCTTGAGCCGCCCCTCCTCCAGGCGCTGCGACGCCAGCAGCAGATGCACGTGCAGCGACCGGCCCAGGCGACCGATCTGGACGAACAGATCGGCGAAATCGGGATGTGCGCCGAGTAGTTCGGAGAACTCGTCGATTACCACGAACAACGCGGGCATCGGATCGAGATCGGCGCCGGCGGCCCGGGCCTCCTCGTATTCGGTGACGTTCTTGAAGTTGCCGTATTGGCGCAGTTGATTCTGACGGCGATTCATCTCACCGGCCAGGGCGTCGTGCATACGGGCGACGAGGTCGGCTTCCTCCTCGAGGTTGGTGATGACCGCCGCGACATGCGGCACGCCCTCCAACCCGAGGAAGGTGGCGCCGCCCTTGAAGTCGACCAGTACCAGGTTCAGCTGATCCGGCGAATGCGTCGCCAACAGCGAAAGTACCAGGGTGCGCAGGAATTCCGACTTACCGGAACCGGTGGCGCCCACGCACAGGCCGTGCGGGCCCATACCCTTCTCGGCGGCCTCCTTGATGTCCAGATAGACCGGCAGGCCGTCGGCCCCGACGCCGAACGGCACCCGCAGCCGGTCGCGGCCGTAGCGCGGGGTCCAGCCGGTCTCCGGATTGAACGCGCCGATATCGCCCAGGCCGACCAGCTGCGACCAAGAGGAGATGGCCTCGGACTCCTCAGCGGTCGCATCGCCGCCGCGCTGCACGGCCACCCGGAACGGCGCGAGCCGCCGGGCCACCTGCTCGGCCGCGCGCTCGCTGATCCGGTCGATCAGAGCGAAGCGCTCCATATTGCCGGTGGCGCCGCGGCCGACGCATTCGCCGTTCTCCACCACCATCTGGATACCGCGCGAAACCGCCAGCCGCGGAGCGTAATTGCACAGGTCGACGATGGTGACGCCTTCGAAGCCGGACTCCCGCAGGTAATCCTCTTCGGCCTCGAGCAGACCACCGTCGACGACGATGACGATATGCACAAGATTCTGGTTGGCGGGCTGATTACGGGAGTAGCGAACCCGATTGTGCAGCAGCGGACTCAGTCCGGTGGTCATGTCGCGGATCGAGCCGTAGACCATGCGCTCGGCGCCGACGCCGTCCTGCGCCTCCGGATGCTGATTATGCGGCAGCCATTTGGTCCACTCCCACTCGCGCGAGGTGTCCGCGCCGCACACCACCGCGACCAGCACCTGGTCCGGGGCCTGGAACATGCACAGCTGCAACAGCATCGCGCGCGTCATATCGCGGGCCTGAGCGCGGTCGCCGTTGAGCTGGATGGTCGCGAAACCCTTCACCGCGATCGCGGTCGGCAGATCGGGCACGGTGGAATGGGTGCGCACGAATCGGCGCAGCGAGACCGCGGCGATCGGCTCCAATTCCTCGACCGGACCGGTCTCGGGCGCGACCAGCCGTGTCGCGAGCCGCTGGCCGCCGAGGCCGATGCGCGCGTGGCAGAAGTCCTTATCGCCGGGGCGCCGCTCCCACATGCGGCTGGTGCCCGCGAGCATCCAGATCAGGCCGGGCTCGGGATGGCTCCATTCGACCGCGGTTCGCTGCTGCGAGGCGGTCTCGTCGACATCCCTGCGGACCTGGTCGAGGTAGCGCAGATAGTCCTTGCGATCCTCGTTGGCCTCGGCCGCCTTCTGACCCTTCCCGCCCTGGCCGGCGAACATGCCGACCATCGAGAAGACCATCATCATCGGGAACATCATGCTCATCGGATTGGAGGCGATGCCCCCACCGCGGGTGAACATGAGCGCCATCATGCCGACCATGCCGACGACCATCACGACCGGCATGAGTTTGCCGAACAAGCTGCCTGGTATCGCCCGGGGGATCTCCGGAGGCGGCTGCAGCGTCACCTCACCACCCGGAGAGCGCGGAACCTCCCGGCGCTGGCGACGCTGGAACCGGACGGTGCTCATCGACGCAAGATCCCCCTTCGGCGACTGTACTGCGGCCTCAGTGTAGAGGGCCCTGCCGACATGTCGTACAGTTCGGGCAGCATTCTGCACGGATGAACCGCGCGACCGCAAACCGGTCCGGCCGCGGAAACACGAGGTAGAGATGAGGTTGGGGGAAGCGTGACGCACGCGCGACTGGAGCACATCGAGGAAGATGCGAGCCGCGGAATCGTCCGGGCGCCGGACCTAGCGCGGGTCACCATTCTTGCCAAACACACCCAGGTCGATATGGCCATTCCCGTGGATGTGTCGGTGGCACTTGTCATTCCGAGCGTCGTCGATATGGTCGCCCAGCACAGTCGCACCAACGAATTCGACAATACCGGCGAACAATTCGAGCCGGCCGAATGGGTGCTGGCGCGGATCGGTCAACCGCCCTTCTCCAGTTCTCTGAGCCTCGGCCAGCACGGTGTGCGCGACGGCGAGCTGCTCATGCTCGAAAGCGCCGACCATGTCGCGCCCGCACCGCTTTTCGACGACATCATGTACAACGTCGCGATCGCCGACGCCGACCATTTCCGCACCTGGTCGCCGCGGATCGCGCGGATCACCGGTTCGATCATCGCCGTGCTGACCATGCTCGTCGGCTGTACGGGCCTGCTGGCCGCACCGGACGCGTTACCCGGCTGGATTCCCGGCTCGGTGGCCGCGGTGATCACGATCCTGCTCGTCATCGCGGGCACGGTACTCAGCCGCATGTACGGCGATCGAGCGACCGCGCTGGTGCTGGGCGGCTGCGCGCTGCCGACGGCATTCGCCGCGGGCATGTTGATCGTGCCCGATCACTACGGCTGGGCGAATCTGCTGCTCGGCTCGGTGCTCGTCGGCGCGACCGCGGTGCTCGCCTGGCGGGTCAGCGGCGTGGGCCTGGCGCTGTTCATCGGCGCGACCACGCTGGCGATCTTCGCGGTTCCGGCGAGCCTCGTGGGCCTGCTGACCTCCCAGCCGAACAAGGCCATCGGCGCGGTCGCCGCCGCGCTGGGGCTCGGCGCGCTGTCGCTCGCGCCGCGGGCCTCGATGCTGCTGGCGCAGCTGCCCCTGCCGCCCGTGCCGGCGCCGGGCACCCCGATCGATCCGACCGAGGACGATCCCGACGACCATCGGGCCCTGCCGGCGATGGAGGTGCTGCGCGCGAAATCCGAACGCGCCCGGATGTATCTGGCCGGACTGGTCACCGCCACCGCGATCGTGACCGCGGTCGGGGCGCTGGCCGCCACCGATCCGCGGGCGTCGAGCCCGTACTGGCCCGGCATCGCGCTGGCGCTGGTGTGCGCGATCGTGCTGATGTTCCGCAGCCGCACCTACGCCGGTGCGGAACAGGCCATCGTGCTGATCACCGGCGGCGCGGCCATCGTGCTGATCATGATGGTCGGCGCGGCCTTCACCCTGAACCAGCCACTGGCCGTCTTCGGCGCGGCCATGGTGATGCTGGTCGGGGGGCTGGTGCTCGGCATCATCGTGCCCAATCAGCAGGCCACTCCCCCGATGCGGCGCGCGGTGGAACTGCTCGAATACGCCTTCGTCGCCGCGGTCGTGCCGCTGGTGTTCTGGGTGGCCGAGCTGTACACACTCGTTCGCTCGCTCTGAGTTCGCCATGAACACGCGCACATTCGTTCGCCGGACCACCGCCGTCACAGTGACGGCGGCCGTGACGGGCCTGTCCGCGGTGATCGGCACGCCCGCCGCGGTCGCGGGCGGTCCGCCGCCGATCAATCCGGGCGCGCTGCCCGCCGACGGCAATCCGTCCTCGCCGGAGCCGACCGAACCCACCGGCAATCCCTGCACCGGAACGCAATCGATCAGCTCTCCCGGACATCCTCCCGCACAACAGTTCCTGGGCATCACCGATGCCTGGCAGTTCAGCCGCGGCGCGGGGCAGACGGTCGCGATCATCGACACCGGCGTGGCCCGGCATCCGCGACTGCATGATCTGATCGGCGGCGGCGATTACGTGGGAACCAGTGACGGCACCGAGGACTGCGACGTCCACGGCACGATCGTCGCGGGCCTGATCGCCGCGCAGCCCTCGGACCGGGACGGTTTCGCGGGCGTGGCGCCGGACGCGCGGATCATCTCGATCCGCCAGACCTCCGAGCTCTACCGGTACAAGAACACCCAGGTCGATCCGAACGATCCCAAAAACGGTGGCGGCGTGGGCAAGACGACGACGCTGGCCGCGGCCGTGCGGCATGCGGCGGATATGGGCGCGCGGATCATCAACATCAGCGAGGTCGCCTGCGGCCCCGCCACTCTCAACGACGCCTCCCTCGGCGCGGCCGTGCAGTACGCCGCCGAGGTCAAGGATGTCGTGATCGTCGCCGCCGCCGGCAACGCCGATCCGCAGGGCGGCGGCGGAACCCAGCAGTGCCAGGGCAATCCGGGCATCGACCCGATCAATCCGACCGCCGATCTGTGGAACAACCTGGCCGTCGCGGTCACCCCCGCCTGGTACGACAAGTACGTCCTGGCCGTCGGTTCGGTGAATCTCAACGGTCAGCCCTCGGAGTTCACCGTGCCCGGCCCGTGGGTCGGGGTCGCCGCACCGGGTGAGCAGATCGTCTCCCTCGATCCGAACGGCGCCGGCCTGGCCAATGCCACGGTCGGCCGCAACGGCCCGAACCCGCTGCGCGGCACCAGCTTCGCCGCACCCTATGTATCCGGCCTGGCCGCGCTCGTGCGCGCCCGCTTCCCCGAACTGTCCGCACCGGAGGTGATCAAGCGCATCGAGGCGACCGCGCATCGACCACCGGAGGGCTGGAATCCGTTGGAGGGCTTCGGCGTCATCGATCCCATGGCGGCGCTGACCCACACCATCGATCCGAAGACGGTGCTGGAGAAGCGGCCGAGCTCGATCGTCGGACGCTCGATGCAGCTTCCGGTGCCCGCGACCCCGACGCCGCCCGATCACACCTCGCGCGATGTGGCGCTGATCGGCACCGCCGTCATCGCGGTGCTGCTGGTCCTGGGCTACCTCGCCTCGTTCCCCCTCCGCCGCAGATTCGGTGTGCGCGAACACGATTAGGCCCGGCCCCACCGATCCGCCACGCGTACGCGAAGTTCGGCGCAGAATGCGTAAGGCAGCGACGTTCGAGCGGGAGCCATCATGTCACGAGCACCACGACAGCGGCTCAACGCCGATCAACGCAATGCCTTCCTCGCGGCGCAGCTCGGCTGGACGATGGACGCCTTCGACTTCTTCCTCGTGGTGTTCGTCTACGCCGATATCGCGAAGAGTTTCGATATGCCCAAGGCGGACGTCGCCTTCCTCACCACGGCCACCCTCATCATGCGACCGGTCGGCGCGCTGCTGTTCGGGCTGTGGGCCGACCGGGTCGGGCGGCGCATCCCGCTGATGGCCGATGTCGCCTTCTATTCGGTCATCGGATTCGCCTGCGCCTTCGCGCCGAATTTCACTGTGCTGCTGGTCCTTCGGCTGCTGTACGGCATCGGTATGGGCGGTGAATGGGGTCTGGGCGCCGCGCTGGCCCTGGAGAAGATCCCCGTCGAACGCCGCGGCTTCTTCTCCGGACTGCTGCAGGAGGGCTATTCGTTCGGCTATCTGCTGGCCTCGCTCGCCTCACTACTGGCGATGAACTGGCTGGGGTTGTCGTGGCGCTGGCTGTTCGGACTGTCGATCATCCCGGCCCTGATCATCCTCATCCTCCGCACCCGGGTCGGCGAATCGGAGGTGTGGGAGCGGTCGCGGGAGCGGATGCGGGTCACCCGAACCTCGTTGCGCGCCATCGTGACCAATCCGATGGTGGTGCGGCGGTTCGTCTATCTGGTGCTGTTGATGACCGCCTTCAACTGGATGAGCCACGGCACCCAGGACGTGTATCCGACCTTCCTGTCCGCGACCGATCACGGCGGGGCCGGACTGTCGACGGCGGCCGCGAAATGGATCGCGATCGTGTACAACATCGGCGCGATCATCGGCGGCCTGGTCTTCGGCACCCTGTCCCAGCGCTACGGACGCCGCTACACCATCGTCTTCTGCGCGCTGCTCGGCCTGCCGATCGTGCCGCTGTTCGCCTATTCCCATGCCGCGGCCATGCTGTGCCTCGGATCATTCCTGATGCAGATCGTCGTGCAGGGCGCCTGGGGCGTCGTGCCTGCCCATCTGACCGAGATGTCGCCCGACGCCATCCGCGGCTTCTATCCGGGCGTCACCTATCAGCTGGGCAATCTGCTGGCCTCGCTGAATCTGCCGATCCAGGAGCGCCTGGCCGAGAGCCACGGCTACCCGTTCGCGCTGGCGGTCACCATCGTGCCGGTGCTGCTCGCGGTCAGCCTGCTCACCCTGATCGGCAAGGAGGCCAAGGGAATCCGCTTCGGCACCGGCGAAAGCGCCCTTCCCCGAACGACTCCGGCCGCCTGATCAGTTCTGTTGTGGCTGAGTGTCTTTGGGCTTCACCAGCTGCTTGGCCGGATTCGCGTCGGGCGCGACGCCGTCGTGGGCGACCATGGCCTCCTCGCGGCCCAGCGACGGGCCGGGGGCGAGCAGTCCGACGATCGGATAGGGCGCCGGTTCCGGTTTCGCGTGGTCGGGATCCATACCCAGCGCCTTGGCGGCGTCGGCGTTCTTGATACCGTAGCGGACACCGGTATCGGAGACGTAGAACATCGCGTCCCGGCGCTGACTGTCGGGCTCGATGCCCGTGGTCTGCACGAAGACACCGGCGCCGGGCGTCTTGTAGAAGGCGCTCACCACCTGGCCCGGGCCATCGGCCTGCGCGAGCCGAACCGGTTGCGTGCCATCGGGAATGGGCAGCGAACGCCCGGTGATCAGGGACAGTTCGGCGCGCTTGCTGCCGTCGGACTTATCGGTCGCGCCCGACAGCGGCTTCCAGGACAGGCAGTCGACCGACTGATCCCTGGCATCGATGATGGCCGGCGCGGTATCCGGATAGTTCGCCACCTGAAGGACATTGATATGCGGCGGGCCACCCTGCGAGGTCTCGTACTGACCGACCTCCTGATCCCGGCTCGTCGACGGGTTGGAGTAGCGGATGATATCCGCGGTCATCGGCGAGATCTGCTGAATGCCGTCGCGCAGCAGCACGAAGTACTCGTCCTTGGTGGCCACATGCACCACATCGCCGATGCGGTGATTGCCGAGGGTGTAGCCCGCCGGGAACCCGCCCGGATCATCGATCTTGGGCGGCTTGATCTCCAGCACCTCCGGAATGGAGTTCAGCAACCCCTCGCTGATCGGACGCGGCGCGATGCCGCGGATCTTCAATGAGTCCAGTACCGCCGGATCGGTGAGATTCACCCGCGCGCGCCGATTGTCGTAGATCAGATAGGCCGAATCGCGCCCCTGCACCAGCAGCGCCTTACCGTGCCCCGCCGCGGACGCCTTGTCCCCCAGTGACAGATCCCCCGCGACGACGGTCGTGGTGACGGCATTGCTGCCGTCGTTGCGCAGCTCATCGCAGATGGTCCACGCCCGGCCCTTGCCGCCGGTGTCGAAGTTCATCGATGCCGGAGCGCCCGGAATGCCGATCAGCGCGCCCAACGGCTTCTTCGACAGCTCGGATTCCTTGATGGACACCGGTTTCGCCGGTTCACCGGTCGCCAGGCGGGCCGAGGCGAGATTCATCGCCGGATGCACGACGCCGTCGATCACCGCGTAGACCGCGCCGGAATCCTTACCGACCAGGATCTTGTTATCGCCGATCGAACCCTGCGGGCGCAGCAGCGCCAGCACACCGCAGCCGGCGAGCGCGACGACGCCCAGCACGATGCCCGCGGTATAGGCGCGCGATTGCGAGCGCATCGGGTCGTGCAGCATGCGCACATCCCGCCGCACCAGGGCATGCTCCATCCGCCGGACCAGAAAGCGGTACCCGCTGATCTGCCAGCGAGTGGTGGGCTTTGAAGGCATGTGTCCTCCCCCGACAAGTGCTCGCGTTCGCAGAACACAGTACAGTTCAGCAGGACCGACGTTCAGCTCGGCCACCGACAACAGGCCGATACCGGGTACTTGGGGGACGACGATGGCCGGAGCAGGCGGGACCGACAGCAGCCCGTTGTTTGGACGGATCTCGCTGCCGAATCTGCTGGCGGCACAGCTGCTGGGCCTGATCGTCGGTCTGATCGTGCTGGCCGTGCACGTGAAGTGGTGGTACGCGTTGGCCGCCGCGGTCGGCGCGGGGCTGGTGCTGTTGATTCCCCTGGCCAAGCGGACCGTCGCCGATTGGATCGCCACGATCTGGCGCTATTGGACGCGCGGCGACTACGAGATCGGCAATACCGTGGACTTCCGCGGCCCGGACGGACGATCGCTCGGCCTGTACTGGGAGGGCAGCCGGGTCGTCGCCGTGGTCGAGGTGCTGCCGCCCAAGGGCGGGCTGACCCGCATCGACCGCAGCGCCGTACACGCCTCGCATCTGCTGCCGCTGCCCGAGCTGGCGCAATGCCTGAGCCAGCACGACATTCTGCTCAGCGGCATCGACATCATCAGCCACGGCCACCGCAGTCGCTCCGGTACGCCCGCGGGCCCGATCTACGAATCGCTGCTGGGCCCGCTGCCCGCGACGGCCCATCGCACGGTCTGGCTGGCGATCGGCTTCGACGCGTTGGCCTGCCCGGATGCGGCCGATCGCCGCGGCGGCGGCACCGAGGGCGCCTCGCGGGCGGTCACCATCGCCACCCAGCGCATCGTGCGCACGCTCGAGGATGCCGACTGCGCGTCCCGCGTGCTGACCGCGCCCGAGATCCGCACGGCCGTCCGGCAGATCAGCGCCGGGGTCGATCCGCGCACCGGCATCGGCCAGAAGTGGCGCTACGCCGAGCTGGGCAACAGCGTGAACATCGGCGCCGCGGTCGATCCCCGGCAGCTGGATTCCGAACTGCTGGCACAGCTTTGGGTCGCGCCCTCGCGCGGCACGACGGTCGCGGTGCGGCTGCGGCCGGGCAGCTCCGCCGATTCGGTACGCATCGGCGCCGCCTGGCGGCTGACCGCACGCGAGCTGCCGGAGAAGGCCAAGCGCAGGCATATGGTGTCGATGGCCGGACGCCACCGCCAGGGTCTGCTCGCGCATTTCCCCATCGCCTCACCGAGTGTCGACAAGGTGGTGCCGCTGGCGGAGTATCCGACCGAGGCGATCGACGCGTTGCGGCTGCCCTCCTCGGGCTGCGGTCAGCTGATCGGCTCCGACGACAAGGGCAATGGTGTGGCCGTACGCCTTGTCGGACAGGGCATTTCGTCGGTCTATGTCTCCGGGGAGCTGTATCTGGCCCAGCAGTTGGTGTTTCGCGCGCTGGCCGTCGGGGAGCGGGTGCTGGTGCGCACCGACCGCCCGCAGGCCTGGGAACAGCTGGTCACCACGGTCGGCAATCCGCAGCGGCTGGCGCTGGCGGTCGAAACCCACCAGAGCGACGCCGATTTCACCGCGGCCGTCGTCGACGGGGTGATGGGGCCCCCGCCACACGCCGGTGTCACCACGATCTTCCTGGCCGGTGATCCGAGGAGCTGGCCCGCGACCCGCCCCGATCTATCGATCCAGCAGCCCGGCGCCCACGGCAATCACGTCGTGCTACGCACCGGCACGGCCCAGGTCGACCTCAACATCGTCTCGATCCCCCGCGAAACGACCTACATCGGCCACCCGCGCGGCCGCCGCGCCATGGCGCACCAGTAGCCACCTCCCCAGTTCCCGGCATCGCGGCATCCCCAGTTCTCGGCATCGCGGCATCCCCAGTTCCCGGCATCGCGGCATCCCCAGTTCCCGGCATCGCGGCATCCTCAGTTCCCGGCATGCTCTCAGCCGGGATACGGTTCGGCCGCGCGGGCGGTGCGCAGATGCGTACCCCACCAAGCCAATTGACCCAGCAGGCGGACGGCCGCATCGGTGGCCGCGCCGTCGTGGGTATTGCCATCGGCATCGAAGCGCCGCTTGGCCTCGTGGAAGCTCACGGTCTCGCGGAGGGAGACCATATGGATCTCGGCGACCACCTGCCGCAGCTGCTCGATCGCGCGTAATCCGCCGGACAGCCCGCCGTAGCCGACGAATCCGATCGGCTTGGCCCGCCATTCGCGTTTGCCGGTGTCCAGCGCGGTCTTCAGCGAGGCCGGATAGCCGTGGTTGTATTCGGAGGTGATCGCGACGAAAGCGTCCGCCGCGGACAGGCGTTCGCGATAGGCTCCGACCTCCGGGGTCATCGACAGATCGGTCGGCAGCGGAGTGTGCGCCAGATCGATGACATCGACGTCGAAACGCTGATCGGCACGCGCGGTGCGCAGGAACCAGTCGGCGACCACGGGCGCGAATCGCTCGGGCCGCACGCTGGCGACGATGACCTCGAGCCGCAGCGGATTGTCCATGGCGCGAGCCTAATCGGGCCGCGATCCGACCGTGAGGACTACCCTCATGCCCGGCCGCGAGACCGATGGTGCACGATATTCGCTGGCTATAACGGGTGTACCGGCGATTTCGAGAGAGGGGGCGCACGAGGTGGTGGTCGGTGACTGGCTGCTGATCGAGACCTTCGACGGACTCGAGGCCGCCTCCGTGCTGGCGGTGGGCAGCGCACCGCGGCAATGGAAATCGCTGGCACGGACCCTGCCGTCCCAACTGCTGCCGATGGTCGTCGAGGCCTACGAACGGCGCGCGCCGACCGTACGCGAGCTGCCGCGCTCCCGGCACGCGTGGTCGCGCGGGCATGCGCACGCGATACCCCTTGTGGGACCGAGCGATCGCGTACACGGCCTGCATTTCTGGGTGGGCCAGGCGAATGAGCCGCCGCGGCGGCCGCGGCTGGCGCCCTTCGTCCTCGACGGCCGATCCCGCCGCTTCGAGATGTGTACCGCGGGGCTGGGCCCGGCCTTCGAACCGGAGCGCTCGGTCTGGGTCGGCGCCGAGATGTTCACCAACGTCGAACGTTTCGACGGCGCCCTCGATCTGGCCGCCGCGATCAATCGCGCCGTGCCCGGCTCGCGCTGGCACGGCGATATCTGCGTGCGCACACCGATCGGGCTGCGCACCGGACTGCTGGCCGCCCGCAACATCACCGCCGATCCGCGGCGCTGGCACGGACTGATCCTCGACATCACCGATACCGTTCCGCCGCAGGGCAAATCGTTCGAGGCCACCACCGTCGACACGCTGGTCAACGCCAACCCGGGGCTGTATCTGGCCGTCGTCGACACGGCCCACGTGCGGTTGATCCGCTGGATCAGCACGCCGGTTCCCGGCCTGCGCTGGTCCGGCGCCACCGACGAACGGACCATGCCGCATCCCGACGATCGCGCCCGAATCCTGGCCGCACGCACCGATATTCTGTCCGGATCCCCGTCACACACCGTCGCGGGTCTGCGCCTGGTCGCCGAGGACGGCGGCTGGCTGACGGTCGACGCCGAGGTGTCCCCACTGCCCTACGGCCCGCCCGATGCCGCGCCGCCCGAATTCGCCCTCGTCCGAATGGAATTGCGCCCGGACTAGCGGGCGTGGGCCGTGGCGTATTCGGCCAGGCCCTCCGCGGGGGCGATGCGGGCGCTGAAACCGAGGGCCTCGCGGGCACGTTCGGGGTGGGCGACGATATGGCGGACATCGGTGAGCCGATAGTTGCCGGTGACCACGGGCTCGGGCCCGCGCCGCGCCCGCGACATGAGCGAGGCCGCCTGCCAGAGCGTGATCGGGTGTCCGGAGGCGATGTTCAGCGGTACGAAACCGGGCAGCGGATGCGCCACCGCGGCGAGGGTCGCGGCGGCCGCATCGCGCACATGCACGAAATCCCGGACCTGGCCGCCGTCCTCGAAGACGAACGGCGCACGGCCCGCGGCGAGTTCGGCGCGGAACCGGGCCGCGACGCCGGAATGCGCCGCCGCGGCGGCGTTCTCGCCGACCGGATCGCCGTAGACGTGGTGATAGCGCAGCACCGTCACCGCCGCGCCGGTGCCCAGCCCCCAGGCCAGCGCGTAGTTCTCCTGCGCCGATTTACTTGCGGCATAGGCGGTCCGGGGGCGAGTGGCGGCGTCCTCGAGGACCGCCTCCCAGGTCAGGATCTCGCCGGTGCGCGGCGCGCGATGATCGAACATGCCGCGATCCAGATCGGCGCGGCGGCGCATGACCGGGAGGTACACGCCGCCGCGCGCACCCCGGTAGCGGCCCTCGCCGTACACCGACACCGATGATCCCAGCACCAGCCGCCGCACCCCGGCGCGCTCCATGGCGGCCAGCAGCACGGCCGTTCCCAGATCGTTGTGTGTCGCGTAGACCGGCCCGGCCTGCAGATCCAGCCCACCCGGGCGAGCCTCGCCCTCCCGAGGCGCGGAAGGCATTGCCGCGGTGACGGTCTCGACGGAGGCCGAACCCGGCGGAACGGCCGCGGCGAGATGGCAGACCACCTCGACCCCGCGCAGCAGCGGATCCAGCGCCTGCGGTTCGCGGATGTCGATCACCGAAACGTCCTCCGGCGCGGGCATATCCGGGCCGTACACGGCGGCGAGCAGCGCGTCGATCGCCACCACCTCGTGGCCCGCGGCGCGTAGGGCGCGATGGACATGCGAGCCGATGAATCCGGCCGCGCCGGTCAGCAACACACGCATCGAATCAGGGTAGTTCGAACGGCAGCGCGACACCGGCGTGAACGCGGCAGCGTTCGCAGGATTCGGTCCCCTCGACCGCCGCCACCGAGCCGCGCACGAGCTTCTTGAACGGCACCAGATTCCGCTCGAACTCCGCGAAGACCGAGGCGGCGCTGACGCCCGCGCCCGACTCCAGTCCGGCATCCAGATCGGTCACCAGAGCGATTGCGGCATAGCACATTTCGAGTTCACGAGCCAGAACCGCCTCGGGATGGCCCGTCATGTTCACCAGTTCCCAGCCCTGTCCGGCGAACCAGCGGCTCTCCGCGCGCGTGGAGAAGCGCGGGCCCTGGACCACGACCATGGTGGCGGTCGGCTTCAGCGGCAGCTCCTCGACCGCCGAAGCCGTTGCCGCGGCACGCAGCTCGTCGCAATAGGGGTCGGCGAAGGAGACGTGGATGCCGCCGTTGTCGAAGTAGGTCTGCGCGCGACCGGAGGTGCGGTCCACCAGCTGATCGGGCACCGCGACGGTGCCCGGCCCCCAGTCGGCGCGCAGGCTCCCGACCGCGCAGGGCGCGAAGATCCGGCGCACGCCGATCGACCGCAGCGCCCACATGTTGGCCTGATACGGCACGGTATGCGGCGAGTACTCGTGCTTGCGCCCGTGGCGGGGCAGGAAGGCCACCTGCCGGCCGTCGACATCACCGACGGTGATCGGCGCGCTCGGCGCGCCGTAGGGCGTATCGATCTCGAGGGTGGTCGCGTCGTCACCGAAGAAGTCGTAGAAGCCGCTGCCACCGATGATGGCCAGCGCGGGGCGGGGAACCGAACTCATGCCCCGATTCTCACCTACCGGCCCGCGCCGCGCCCGAGCGGATCACGGTCGGGAGCCTTTCTGACAATCCGCCCAGCATGTTGTACCCTAGGGGGGTATATCATCGGAACGACGGCAGGAGACTCGTGACCGAGGACCCCATCAGCACGGCCGGCCAGCCCTGCCATGACCACGCCACCCACGGCTACATCACGGCCAAGGACGATTACCTCAAGCGCCTGCGCCGGATCGAGGGCCAGGCCCGCGGCCTGCAGCGCATGGTCGAGGAGGAAAAGTACTGCATCGATATCCTCACCCAGGTCTCGGCCATGACCAAGGCGCTGCAGGCGGTCGCGATGGGCCTGCTCGAGGATCACATCAGCCACTGCGTGGTCGACGCCGCGGTCAAGGGCGGACCGGAGGCGGAGGCCAAGATCAAAGAGGCCACCGACGCCATCGCCCGCCTCGTCCGCTCCTGAGTCAGCCGCGCTCGGCCAGCGCGGGGGCGAGCGCGCGCAGAGTGCCCAGGATGTCCTCCGAAACCACCTGCAGGGCAACCTGATCCGCACCCGCGGCCAGATGCGCGACGAGCGAGTCGGCGACCTGGTCGACCGTGCCGTGCAGGGCGAGCGCGTCGATGAGGTGGTCGCTGCCGGGGTGGGCGACATCGGTGTCGGAGAAACCGAGGCGCTTCAGGTTCGACACGCAGTTCCGCAGATTCAGATAGAACTCGACCCGCGGGCGCGCGGTCAGCCGGGCCCGCACCGGATCGGTGTCCACGAGCACCTTGTGCTCCGCCACCAGAAGCGCATCGGGACCGAGGATTTCGCGGGCCTGGCGGGTGTGTTCGGCGGTGGTGAGATACGGCAACGCCCCGGCGGTGCGATCACGGGCAAGCTCCAGCACACGCGGGCCGAGCGCGGCCAGCGCCCGCCGCTGCTTCGGCACTCCCGCATCGTCGAGCACGTCGAGGTATTCGACCAGCGCGTCGTAGGGCTTGCGATAGACATCGGTGGCTTCGGGATGTCCGGCGCCGATGCCGAGGATGAACCGACCCGGGAACCGCGCCTCGATCCGATGGAACGATTCGGCGACCTGTTTGGCCGGGGCCGACCAGATGTTGACGATGCTCGTGCCGACCGACAGCGCCTCGGTGGCCTCCAGCAGCGGGTCGACAACGGACAGACCCGCCTCCGGCGAGCCGCCCAGCCACACCGCCCCGTACCCGAGACCCTCCAGCTCGCGCACGCCCTCCGGCGTGAATGCCGAGGCATGAGCCCATACGCCGTACTTACCGAGTCCCTGAGTCGTCATGTTCCATGCGAACCCGGAGACGTCCGTCCCTATTCCGACGACGACGGCGGCCACCCTCGGCGGCCGCCGTTCGTCGTCACTGGCATCCGCTACGCGGGATGTACGTGCGCCGGAAGGGGTTTCGCGGGCATCGGCAGCGCGCGCAGGCGGGCGCGCAGGACCACATCGGTCACCTCGTAGGGGATATCGTCCTCCTCGGGCTGTGAGGGTTCGATGCCCAGTTCGATGACCTCGCGGTCATGGGATTCCCGCACGCCCAGGGCCGCCTCGACCCGCCAGCGGAATTCGCCGGCCGGAATCGGGGCCTCGGGGACGGGCTCCTCCTCATTGGTCATCCGGCGTGCCTCGGCGAGGGCCTCTTCGCTGACGAACGGCGCGAGATCGTTGACCGAACCGCAGTCCTCCTCGTCGACGAACAGCAGGAAGCCGTCGGTGCGACCGGCCCGATGGAAGCTGCCGTACAACACCGCACCCACGCCGTCGCCCTCCGACCAGCGGAAGTACTCCCCCGCCGTGGTCGGCTCGCCGAGTTCGCCCACCCACGACGGCGCCGAAACTCCGGCCGCCACAAGGCGATCCGCCGCCTCGGTCGCCAGCGACCGGATCGGTTCCGGCGTCAGCGCCGCGACACAACGCAGGAAGGCCAGCGCCCCCGGCTGCCCGAACTCCTCGGCCTCGGCGACGAACAGCTGCGCGAATACCTCGGTGGCCTCCTCGCCGGTGCCGTAACCGACCGCCAGCAGCGAGGCGGCCAGATACTCCCCGTCCACCGGATCGTCCACCCGCTCGAACTCCCCGAGGGTGGCCACCACGTTGTCGAGCATCTCCCGCACCGCGGGATGGTCGGGCCCGATCTCCTCCACGACCTCGGCCTCGGGCGAGGGTTCCCGCCCGTTCTGCTTGTTGTCCTTCTTACGACCTCGACTCACCGGACTCATGAAAGCCGAGTCTGCCATCCGCGGCGCTCCCGCCACCCCAACAACTCGCGACTCACCCGCCGCAACAACCCTCACCCGCCGGAACGGTACGCATTTCCCGGGTTTGGGCATTGCGGGCCGCGAGCTCGGCATCGGCCGGATAGTCCACCCCGATGAGACTCAGGCCGTGCGCCGGGGCCACCGTCACCGAGCTGGCACGCTCGCGCTCGTCGAGCAGGCCCGCCACCCAATCGGGCGTGCGGCGCCCCTCGCCGACCGCGAGCACCGCGCCGACCAGGCTGCGGACCATCGACCAGCAGAAGGCGTCGGCGCTGACATAGGCGGTGAGCAGATCGCCGTCGCGCTCCCAATCGAAGCGCTGCAGCTCCCGAACCGTGGTCGCGCCCTCGCGGCGGCGGCAGAAGGCCGCGAAATCGTGCAGCCCCAACAGCTTTCGGGCGGCCGCGCGCATCGCCTCGAGATCCACCTCGGAGCGGCAGGGGACCACGCTGCGGGCCCGCAGCGGTTCGGCACCGTAGGGCGCGGTGGTCAGCCGATAGGCGTAGTGGCGGCGAATGGCCGAGAAACGCGCGTCGAATTCGGGCGGGGCGACGCGAATGCCGGTGACCCGCACATCCTTCGGAAGGAAGCGGGCCAGGCGATGAATCAGCTTGGGGCCGTCCGGTTCCGCGGACGTGTCGAAGTGGGCCACCTGCCCCTCGGCGTGCACACCGGCATCGGTGCGGCCCGCCACGGTGAGCTGGATAGGCTCGCGCAGCACCTTGCTCAGCGACTCCTCGAGCACGCCCTGCACGGTGCGCAGGCCCGGCTGGCGGGCCCAACCGGTGAAATCGGTGCCGTCGTAACCGATATCCAGTCGTACCCGAACCGCAACGGTGTGCGGGGTCGGATCCTCGGCGATCACAGCGACCTCCTGGTTAACATGAGCGAGCCCGCCGACCCGGAGGGGACGGCGGGCTCGCGCGTCATGCGAGGGAGCGATTTACTCGCTCTTCTCCTCGGCGGCCTTCTCCTCGGCAGCCGGGGCCTCGACGGCCTCGGTCACCTCGGCGGTCTCGTCGACCTTGACCTCCTCGACCGGAGCCTCGGCCGGCTTCTGCGACGCGGCCACCCGGCGAGCGCGGTCGGCCTCGTTGGTCACGGTCTTCTCCCGGACCAGCTCGATAACGGCCATCGGCGCGTTGTCACCCTTGCGGGGGATGGTCTTGATGATCCGGGTGTAGCCACCCTCGCGACCCTCGAACGACGGTCCGATGTTCGCGAAGAGTTCGTGGACCACGTCCTTGTTGCGGATCACCTTGAGCACCTCGCGACGGTCGGCAAGACTGCCGGCCTTCGCCTTGGTGACGAGCTTCTCGGCATACGGGCGCAGCGCCTTGGCCTTGGCCTCGGTGGTCGTGATCCGACCGTGCTCGAAGAGCGCCGTCGCCAGATTGGCGAAGATCGCCTTCTGGTGCGACGCCGACCCGCCGAAGCGGGCACCCTTCTTGGGCTTGGGCATTGGTTGTTCTCCTTAGGAAAGGGCCGCACCCCGAGAAGTTTCGGGGTCCTGCGGGGCGAAGCCTCCGCAGGACGGCCTAGAGCTGTTCGGTTTCGGCGTAATCCTGTTCGCCACTGTCGGTGTCGCTGAACGAGCCACTGTCGCTCCAGGTCCCGCTGGCGGCGTCGTAGCCGACGACGCTGGAGGGATCGAAGGAGGCCGGGCTGTCCTTGAGCGAGAGGCCCAGCGAATGCAGCTTGACCTTGACCTCGTCGATGGACTTCTGCCCGAAGTTGCGGATGTCCAGCAGATCCGACTCGGTGCGAGCGACCAGCTCGCCGACGGTGTGCACACCCTCGCGCTTGAGGCAGTTGTACGACCGCACGGTGAGGTCCAGATCCTCGATCGGCAGCGCGAACGAGGCGATGTGGTCCGCCTCGGCCGGGCTGGGCCCGATCTCGATACCCTCGGCCTCCACGTTCAGCTCGCGCGCCAGGCCGAACAGCTCGACCAGGGTCTTACCGGCCGACGCCAGCGCATCCCGCGGGGAGATCGAGTTCTTGGTCTCGACATCCAGGATGAGCCGGTCGAAGTCGGTGCGCTGCTCGACACGGGTCGCCTCGACCTTGTAGGTCACCTTCAGCACCGGAGAGTAGATCGAATCCACCGGGATCCGGCCGATCTCCGCGCCCGAGGCCTTGTTCTGCACGGCCGGGACGTAACCGCGACCGCGCTCGACGACGAGCTCGATCTCCAGCTTGCCCTTGTCGTTCAGGGTGGCGATGTGCATATCGGGGTTGTGGACGGTCACACCGGCCGGGGGCACGATGTCACCGGCGATGACCGCGCCCGGGCCACTCTTGCGGACGTACATGGTGACCGGCTCGTCCTCTTCGGACGACACGACCAGGCCCTTGAGGTTCAGGATGATGTCGGTGACATCCTCCTTCACGCCCGGGACGGTGGTGAACTCGTGCAGCACGCCGTCGATGCGGATGCTGGTGACGGCCGCGCCCGGAATGGACGACAGCAGCGTGCGGCGCAGCGAGTTGCCGAGGGTGTAACCGAAGCCCGGCTCCAGCGGTTCGATGGTGAACCGCGACCGGTTCTCGGTCACGACCTCTTCGGTCAGCGTCGGTCGCTGTGAAATCAGCATTGTGATCCTCCTTCAGAGGGCGCCCACTATTTGACACCCACGAATTGTTTTCCCCTGCCCCGTCATTCGGGCCGTATGGCCGGGAATGACGGGGCGAGGACAGCAAGCTCGAACGGCTTACTTCGAGTAGTACTCGACGATGAGCTGTTCGTTGATCGGCACGTCGATCTGAGCACGCTCCGGCAGCTGGTGGACCAGGATCCGCAGCCGGTTCGGCACGACCTGCAGCCAGCCCGGGATCGGGCGATCGCCGAAGGTCTCGCGCGCCACCTGGAACGGCAGCGTCGGCAGGCTCTTCTCCTTGACATCGATGATGTCGTACTGGGAGACCTGGAAGCTGGGAACGTCCACCTTCACGCCGTTGACCACGAAGTGGCCGTGCGAGACCAGCTGACGGGCCTGACGACGGGTCCGGGCCAGACCGGCGCGGTACACGACGTTGTCCAGCCGCGCCTCGAGCAGACGCAGCAGGTTGTCGCCGGTCTTACCCTTCTGGCGGTGGGCTTCCTTGTAGTACTTGGCGAACTGACGCTCGAGGATGCCGTAGGAGAAGCGAGCCTTCTGCTTCTCCTGCAGCTGCATCAGGTACTCGGATTCCTTGATCCGCGCGCGGCCGTGCTGACCCGGCGGGTAAGGACGACGCTCGAACGCCTGGTCGCCTCCGACGAGGTCGACGCGCAGACGACGCGACTTGCGGGTGATAGGTCCGGTGTAACGGGCCATTTGCTATTACCTTCCTTCCCGCTTAGACGCGACGCCGCTTGGGCGGACGGCAACCGTTGTGCGGCTGCGGGGTGACATCGGAGATCGTGCCCACCTCGAGGCCGGCGGCCTGCAGGGAGCGGATCGCGGTCTCGCGGCCCGAACCCGGGCCCTTGACGAATACGTCGACCTTCTTGACGCCGTGCTCCTGCGCCTTGCGGGCAGCGTTCTCGGCGGCAAGCTGGGCGGCGAACGGGGTCGACTTGCGCGAACCCTTGAAGCCGACGTGGCCCGAGGACGCCCAGGAGATGACGTTGCCCAGCGGGTCGGTGATCGACACGATCGTGTTGTTGAACGTGGACTTGATGTGCGCGTGGCCGTGCGGGACGTTCTTCTTGTCCCGGCGCCGCGACTTCTGGGTCTTCTTGGGGCCGGAGGCCCGACTCTTCGGAGGCATCGGTTATCCCTACTTCTTCTTGCCGGCGACGGTCTTCTTCGGACCCTTGCGCGTACGCGCATTGGTCTTGGTCCGCTGACCGTGCACCGGGAGATGGCGACGGTGGCGGATGCCCTGGTAGCAGCCGATCTCGATCTTGCGACGGATATCGGCCTGCACCTCGCGGCGCAGGTCACCCTCTACCTTGAACTCCGACTTCTCGATGTAGTCACGAAGCTTGGTGAGATCGTCGTCGGTGAGATCCTTGGTACGGAGATCCGGGCTGACGCCGGTCTGCGTGAGGATCTCCTTGGAGCGGGTACGACCGATGCCGAAGATGTAGGTCAATGCGATCTCCATGCGCTTCTCGCGCGGGAGATCGACGCCCATCAGACGTGCCATGGTGGCGATTCCTTAATGGTTGCGGAGGTCTGCTCCCTGTCCGCCCCCTCGTATGGGGCCCCGGCCTCCGTACCGGGGGTGGTTGGGTATCCGCCCTCACGGGCTCGGCGATACCCAGTGGCGCTGGGAGGTCTTCTTTGTTCTGTCAAGCAGAACTGCGATCGTGCTCTACAACTAGCCCTGGCGCTGCTTGTGGCGCAGGTTGTCACAGATCACCATGACCCGGCCGTTACGCCGAATCACCTTGCACTTCTCGCAGATCTTCTTGACGCTCGGCTGAACCTTCACGTCCGTCCAATCTGGTTGTGGTTCACAGGGTGTGAACACAGTTGTTCCCCGGTCCAACGACCGGGGAAGTCTCTATTCGTCGATCACTTGTAGCGGTAGACGATGCGGCCGCGTGTCAGATCGTAGGGCGACAGCTCCACGACCACGCGATCTTCGGGCAGGATACGGATGTAGTGCTGCCGCATCTTCCCGCTGATGTGCGCGAGAACCTTGTGACCGTTCTCCAGCTCGATCCGGAACATCGCATTGGGCAACGGCTCGATAACTCGGCCCTCGACCTCGATGGCCCCTTCCTTCTTCGCCATATCCTCCGCGATCCGGGTTGGGCCCAGCCTGGTTGGCTAGGCTTTCGGCTAGCTGATCACTGTAGTTTGTCGTGCACTCCAGTCGACCGGGTGCGATACTCACCGGAAACGACATGCGGACATGAGGCGACCGGCGGATAGGTGCACCGCCGGTCCAGCTTACCCGTGAGTGATGCGATCGACCAAATAGGCCCCGCTAGGCGGCGTCGAGCGGCTCGCGTCCGGTCAGCGGACCCCACACCACGATCAATCCGATCATGAGGACCAGCGCCGCGGTAATCACCGAGAACACCACGCCGGAACCGCGGTGTTCGAGCAGCGGCAGCAGCAGGAACGGCTGCACCGCGGTACTGAGCTTGGACAGCGAATAGGTCGCGCCCGAGGCGGTTCCGCGCACGCTGGTCGGGAACGATTCCGGCAGATAGGTGTGGATCGCGTTGGAGAAGACGTTACTGGCCACCGTGAACAGCCCGCCCGAGAGCAGGATCAGCGGCACCTCGGTCGCGAAGCCGAAGACCAAGCCGAACACCGCCATCAGCGCGGTGGAGCCGATCACCAGATACTTGCGCTCGATGCGTTCGATCAGCGGGATGGCCAGCAGCGATCCGATCGGATAGCCGAGATAGGTGATGGCCAGATAGCCGAGCGAATTCACCACGGTGAGGCCCTTGGACTGCAGCACCAGCACGGCTAGCGTGCCGAAGCCGTAGTAGCCGAACACCTGCAGGATCATCACCGCGGAGAACAGCAGCGTGCGAGTCCGGAAGGGCGGCCGCAGGATTCGCGCGAACGGCACGCGTTCGGTCGTCCGCCGCTGCCGCGCCAGCCACTGCGGCGATTCCGGCATATGCCGGCGCGCGACGAAGACCAGCGCGGCGCCGAGTCCGCCGATCACGAACAGCCAGCGCCAGCCGTCGACGCCGAGCGGCCGCAGCGGCACGAGCCAGCGCGCGAGGAATCCGACGGTCGGCACCGCGCAGAAGCCGATGGTGTAGGCGATGGAGATCATCCGGCCCCGCACCTGCGCGGGCATCACCTCCGACAGATAGGTGTCGGAGACCGTCATCTCCGCCCCGATGCCCAGCCCGGCCAGCGCCCGGGTGGCCATCAGGAACCAGACGTTCGGGCTGAACGCGCCCAGCAGCGTGAAGCCCGCGTACACCCCGATATTGATCATGAACATCCGGCGGCGGCCGAACAGATCCGACAACCGGCCGAGCACCAGCGCGCCGATGAACTGCCCGGCGAACGCCGAGGCGAGGATGCCCGAGAGCTGATAGGTCGACAGATGCAGTTCCTGCTTCAGCACGCCGGTGATGGTTCCGGCCAGGAACAGCTCGTAGAGATCGAAGAACAGACCCATCCCGACCAGGGCGACCAGCCTGCGGTGGATCGGCCGGATCGGCAGTTCGTCCAGCCGCGCGTCGCTGCGGCCGTCTTCGACTGTTGTCGCCATCTCGTCATGCTCCCGATCTCGCAACGACTCGGCAATTCAGCGCGCCGAGTGTGAGGCACGCTACAGCACCACGGGCGAACCGTCCCGGCGGTCCGACCGGGCGGCAGGTCCGTCGCGGCCGTTTTCGCTCGCGTAAACTACCGGCTGTCCAGGTAATCCGGTACCAGCAGATCCAGGGGGATCCGTGAGGGAGCGCAGCGAGCGAGTGTGGCGCGCAGCGCCCTCGGGCACCGCGGAGCTGAGCTCGTACGCCTGCGAGGTGCGTTGTGAGTCGTAACGACGACGGCCTGCCGATGCTGCCGCCGTGGCTGTCCGAAAGCGAGGTCACGCAGGTCGGCTACGAGGCCCCGGTCCAGAATCTGCCGCAGGAGGACCTCATCCCCGAGGAGTCCGCGGCCCGCCGGCGAGGTCGGCGCAAATCCGAGGAGCCCGAGGGCGGTAGGAAGCGCCGCATCGGCTGGGGCCGGGACAAGCCCAGGGCCGAGGAGATCGAGGAGTCCGACCCGCCGAATAACGAGGCGCGCGAGGAGCTGCCACCGCTGCCGCATCGTCAAGGCGGCGAATTCCAGCTGCCCCACCAGAATTCGCCGACCCGGAACAACGGCGGCGATCAGGGCGGCGAGGGCGTCATCGGCTCGCGGGCCGATGATCGTGCGCCGCAGTCGTTTTCCGAAGAGTCCCAGGACATCCCGGCACAGCCGAATCCGCCGGGACCGTCGCCCGAGTACCCGGCCTGGCAGGCTCCGACTCCGATTCCGCCCGCGCCGACGAGCGCGCCCGATACCGAGGCCGCCGAACCCACGACGCGGATGAACCGCCCGGAGCTGCCGCCGCCCCCGGAGCGCACCCCGAACCGGCCGCCGCTGCCCGACCCGCCGGGACCGGCCGATCGCCTCGCACCCGGACCCACGCCGCAGGGGTTGAGCCCGATGCGTCCACCGGCAGCACCCGTGGACCCGAATCCGGTTGCGGCCCTAGCGGATCCGTCCATCGGCGGGCCCCGCCCCGAACCCGGCGCCGATCACCGTCATCCCGCGCTGGAAACGCCCGTGCCGACTCGGCCCGGACCCGATGACGAGCGCACGGCGTTCGTGCGGCCGCCCGCGCAGCCCGGCCCACACGTGCCGACGAGCGACGGACCGCATCCGGCCACCAACGGGATCGACCACCGGGCCCCGCAATCCGACCCCCGAATCCCGCAACCCGGCCCGCAGTCCGACGCCCGGATCCCACAGCCTGGCCCGCAGTCCGATCCTCGGATCCCGCAACCTGGCCCGCAGTCCGACCCTCGGATCCCGCAACCTGGCCCGCAGTCCGACCCCCGGATCCCGCAGCCCGGCCTGCCGCCCTATCCCCCGCACAGCGGAACCGGCACGCCGACAACAGGATTCGCCGATCCGAATACCGGACCGCATGCGCAGCGCGCGCCGCGGTCCGATGTGCCGCCGCCCGGTCCCCGGGGTTTCGTCGCGCCGCAAACGCCCTACTCTCCGCAGCAGGGCGGGCAATGGCAACAGCCGCAGTGGGCCACGCCGCCTCCGCAGCAGCAGTACCCGCCGCAGTACGGACCGCAGGGGCGGCCGCCCTCGCTCGACGATGTTCCGATGCGCCGGGCCAAGAAGTCGCCCGGCTCGGGCTGGCGACGCGCGGTGCATCATATGTCCGGTGGCGCAATCAATCCCGGCATGTCCGCGGAGGAGCGGCGGCTGCAGGAACTGGTGGCGCGGATTCGCCAGCCGGTGCGCGGCGATTACCGGATCGCGGTGCTGTCCCTCAAGGGCGGCGTCGGCAAGACCACGACGACGATGGGCATCGGCTCGATCTTCGCGTCCATCCGCGGCGACCGGGTGATCGCCGTCGACGCCAATCCGGACTTCGGCACGCTGTCGCAGCGGGTGCCGCTGCAGACCCGCTCGACGGTGCGAGATCTGCTGCTGGATCAGTCGATTCGTTCCTATTCGGATGTGCGCCGGCATACCTCGCAGGCCACCAGCCGACTGGAAGTGCTTGCCAGCGAACGGGATCCGGCCGCATCGGAGGCATTCAGCGAGGACGAGTACCGCAAGGTCGCGCGCCTGCTGCAGCGGTTCTACAACATCATCCTCACCGATTGCGGTACGGGACTGATGCATTCGGCCATGGCGGGCGTGCTGGATCTGGCGCATTCGCTGGTGCTGATCTCATCCTCGGCGATCGACGGCGCCCGCAGCGCCGCGGCGACCCTGGACTGGTTGTCGCTGCACGGCCACGACCATCTGGTGCGCAATGCCGTCGTGGTGATCAATCTGCCGCGCCCGGGCTCACCGAATGTCGGCATTCAGCAGCTGCGCGAATACTTCCTGTCCCGCTGCCGCGCGGTGCACATCATCCCCTACGACCCGCATCTGTCCGAGGGCGCCGAGATCGATCTGACCCGGCTGCACAAGACCACCAAGCGGGCCCTGGTGGAGTTGGCGGCCACGGTCGCGGACGACTTCGCGACCGATCATCGCCCCTATACGGTCTGAGCGCGCGGGCTACCAGGCGGGCAGACGGCGCCGGCCGGCGAGCACGTCGTTGACGAGATCGTCGTAGCCGTCGGCCAATTCGGCCAGATGATGCCAGGCGCCGTGCAGCATTTCGTTGTTCGCGTCGAGGGTCATCAGGGCGTGGTGAGCGCGGACCGAGGCCTCGGCGAGGCGGTCGATGACCGAGCCGATCGTTTCGGTGTGCAGGGTCGCGCCGAGGCGGTGCTGCGGGACCGTGCGGACGATCCAATCGTCGATCGCCATCACCAATTCGATTCGGCGGCGCTCGATTTCGATGATCGTGGTGGGATCGCTGTCGGGCTGGGAGCCGCCTCGGCCGATGAGCCGGCGCTCGTGCAGCACCGCGAGATCACGGGCGAACCACAGCATGGGACCGCCGATGACCCGGTGACCCCGACAGGCGCGCAGCAACAGATCGGAGCTGGGCAATAGGCCTGTCATCATGGATTGGAGCGCGCTCGCGCTCTGGGGTGCGTCGGGCAGCGCCACGACCACCGTCTGAGTAGTTGTCTCCGAACCTGCCACGTTGCCTCGCCGTCATCGCCGTTAACAACACCCGTTCAGGACTTCATTACAATAAACCGCTGAAGGCGTGTGTCAAGGGTCACACGCCCGCTGGACCAGCGGAGTAAACTCCTTTTCTCGAGGCACACCCTAGGAGCGAGATGGTGGCGGAGGGTCCGAGGTACCAGCGGATCGCAGACATCCTCCGCGAGGAGATCCGAGGCGGCACCTGGAAACCGGGCGACCGGCTACCCAGCCATTCCGAGCTGGCCGAGCAGATGCAGGTATCGATCACCACCGCCCGCAACGCGATTCAGGTACTGGTGGCCGAAAACCTGCTCTACACAGCGACTTCCCGTGGAACCATCGTCCGTAATAGGGAGGTCCTGGAATCGGTTGTGACCAACCACATCCGGCCGGACCGGCCGAAGTCCTCGCACGACATCTTCTCCGAGATCGCGCGCGCGGCCGGTCGTGAGCCGTCCAAACAGTTCAGCGCCCGGATGGAACCGGCCGGCGCGGAGGTCGCGCTGTGGCTGGGTGTGCCGAAGGATTCCTGGGTGGTATCCAGGACGGTTGTCCAGTATCTGGACAACGAGCCGTGGTCGTGGGAGGTGAGCTTCTATCCACGGGACTTGGCAGAGGCCACCGGGATCGACTCACCGCACGATATCCCCGAGGGCACCACCCGCAGGCTGGTCGAACGCGGCTACGCCGAGACCGCGCATCGCGACACCCTCGTCGCCCGCCCGGCGACCGCCGAGGAGGCGGCCGTCCTCGGCGTCGGCACCGGAACCATGCTGCTGGACCATCTGCGCATCGGCGCCAATGCCGAACGCATCACCCGCGTCACCCGGCATCGCTCGATCGCCGCGCGCAATCGGCTCGCCTATGAACTGGGCGACGACGACGGCACCGAGATGATCCGCAAGATCCTGGGAACGCCGCAGCCCCCGGGCAATTCGCATTACTTCGGTAACTCGCTGGTGCCGGGGCCGCCATGACAATCCGCATTCGCCAGGCCGGTATGGCCGATCTCGGCACCATCTGCCGATTACGGCTCCAACGGACGACCTGGCTTGCGGAACGTGGCTGGGATCAATGGACGAGACAGGGACGAGGACTGCCGATCGAGCGGTTTGCCCGCGCGGCGGGCCGGGCGGTCCGCGCCGGGGAGACCTGGATCGCGGAGATCGACGGCGAACCGGCAGGCACCATCACGATCAACGGCCGCGCCGATGCGGGTCTGTGGTCGCCGGGTGAGATCGCCGATGCGGTCATCGTGCACTACATGATCGTGGATGTGCGCTTCTCCGGACACGGCCTGGGCCCGGCGCTGCTCGCACACGCCGCGGCCATGGCCCGCGCGGCCCGTCGCACCTGGGTCCGGCTGGATGCCTGGACCACCAACACCGACCTGCACGCCTACTATCGCCGCGCCGGATTCCGCCTGGCCCGCATGGCCGGACCCGATGCGCCGGGTCCGTCCGGCGCGCTGTTCGAGCGGCGCGCGGACGCCTGGCTCGGCGCGCCCCTCCTCACCAGCGCGCAACCGGGCCGCCGGGCGGGCTGATTCTCTATACCGGTGGCAGATAGGCGATCTGGACCATCTCCTGACCTCGGCTGCGGGAGACCAGGATGCCGCGGCCGGGCGGGAGTTTGGTGGGGCGGACATCGCCGATGAGTTTGCCCTCGTCGCGGGGGCCGCTCATGATCAGCGTGTCCACGGACATGTTCTTCATACCGCCGAGGATCGGATCGTAGAGCGCCCGCGAGACGCCGCCGATGCGCCGGGTCACGATCAGATGCATGCCGATATCGCGGGCCTGCGGCAGGTATTCCAGCAGTGCCGCAAAGGGATTGGTGCCGCCGCTGACCACCATGTCGTAGTCGTCGACCAGGATGTAGATCTCCGGACCGCTCCACCAGCTGCGCTCGCGCAGCTGCTGCGGGGTGATGTCGGAGCCCGGGATCCGCTTGGCCAGATACCCCGCGACCTCCGTCAGCATCGGACCGCAGGTCTGCGACGAGGTGGAGTATCCGGCCAGCTGCTCACCCTCGACGACGCCGAGCATGGTGCGCCGATAGTCGATCATGATGATGCGCGCCTGTTCGGGCGTGGCGTTGTCCACCAGACCCATGGCGATATTGCGCAGCAGGGTGGTCTTGCCGCATTCCACGTCGGCGAATGCCATGAGATGCGGTTCGGAGCCGAAATCCAGGACCAGTGGCTCCAATTCGTTCTCGCCCAGCCCGACGACGAGCTTCGTCGGGCTCTGCTCGATACCGCGCTCGGCCGCCATGGCCAGCAGCGATTCGCGCGGGAACTCCGCGGGCAGCATGCGCACCTGGGGCGCCCGGCGCGAGCCCCACATCTGTTCGAGCGCCTGCTTGGACAGGACCACACCCTCGGACATGCTCTGCGGATCGGTGTTGGAGTCCAGGCGCGGCAGGGCCATCAGCATATGCAGCTGATCGGGTGTCAGGCCGCGGCCCGGGCGGCCGACGGGGACCAGAGCCGCTGTGCGACGGTTCATTTCGGAGTCGGACGGATCGCCCAGGCGCAGCTCGAGCCGGGTACCGATCTGATCCTTGACCACCGGGCGGATCTCGGCCCACCGGGAGGCGCCGATCATCAGGTGGATGCCGTACGAAAGGCCCTGGGCGGCAAAAGCTTGGATCTGCGGCTCGAGCGTATCCATCTCCTCGCGGATGGTCGCCCAGCCGTCGATCACCAGGAAGACGTCGCCGAATCGGTCCTCCGCCAACGGATCCTCCGCGGGCAGCGTGCCGTCGGGCCGCATCGTGGCGAACTTGCGGCGGCGGAACTCGGCCATCGACTCGATGCCCAGTTCGGCGAATCGCTCCTCGCGCTGGCGCATGAGGCTGCTGAGTTCGGCGATGGTCCGGCGCACGCGATCGATGTCGAGGCGTCCGGCCACCGAGCCGACATGCGGCAGACCCGACAGGCCCGCCATCGAGCCGCCGCCGAAGTCCAAGCAGTAGAACTGAACCTGCTCGGGAGTGTGGGTGGCCGCGGCCGCCATGATGATCGTGCGCAGCGCGGTCGACTTACCCGACTGCGGACCGCCGACCACCGCGACATGTCCCTGCGCGCCGGACAATTGGATCGTGAGCACATCGCGGCGCTGCTCATAGGGCTTATCGATGATGCCGATCGGCATCCACAGCTGCCCGTGCCGGTTGACCGGCGAGCGCCAGTCCGGATCCGGCAGCAGCATATCGACCGAGGGCGATTCCTCCAGCGGCGGCAACCACACCTCGTGCGCGGGCCGGCCGTGTCCGGTCAACCGGCCCACCACGATCTCGAGCAGCGACTTCGGAACACCCTCTTCCGCAAGGTTCTTCGGCGGTGGCTCCGGCAGCGCGAGCGGATCGAACGGCGGTTCCTCCGGCAGTTCCGGCATTTCGACGGGCGCGGCGGTGAATACGGTCGGGCTGCCGCCGATCACCTTGCCGTCCACCATGATCTGACCCGCGACCCGCGGCGCCTCGTACGGGCCGGAGACATAGGTCGCGTTGAAGCGCAATGGATCCGCGGCATCGGTCTTCAGATAGCCCGCACCGGGAATGCTGGGCAGATGGTAGGCATCGGTGATGCCGAGCACCGCCCGGGATTCGTTGGCGGAGAAGGTCCGCAGGCCGATCCGGTAGGACAGATGCGAATCCAGTCCGCGCAGCTTGTTCTCCTCGAGTCGCTGCGAGGCCAGCAGCAGATGTACGTGCAGCGAACGGCCCAGCCGGCCGATCATCACGAACAGATCCGCGAAATCCGGCTTCTGCGAGAGCAATTCGGAGAACTCGTCGACGACGACGAACAGCGCGGGCAGCGGATCCAGCGGCACACCGGCGGCGCGCGCCTTCTCGTAATCGGTCACGTTGGCGAAGTTGCCCGACGACCGCAGCAGCTCCTGACGGCGGTTCATCTCACCGGCGAGGGCGTCGCGCATGCGGTCGACCATCGACAGTTCCGCTTCCAGGTTGGTGATGACCGCGGCGACATGCGGCAGCGGATCCAGGCCGAGGAAGGTCGCGCCACCCTTGAAGTCGACCAGCACCAGGTTCAACGCGTCCGGGGAATGGGTGGCCACCATCGACAGCACCAGCGTGCGCAGGAACTCCGATTTACCCGAACCCGTTGCGCCGATGCACAATCCGTGCGGACCCATACCGTATTCGGCGGATTCCTTGATATCCAGATCCACCGGGGTGCCGTCGGGCGTCACGCCGATCGGCACGCGCAGCCGCTCGCGCGGGGTGCGCGGGCGCCACACCTTGGCGGGATCGATCTGGGTGGCGTCCGGAATCTTCAGCAGCGCCATCAATCCCGGATCGGTGCGGGTCTCATCGCCCAGGCTGACGATCTGTGCGGCGGTGGCGATCCGGAAGCGGGCCAGGGTGCGCGCGAAGGTCTCCGCCTCGGCGATGCTCACCTCGTCGGCGGTGGCGAAGCGTTCGACACCGGCGGCGCTGCGCGCGCTCACCGCGCCGCCGCTCACCACCAACTGCAGCCCGCGCCGGGCGGCCAGGCCGTTCTCCGGCGCGGTGAGATCCAGCACGGTCACCGAGTCCAGGCCGGACTCGCTGACCAGCCGCTCGGTCCCGTTCACATAACCGTCGTCGATGACCACCAGCAGATGCGTACGACCCTGTGTGGGTTGAGGATTGCGCATGAACCGGCCGCGCTCCATGAGCTCGGCCTGTAGCGCGGTCTCGAGTTCGCCCAGCGATCCGTACATCATGCGCGCCGAGCCCATACCGTCGCGCGTGCTCGGATGTTGCAGGTGCGGAAGCCATTTCGCCCATGCCCAGGCCGGGCCGTCCGGATTCGCGCAGACGATCGCGACGGCGACATGGTCGGGACCGTGAAATGCGGTGAACGCCATGAGTATCGAGCGCACCAGCATCCGGGCGTCCTCGGCCGGGCCCTCGATGTTGATGGCCGGGAAGGCACGCAGCGAGACCGCGGTGGGCAGTCCGTGCACCACCGAATGGGTGCGCACGAAGCGGCGCAGCGCCACGGTCGAGACCGGTTCCAGATCCTCGAGCGGACCGGTCTCCGGCCGGGCCAGCTTGGTCGCGAGGCGATGGCTGCCGACGCCGACCCGGACGTGACCGAAATCCGGATCGTTGGGGCGACGCTCCCACATCCGGCGGGTGCCCACGACCGACTCCAGATCCGCGGGTTCGGGATGGCTCCAGGTCAGCGATTCGAGTTGCTTCTGGCCGGTGCGGCGAACATCCCTGCGCACCTGGTCCAGATAGCGGAAGTAATCCTTGCGTTCCTCGTTGAGCTCGCCGGCCGTCTTCGATCCGCCGCCCTTCCCGAAGCCCATCACCATGCCGCCCATCGACATGAGCATCATCATCGGGAACATCATCATGAACGGGTTGGCCAGCAGCGACCGGCCCATCATCACGAACATCGCGAGCATGCCGACCACGGCGACGACCATGACGACCGGCATCATCTTGGCCAACAGCGGTGCGGGCAGCGGCCGGGTGATCTCCGGAGGCGGGCTCAGCGTCACCTCACCGCCGGGCGCCCGGGGCGGGGCGATCCGGGGGCGGCGCACATAACCTTCGGTAACCATGGCTCCTCTGCAGTCCTAGGGCTCGATGTCGAGCTCGTCGCGTCGGCGGCGGAACGGAATCGCCACGACGAGACCGATTCCCAGCGCGGCCAGGCAGGTGATCGACCCGATGACGGCGTAGCGGCGCGGCCGCGGATCGACCGGCGGCGGCACATACGGCGCCGCGATCGCCCGCGGCTTATCGGCCCCGGCGCTCACCGGTTGATCGGGCAGCTGCGCGGTCAGCGCGGCCACCGGATCGATCATCCCGTGCCCGATGGCGTTGTCGCGGCCCCGGCCCGGTCCGTGCGCGGTGCGCTCGATGCGATCGATGACCTGTCCGGCGGACAGTTCCGGAAAGCGCGAACGCACCAGTGCCGCAAGGCCCGCCACATACGGCGCCGCGAAACTGGTGCCCTCGATCGGGCGGATGCCGTCGCTGGTCTGCACCCCGTTGACCAATCCGACCCCGCCGGGCTTGCTGTCCAGCGAGGTGATCTGACGCCCCACGGCCGCCACCCCGATCCAGGGTCCGCGCAGGGTCAGCTCCGAGGGATTACCGTCCGGGTCGATGGAGGCGACCGCCAGCACATACTTGTCGAACCACGCCGGACTCGGAATCGTCTGCACCCCTGACCATCCCGACGAATCGTTCTGCTGTTTACAGGGCCCGTCGGATTGCAGATTGCCGGCCGCCGCCACGACGACCACATTGTGCTCGAACGCGTACTGCACGGCCGCGCCGAGCGCGCCGTCGGCGGTATCGGCGCCCGCGGGCGCACAGGAGACCTCGGAGATGTTGATGACCGTGGCGCCCATATCGGTGGCCCGGACCACGGCCGCGGCCAGGGTGAGCACATTGCCGTAGCCGGAATCGGTGATGGCGCCGGGTGTTTGGCCGGAACCGCCGCGGTTCTTCGGTTGATAGGCGAGGCTGAGTTGACGGATGGCGAGCAGTTCGGCGTCCGGCGCGATCCCGGCGAATCCGTCGTCGGGCGATGGCTTCGCCGCGATGATTCCGGCGACGATGGTGCCGTGTCCGTCGCAGTCGACGGTGCCGTCGGTATCGGAGACGTAGTCACCGCCCGCCTGCAAGGCGGGCAGGCGCGGATGCCGGTTGACCCCGGTGTCGATGACCGCGACCTTCTGTCCCGCACCGCGACTGAACTGCCAGGCCGCCGGAAGATCGAGGACGCGCTGGGCGATCGGCGGCTCGGGCGGCGGCCCGCCCCGCAGGATCGGCTCGGCGCAGATCAGCCGCTGCTCGGTCGGTTCGAGCGGCGCCGGATGCTGACTCAGGCCGATCGCCGGGCCGAGGGCGCCGGGATCCACGACCGGCGGCGCCACGGCACCGGCCGGTCCGGGCGAGCCGAGCAACGCCGAGCCGAGAATCCCTGCCGCACAGGCGGTTCTCCCCCAGCCGCGCCACGGCACGGTCATATGTTGCGGGCCATCGCGTACACGCCCATGATCCACAGCACCAGCGGAATCACCAGCACGATCAGCAAGTATTCGAACAGCTCCCCCATGCGGCGCTGCACCGGCGAGATCTCGATATGCGGTCCGATGACACCGAAGAACACCACGGCCACCGCGAATGCCAGCAGCACACCCGCCGCGGGCACCAGATATCGCTCATCGCCGAGTCCGAGCCCTGCCAGCACACCGCAGACGGTGACCGCGCCGCCCGCGATCAGTGTGCCCGCCTGGGTCAGATCGGCGAAGGATCGGCCGCGCAGCGCCAGGATGATCGCCGTGACCACGGCCAGCGCGATGCCTTGCCAGCGAGCCGAATTCAGCGGATCGGCCGCGCCGACCGCGCCGAGGACGGCCGCCATGGTCGCACCGGCGAGGATGCCGGACTGGTAGCGGTTGGCCGCCTCCGCGCGGCGACCCAGGCCGACCGCGGACGGCAGGGCCGTGGCGCCGATCGCGCCGATGCCCTCGATGGTCGGGCGTGGTTCGTGATCGGCCGGATCGATCGCCGCACCCGCGGTCGGCACCGGCGGCACCGGCAGCCGGGCCAGCACCGCGGACAGCCGCGGCACCGACGAGATCACCACGAGCGCACCGACCAACAGGCCCGCGGCGATCCTCGGGAACGCCGGTTCCCAGATCATCCGGACCGCCGAGGCGATCGCGCCGAAGATCGATACCGTGATCGCCAGCGAGAACAGGGTCGCGCCGATTCCGGTCGCGCGGTAGCCGACCGCCGCCGCGACCAGCAGCACCGAGAAGCCGAGCAGCAGATGGGGACTGGCGATCGGGCCGGGCACGAACAGACCTCCGCCGGTGCCCAACAGCAGCAGTGCCGCGAGCGCGAGCCAGGTGGCCGAGCGGGTATCGGCGTACTTGCGGGCGGCGATCGCGGCCGCGACCATCGTGGCGATGCCGACCCCGGCGGCCAGGAATGCCGGAACCAGTTCCTGGCCATGGGAACGACTCGCGGCCGACAACAGCACGGCCAGCACCACGGCCAGCACGCCCGACACCAGTCCGGTCCAGCGCGCGGCCGAGGGCGACCAGCCGCGGAACGAATCGGCGGTCAGCCGCGATACCGCGTCGATCACATCGTCGAACAGCGCTGGCGATTCCTTGGCCGATACCGAGCGAAGTACCAGCAATTCGCCGTCGTAGACCTCGGCCTCGGTCAGCGTGCGATGCGGCGGAATCGGTTCGCGGCCCAGCCGGGCCAGCGTCCAATGGCCGGTATGCAGAGTGGCCGAATCCTCCTCGGCCTCGGCGGGATCGGGATTACGCGATTCGATGAGCGCGACCAGTTCGCCGATGAACGAGGCGATCGGCACCGACGTCGGCAAACCGACATCGAGCTGGGTATTCCCACCGATGACGGAAACTCGGCACAATTCTGGTTCGACGGCGGCTCGGCCGCCGATGGCTGGTGTAGTCAATTGTTCGACAACTCCGGAGTCTCGGCTGACGACTGTTGTTCGCTCAACGATCTCCGTACCGGCAGAACCACTTTCACCCCGTCGACGATCTCACGTTGCCACCCTCCGGCCGCGAAAACTACTGTATCGGACAGCCCGTACCTGCGCTATCGGTAGGCTGGTCGGCAGATGTATGCCAATGCTCTGACAACAGAAAAGCTCGGAGATCGACAGCAATGACCGGCAACCGCCAAGCACAGCGCGCCTTCGACGCCGGAGTTCTCTCGCTGGGTCTGACCATCGATGGGCAGGAATCGGCGCGCGATCTCGACTACGCCAAGCTGGCATTCCAGCGGGCAACCGAATGGGATCCGACGATGTGCGACGCGTGGCTGGGCCGCGCGGCCGCCGGCGAGGCCACTCGCGAGGTGCTGTTCAACCTGTACAAGACCAGCGCCTCCTCGCTGTATCGCGAACAGCGCCGCCTCGGCCTGCGACCGCGAGAGTTGGCCGGGCGCTTCATGACCGGTCTGTACATCGACTATCCGCTGGCCAACTACACCGAGATCTGGGTGGCGCAGGCCGCCCAGCTCATCTCGGACAAGGAATTCGACGAGGCCATCCGGGTCCTCGACGAGCTCGCCGAATATCAGCGCCGGGCCGGCGGCGGCCCCGAGAGCGTGGCCGACGGTCGCATCGCGGCCTATGTGCGCGGCATCCTGCACTACAACACCCAGCGCTGGCCCGATGTGATGACCGTGCTGGCGGGTTCGGCCGAATGGGACGATCCCTATATGGCCTCCGGTGCGCATGTCATGGTCGGTTCCGCCTGTGCGCAACTCGGTCTGTTCGGCGAGGCGATCCGCCGGATGGAACTGGCCGAGCACGGCCCGATTCCGGCCGCGCGCACCACCGCGATGTTCTGCCGCGGGCTGTGCCTGCGCGAGACGGGCGCCGAGGATCAGGCCCAGGGTCTGTTCGAGAAGGTCTATTCGCAGGCACCGGATTTCACCGCCAATACCGAGGCCATGCGCGATCGCACCTATCGGCTCACGGTCACCTCCAAGGAGGTGATCGAATCCCGCACGGGCCGCTGGGATCCCGAATCCGCGCCGACACTCGAGGCGATGGAGCAGGCCGAAACCCAGGACCGGGCCAAGCGCATTCTCGACGACGCCCGCGCCGAACTGGAACGGCAGATCGGCCTGCAATCGGTGAAAACCCAGGTGGCCAAGCTGCAATCGACCGCGATGCTGGCCAAGATCCGCGCCGAGAAGGGCCTGTCCAGCGCCCCGCGTGGCCAGCATCTGGCCTTCACCGGTCCGCCCGGAACCGGTAAGACGACCATCGCCCGCGTCGTCGCCAAGATCTACTGCGGTGTCGGCCTGCTCAAGACCGACAAGGTCGTCGAGGCCAAGCGCATGGATCTGGTCGGCGAACATCTCGGCAGCACGGCGATCAAGACCGATAAGCTGATCGATAGCGCCATCGACGGCGTGCTGTTCATCGACGAGGCGTACACGCTGATCCAGCAGGGCCTGTCCGGCGGCGACGCCTTCGGCCGCGAGGCCGTGGACACGCTGCTGGCCCGGATGGAGAACGATCGCGATCGCCTGGTGGTGATCATCGCCGGATACGACGGCGAGATCGATCGGCTGCTGGCCGCCAACGACGGTCTGGCATCGCGTTTCGCCAAGCGGCTACAGTTCCCGTCCTACACCCCCGACGAGCTCGGCCGAATCGGCAAGGTCATTGCCACGGCACGCGATTCGCAGCTGTCCGATCCCGCCCAGCAGGTGCTGGTCGAGGCGTGCACCCGGCTCTACGCCATGGAGAGCACCGATCAGAGCGGCGCCCCACGCCGCGGCGTGGATCTCGCCGGTAACGGCCGCTTCATCCGCAACGTGATCGAGGCGGCCGAGGAGGAACGCGAATTCCGCCTGGCCAACGACGATTCGCTCGATCTGACCTCGGTCGACGATTCGGTTCTGATGCGGATCGAGGAGCCGGATATGCGCACCGCGCTGCAGGGCATCCTGGCCTCGCTGGGACTCGGCAACCGGGGCTGAACCTCAGCGGTTCGTCGGCAGGGTGTCGTAGCTGACCAGCGCATCCTTCGGCGATAACGTCGGCCCGGGCACCAGTTGGCTCACGATCGCCCACGGGGCGAGGTGCGGGCTGGTGCCGAGGCCGAGGATCTGGGCGGTTTTCAGGTCCGGAATGCCGTAGCGAATGCCGTTGTCGCCCACGTAGAACAGGCTGTCGCGGCGCACGCTGCCGGCGTCCATGCCGGTGGTCTGGACGAATTCGCCGGTGGTCGGGCGCACGTAGACGCTGTCGACGTGATCGCCGGAGCCGGTCGCCGTCACCAGATCGACCGGCTTGGCCGAATCCGCCAGCGGCAGACCGGTACCCACCAGCAGCGAGACCACCGCGCGATCGGACGGATCGGCCTGCGGCTGCTGCGGCGATATCGTGCCCGCGCTCTTACTCCAGCTCACACACGCCACCGGCGACTCCTCGGCGGTGATCACCTTCGGGATCTCCGTCGGGAAATGCGCGATCTGCAGATCGGTGACCACGGGCACGCCGTCGAGCGCATCCGGCGGAACCGTCTTGATCTCGCTCATGCCATGCGAATCCGCGTTGCGGATCAGCTGTGCGGTGAACGGTCCGATCCGCTGCACCCCGTCGGCCAGCACCACGAACAGATCCGGACGAGCACCGCCCACCACCGCCGCGGTCGAGATCACGCCGCCGACAGGGATATTCGACAGTCGCCCCGGGCCGGGCGCACCGGCCTGCGGAATCGTCGGCGGCGCGAGCGGCGGCACCGAGACGGCCGCGTCGAGCAGGCCCGTGCCGCCCGGGCGGGCCGCCCGCGCGGTCAGGCCGAGGGTGCGGGCGACCACCGAATTGCCGGGATCGATCTCGGCCCGCTTCCCGTCGTAGATCAGATAGGACTTATCGGCGTGGCGCACCAGCACCGCCTCGGCGGGACCCGCGATGCGGGCCCGCTGACCCAGTTCCGGGCGACCGGCCAGCACGGTGGTCGTGGTGCTCGCCGCGGAGGTGAGCGTGCCGGTGGCCGAGAGCTTCACCGCCTCGCACAGCGTCCAGTCCGAGCGTCCGCCCTGCCCCGAACCGGGCAGCGCGGCCGGCGCGCCGGGAATGCCGAGCAGCGGACCGCGCGGCATCGAGTCGAGCTTGTCGTCCTTCACCGATTTCGGCGTCTCGGCGGTGCCGCTGATCAACCGCGCCGAGGCCAGATTCAGCACCGGATGCAGTACGCCGCTACCGCTTTGATCCTTGACCACGACATAGAGCGCGCCGCTGTCCTTACCCATCACGATATGCGAATCCCCGATGGCCCCCTGCGGACGCAGGAATGCCAGAATCGCGGACCCGGCCACCAGCAGCAGACCCAGCAGTGCACCCACGACCAGCGAGCGGGTCTGCGAACGCATGGGATCGTGCAACATGCGCACATCTCGGCGCACCATGGCGTGATCGAGCCTGCGCAACAGGAAACGGTAGCCATTGACCTGCTGCCGAGTGGTCAACTGTGCGGGCACGGATCTCCCTCGAACGCTGGGTCTTTCGTCGCGACAGCAAAAGACTATGCGGTATCCGAGCCGGACCGCCACCCGCGAGCGAAACAGGTAACGTATTCCAGCGAGTCACCATGAACAACACTGCGAAAGACCGGTAACCGTGGTCGAAGAAGCGATCGTGTACACCGGCCCGCCGAATGGCGACGCCACTTCCACGGCCCCGGGATCGCCGGAGGGCGCAATTCCGGGCCGAGCCGCACGATCACCGGCGGCGCTGCGCGATCGGGATTTCTGGTTTTTCCGCGATTTCCCGCTGGCCGTCGTGATTCCGGTGCTGCTGCTGGCCGCGCTGGCGACCTGGGTGGCGACCGTCTTCGATGTGCCGCTGGCGGCGATCGCCGGAATAGGCGTCGCGGTCGTGCTACTCGGCCTGAGTCCGGTGCGCCGCAAGACGCCCCGCTCGCTGGCCGGAATCATGGCCGCCGGGTTGGCATTTCGCTGGTACCGGCTGCAGCACGATCCGGGCGCCGAACCGGCCGCGGCCTTCGACGTACCGCTGCCCGAGGGCGGCAGCTACGGCGTGCGCTGGGACGGCGACCATGTGGTCACCATGCTGCGGATCGAACCCCCGCCGGACACCATGACCTTCCTGCGCCCCAGCACGCTCGGCACCGAGCAGATGCTGCCGCTCACCGAAATCGCGGGCAGCCTCACCCAATTCGATATCACGCTGTCCTCGATCGACATCATCAGCACCGGCGCGCGCACCGCGAGCAATGGGACGGTGGCCCGGCTCTACGACCGCATCCTCGGCCCGCTGCCCGCGATCGCGCGGCGCACGGTATGGCTGGTGCTGCGGCTGGATCCGCTGGCCAATGCCGAGGCCGTGGACAATCGCGGCGGCGGGGGCGGCGGCGCGCTGCGCACGGCGATCATCGCGACCCGCCGCGTCGCCAATCGGCTGGCCTCTCGCGATATCACCACCGCGGTGCTGACCGCGGGCGAGATCAACTCCGCGGTGCGCCAGATGGCGCGCGGCGTCGCCCTGGACGCGGTCACCGAGACCCCGATGTCATTGCAGCATGAGGGAATTCATCTCACCAGCTATGCGATCGGCAAGGAGCTGATCAACTCCCAGGGCTTCGGCGAGCTGTGGGCGACGGCGAGCCTGTCGACGACCATCACGCTGCGACTGCGGCCGATCGATCCGCGCCCGGGCGGCCGTGACGACGCGCCCGCGACGATCGCGCTCACCGCGGTCGTTCGCTTCGATACCGCGGCCGCACCCGACGGACCGCCCGTGCCGGGTCTGCGGCGGCTACCCGGCCAGCAACTGCGGGCCCTGGTGGACACCCTGCCGATCGGCGCTCCCAGCCGTGCTCAGGTCGACGAAAACCGCGGCCCCCTGGACGCTTTGGCCGATATCACCGTGCCCACCGCGGGCTGCGGCCAGCTGATCGGCGCGGACAGTACCGGCCGGGCCATCGCCGTGCCGTTGATCGGCGAGGGCACCCGGCATCTGGAGGTCATCGGCGCGCTCGATCTGGCACAGCAGGTGGTGCTGCGCGCGATCGCGCTGGGCGCGCAGACCGTGGTGCACACCGCGCGGCCCGAGGCCTGGCATACGATGGTCTCCGGAGTCGATGTGCCCCATGCACTCTCACTGGCCCCGCGCTCGGCGGGCGCCAGCCATCATCCGCCGAGTCCGCCCGCACAGCCCGGCGCACCCTATCCGCAGACCACCGTGGTGGTGTTCGACGGGATCGCCCCGACCGCGCTGCCCGGCGGCGCGACGATCCTCTATGTGCACGATCCGCACGATCCGGCCGTGCCGTTCCACGCCGATGTCACGCTGCTGCAGGATCCGGCTACGCCCAACATGATCACCGTGCGCACCCCGGCCGACAGCGCGACCGTGCATATGGTCACCACGCCCGACGAGATGCGGTACATCGGCGAATCCCTGGTCGCCACCCGATAATTCGGCGAATACGACAGCGGCCGGCCGGAGTCTCCTCCGACCGGCCGCTCGTCCGGAATCCGAAGCGATCAGAAACCGGCGAAGCCGTCACCGACCTGGCCGTCGGCGTGGAGCGCGCGGTGCAGCGCGGACTCGACCGCGGAGGCGAGGCGGTTCAGCTTGGCCTTGGAAGCCTCCAGTTCGCTCTGCGTGTCCTGGTGCGCCTTCTTGAAGTTGGCGATCGCCTGGTCACCGTGCAGGGACTTCTCGAAGTTGTCGGCGGCGGTCTGCAGCGCGTCGATTTCCTTCTGGAAATTGGCGGCGTGCTGGTTCAGCTCGTCGGACAGATGGTTCATCTTGGAGGGATCGTACAGAATCGACATGCTCTAATCCTTTGGTCGACTATGGGTATCGCTGCCGAACAGCGAATTACAGGTTGGTGAGGGGCGCGCCGCCGCCACCGGAGGCATCGCCGTGCAGACCGCCCTGGTCCATCTTCTGGATGGTGCCCTTACCCGCGGTGACCGCATCCTGCAGCCGGTTGAGTTTGCTGTTCAGCTGGGTGGCCTCGTCCTGCCAGTCGCCCGACGCCTTGGTGAACTCTTGGTTGGCGTTACCGTCCCAACCGCTGCCCTTGATCGCCTGGACTTCGTCGTCGACCTCCTTCACGAAGTTGCGAAGGTTGTTGATCGAATTCTGCATATCGGACTCGACCCGCTGTACACCAGCTGCATCAAGAAAAACTTCGCCTGCCATTGCAGAACCTTTCGTGTGTGATTGTTGAATTCGACATCGGTGTGGCACCACCGGAACGGGGAAACCACGTCTGGATCGGTGCTGGTTACGGTGGCAGCCACCTCCCCCCGGGCAACAGTTCGATCAGCGCCGAAATCGCCTGCGCGATCCGGTGATCGGTGCCCGGCGTGATGGTTGACCAGATGCGCTGATCCGAGGCTGGCCCCGGAACCGCGACAATCCGGCCACGGTCGGTGTCGTAGACCACGACCGCACCGGAAGATCTCGTGGTGATGCCGTCGTCGTGGGTGTAGGCGACGATCTCGGCGAAAGCCCGGGGAGCGGCGAAGGCCATCCCCAGCACGGTCGCGTCGCGGTCGGCCACGCCGAGGGCGTAGAGGGTGTCGGCGTATTCAGAGGCGGAATCCGCGGCATCGAGGCGTTCGCTCAGCTCCTGCGCCAGCGCACTGAAACTCGCCACCTCCGCCGGTGCGCACGCGCCCAGCGCCGCCAGGATCGGCCGGGCCAGTGCCGAACCGGAGCCGTCCGCCCACACCGGCGCGATGTCGTAGCTGTCACCGGTGCGCACCGCGAAGGCATGCTGTTCGCCGCGGCGCACGACACAGACCCGCACGGTCCGGGTCGGCCGCTCGGAATCGCTGTCGGCCACGAAGATTCGCGCGACGAGCTCGCGCTCGGGCTGGGTCAGCGCGTGCAGCGCCAGCGCCAGCTCGGATTCGACCTCGCCGTAGGAGTCGAGGACGCCGGAATCGGTCAGCCGGGTGACCGCCCGCTCCTGCGCCGCATGCCATTCGTCGATCGACTCGTGGCCCGGGGCGACGGCGAGCACGAGCGGCAGAGTCTGCACGCCCATGCGCTCGGCCACCGCGAACAGCTCGTCGTTGGTCAGGGTCGTCATCGGGCCGCTCCCGGCTCCGTCGTGCCGCGCGGGGCGGCCGACTCACCCGAGGGAGCGCCCAGAACCGCGGGGGCGCTGACGATTCCGCCCTCGAGCCCGAGGGTATCCGCACCCTCGACCGCGATTCCCGCCCGATGCTCCTCCTCGCCCTGCGCCGATACGCCGCCCGCCCCGGCGGGCCCCATCGCGCCGGGCGCGGTGGAGGAGTACGGCGAGGAGGTCGACACCTGTTGGGTGACAGGCACTTCGGTGGTCTGGGTGGTCTGCACCGGGAGCGAGGCGCGGTAGGCCGTCTTGACCGGTGCGGGCATCGGGAAGCCGCCCGGCGGAAATCCGCTGGGCAGCAACGGCATCGGGAGCAGGCCGGTCGCCGCGGCTGCGGGTTCGATCGCGGGTCCGCCGGTCTGTTCGGCGGCCAGCGAGGTCCCGGCGGTCAGCACCGGCGGGTCGGCGTGCGCCCAGGGCAGGGCGAGCGGTTCGGTCGCCGCCTCATAGGTCCGCATGACCCGGGAGGCGGTGGCCTTGGCCGCATCGGTATCGGTATCGGTCACCGCGGCCACGGCCCGGATGGGCGCGCCCAGCATCGCGCCGAACTGCTCGATCGAGCGCTGAATATCTTGGAGCGCAACGATTTCCGCGATATTGGGCATGGTCATCCGGGCCAGTTCGTAGGCCGCGGCCTGCGCCTCGGCCCGCGCCGCGTTGTTCGCGGCCGCACCGGCGGTGTCGGACAACCAATCCCGCAGGACGGTGATCCGCTCGTGCACGTCCTCGCTCGCGCCGGACTGCCAGGCCCCGCGCAGCTGGGTGAGGACGATCTCGTATTCGACCGCCGCCGCGCCGAGACCCGCGGCCAGGCGTGCCCATGCGCCGCCCGCTTCGGCCATGGCGACCGAACCGGCGCCGGTGGTGAGGTCGCGGGCGAGCTTATCGGGCTCGCGCGCCTCCCAGACGACGCCGGTGAATCCGGCCTGCGGTGGTTCGATCATGCCGATATCCGTAGTTCCCGAATGCTCGCTCAGACCGCGCCGCCGCCGAGCGAGGCCGCGGTTTCACTCTCGACGCGACCGACGTGATTCACCTGGGCACGCAGCGAGGCCGCCAGCTTACGCAGCTCGAGGATGCCCGCGCCCACGCTCTCGACGAACGAGTCCGCCACGCCGTTCATCGTCTGCGCCGCGCGCCCGGACACCTCATCGGCGCCGGCCGCCGGGACGGTCAATGTCGAGTGGTTTCGGCGCAGTTCGTCTTCCAGACGCTGGGCCAGGGCATCCAGACGCGTCGCCGCGTCGGTGGCCGCCGCCGGGTCGAAGTACACACCCGCGAAGTTCGCAGTCTCGGCCATGACAACCTCACAATCCCTTGGATAGAGCTATCGCTCAGCTATAGCGTCAATTCCTTATCGGGCGGTATCTCGTTCACCCGCCCGGCCGCACCGACCACGGGCACCGAGACGCCCTCGATCGTGCCGATGACCTCGTCACCATGGGAATCGGTGACCAGATTCGGAGTGTTATCGCCGGAGTCGCTCGCCGAGCGCGCGCCGCTCAGTGCCGCGCCCATCGGCGGCATCATGCCGCCCGGACTCGTGGCGGCGGTCGAGGCCGCCGAGGTGGGCGTCACCGAGATGGGACCGCCTGTGGCAGTGACGTTTCCGGGCGCACCGCCCGGGACGCTGGACAGCACACCGGTGCCGCTCGCGACCCGGGTGCCGGTGAACGGGCTCAACGGCGTTGCGGTAGGCGTGAATCCGCCGCCGACCGCATCTGTGCCGCCACCGCCGCCCGAAACTCCCACGCCGCCACCGTGAGTGGCCGACTGGCGATCGAGAATAGCGTCGTTACCGGTGGATTCGGCCGTCGGTGTCGGCGCGCTCAGCCAGGTGTTCGACGGGGCCAGCTTCGCCGTGGACTGGGCACCGGACGTGGCGGCCTGGGCCAGCGGCTGGATCATCTGCATCAGCTGCTGCAGATCCATCTGCTTCACACCGCTGGGCGCGTCGGTCACCTTCACCTTGGTGCCCGCGCGGGTCATATTGCCCGAGTGCACGGTCATCTCACCGCGGGTCTTGCCGATCACGGCCAGCCCCTCGGTGATGCTCTCGATCGCCGACTCCACCATGAAGGCCGCGCCGGGCGGCGTGCCGAGGAACGGCGCGGTGAGCGCGGCGGTGGTGGTGAACTTGCCGATTACGCCGGTCATCAGGACGCCGCCGGTCGCCACCGAGGTGGCGCCCTCGCCGAGGATCATCTTCTGCTGCGCACTCTGGGTGACCAGATTACCCGCATCCCCTTGTGCCTGACCCGCTTTGGCGGAGGCCTCCTGCGCGCCCTGGCCCTGCCACAGCTGCATGACCATCTGCAGCGCGGACATACCGAGCTGCATCGCGGTCTGCAGGCCGGTGGAGATGGCCTGCAGAGCCTGAGTCGGATCCACAACCGGCGGGGATCCCGGCGCCGGCGCGGGTGCCGCGGCGGCCTGTGAATTGACCGGGGCGCCTTGCACTTTCGGTGCGCCGGGACCCGGCGGTGCGGGGGCGGGCGCGGGTGCCGGGGCAGGCGCGTGCGCGCCGGGGAACTGGCCCGTGCCGAAGGCGGAGGCCAGATCGGTCAACGGTTTGGCCAGTACGCCGATATCGATGACCGGCATGACCGGCATACCGGGCAGCGGCGGCGCGGGCGGAATCTGCGGCAGGGCAGGCAGTCCCAGACTGCGCAGCACCTGATCGATCGGTTGATCCAACATCGGCGCCATGGAACTGCCGCGCAGCAGATCCATGATCGACGGATCCAGCGGCGCGTTCATCGTTCGTCGGTGATCGCCGCACCCAGATTCGCCGCGGAGGCGTCATCGGCCGACTGATAGGTCGCGGCGCCCTCATAGGCGGTCAGCGCCGTACCGGCGTGCACGGCCGCCAGTTCGGCCACCGAGGACAGGTGGTTGGCCTGCGCACCGGCGAACGACAGCAGGAAGTCCTGGCCGATGAGCCCGAAGACCGGCACCGCCGCGGCCATGGTCGCGCCCTGATCCACACTGCCCACGGTGGCCACGGTCGAGGCCATGGCCGCCGCGGCGTTCCCGTATTGACGAATCGCATCAGGCGTAGCGGCTACGACGTCCATCGAAAACCCCGATCCATTAAGGCAATTGATCCGGACTCATCGTAGGCAGACATCCCGCGATCGCGCTACGGATACCGAGCCCCAGGATCGGTGGGCAATGCCTAAGTGCATGTAAAGTTATGCCGGAGTTATGCTTCGCGCATCTCGTCGTTGAACTCGTTGATCAGGTCGGCGCGTTCGGTGAAGGCCCGGCGGGCCGCGGCCATGGTGGTAGCTACCAGGACACTTTCGAATTCCCCCGGCGACAAACGGGAAATCGACTCGGAGAGTTCGAGACTCAGTAACGCACCGTTCCCATCCACTTCAACGGTGATCATCTCGTCGGGCGAGGTCTCGCGCGCGCGGACCCCGGCCATCCGATCGCCGAGATCGCGCATTCGATACAGCCGTCGGCGGACGCTGTCCTCCAGCTCGTCCATCGTTTCGTACACGGCGGGCCCCTTTCACACCGAGCGCAGCCAGCTCTCCGGCTCGGTCTCGTATTCCTCCTGCTCGAGCTCCTCCTGCCGGGCCACCTCGTCGATGGTCGGCAGGCCCATCAGCCGCAGCGTGCGCGGGTCCACCCCGGCCTGCTCGAACTCCGCGCGCCGCGCCAGCGCGGCGCGATTGGCGGACTGTTTACACAGCCGCACGATATCGGCCGCCAGCTCCCACGGATCGCGCCGCAACTCCCCGGGCTCGACCGAAATCCCGAGGGGCAGACCCTGTTCCGTGGTGCGCACCGTGATGGCGCCGCTGCGTGAACTGGCGGTCCATTCGGCCGGCGCGATCGGTTCCTGATTCATCCGGCTCCCCTTCTCCAACGGCGTGCGCAGTATCGGTCAGAGTACTCGGCACGTACTCATCGGCGTTCGTCCTTGATGGCGCGCACGACCTCGGCGACTCGGGCGTTGATCAGCGCGGTCGTCCGCCGCCGGTCGGCCGAGGTCGCCACCGGCGGATGCTGATCGTCGATCAGGTACCGGCCGTCGTCGACCAGATCGCGCCAGTGCAGCCGGTGCCGGGTCAGCCCGCGCGGACCGAATACCGAACGGCCCTGGACGATGTCGATGCTGCCCGTGCACGCCGCGACCGCGTCCAGGAAATGCCCCGCGCGTTCGGCGACCGTCTCGTCGAAGGAGTCGTGCACCGTCGACAGACCGACCGAGTAGTCCAGTTCGGCCGAACCGTCCCGCTCCGGCAGCATCACATCCGGCAGCCGCCCCGGCCTCTCCTCCGGTAACGCGGCGGCGACCGCATCGGCCAGCGCTACCGCATCACCCTCGACAATAGTGAAACCGGCCGCGTCGTAATAGGTTTCACCGGTCCATTGCGTGACCAGATAGCCGCGGTCGTCGCGCCGGGCCGCGAACAACCGCACCAATCCCTGCGGCCCCTCCGGATTCCGGTCGTCCCAGCCATTGACCGCAATCCACAGATCCGGTTCGGTCAGCGCCGCCATGACGTGACCGAAATCGGGATCGAGCGTATTCCGAAGTCGCGCACGCGCTTCTGACCGCAGCCGCTCGAATTCGACCTCCGTGGGCATTCTGTTCGTATAGAAGAACGGCCACGGCAGACGCTCGCCGGTGGCGTCGCGCCAGAGGATGTAGAACTCGAAGCCGCTGAGCTTCCAGGTTCGATTCATTTCTCCACAACGGGTTTCGCGACGACCGGCGGTATGCCGAGCGCCTCTTCCAGGTATTCGACGGAATCGAGGAATTCGGCGCGTTTGCGATCCTTGTTGTTCTGATTTCCGGCGCCGTGTGCGGCGGGACCCATACCGCCCGGACTGCCCATTCCGCCCGTGGTCGCGGCGAGGCCGGCGCGGCCGGTGGCGATGCCCTCGGATTCGGCGGTGACCGACGCCCGCGGGAACAATCGCGACGCCTGCAATACCTCGCGCGGTCCGGAACTGCCTGTGCCGACGCCGATTCCGCCCTTCACGCCGCCGATTCCGCCGCCGCCCCCGCCGCCGGAGCCACTGCCGCCCAGGGCGTCGTCCAATGCCTCGTCGAGATCGGGCAGCGGCGGCAGCCCGGCGGCCGTGGCGAACTTGTTCGGATCGACCTGCTGGGCGAGTTGCAGGCCCTGTTGAACTGCCTGCTGCGCGAATTGCATGCCCTGTTGCAGCATCTGCTGCATCTGCGACGTGCTCTGCTGTTGTTGCTGTTGTTGCTGCTGCTGGTCCTGGCGCTGCTGATCTTCTTTGCGCTGTTGGTCCTGGCGCTGCTGATCGTCCTTGCGCTGTTGGTCCTGCCGCTGCTGATCTTCCTTACGCTGCTCGTCCTGCCGCGCGATATCGTCCTTGCGGTCCTTCTCCTGCTGCTGGTTCTGTTCCTGCTGCTGCTTACGCTGCTGGGGGGTGAGGCCGTCGGGACCGGGCTTGCCGGAGCCTCCGGGAGAGTTTCCGCCGGGCGAGTTTCCCCCCGGGGACGTTCCGCCGGGAGAGTTACCGCCAGGCGAGTTTCCACCGGGAGACGTCCCGCCGGGCGAGTCCCCGCCCGGGGATGTCCCGCCGGGTGACGGCCCATTGGAGGGGAGACCCGCGATACCGGTCGGCGGGACCAGTTGCGGCTGGACGGTCGCCTCCGTGACACCCGGCCGATAGAATATATCGAAGGCGGCATTCGCCAGATTCGTCTTCTGGGTTCGTTCATCGGCCGAGGGATTCGGATTGTCCGGCATCTTGTACACCGTGCCCGCTGTCCAGCCCGACGCGTCCACCAGAAGCTGCCCGATATAGGTCATCGCATCGGCCAATTGGCTCGCCCGCCCCACCAGCGTGCCGATTGCCGCATTCGCCGCGTCCGCGCTTTTCCCTTCCCAACCAAGGGTTTTGAGGGAGGCGACGTTGTTCTGCAGATCGGTGAAGGCCATGGATACACCGGTGGCCATCCGCATCCAGGCGCCACCCATATCCGCGATGAACACCGGCTTACCCTTCAACGAGTCGCCCAGTTTCATCGCGGTGGGATAGTCCAGACTGTCCGGGGGTTCCACGACGACATCGACCGTCTCCGTACCCGGATCACCCGGCTTGTATTTGGAGTCGGGAACCACCTTCGCCGGTTTCGTCGGATCGGTGTTCGCCCAACTCGGTACCGGCACAGAATCATCGACCCACTGCCCCTTGTGCACACCCTCCGTTTCCAGGTGCTGGCGGTTGTGGGTGATCTGATCGAGTTTGTCCTTGGTCAGCGGGGCATTGGCGGTCTCGGTCTTGATGGCCGAGAACTGATCGGTGTCCTGCATCAAACGGCCGCCCTTGATCAGCGCCTCGCCGAGGTCGTCGAGGGCCTGTTTATAGGCGGGAACGAGGTCGTTCAGAAGGTGACCGGCCTTATCGGTGAACGCCTGGGCCAGCAGGATGCCCGAAGGGAGAGTGCCGAAGAAGGACCCGGCCGTCGACTGGTCGGTGCCCTCGGTGAACTTGGTCATATCACCGAAGTCACCCCCGTGATGATCGGCCGCGGCCTGCAACACGGTGATGGCCTCGGCGACGTACACCGCGGCCGATCGAATGATGCCGTCCGGCACCTGGATTCGATAGCTACCGCTGTTCGCGCTGTCGCGCAGGTTCTCCCACGGCTCTCCCATGATTCACCCCTCCTTATTGCACCGGAAAGTCCGCCGCCGCACTCGTCCGGCGCTGGTGGAAGCGCTGTTCGAAGCCCTCCGCATAGATCGACGGCGCCACCGACGAGGAGGACTGCTCGATCACCCCGTCGTCGGCGATATAGAAAATGGCTCGGCCGATGGCGATTTCGCCCGGGCGGGTGGGCACGAACACCATCCAGCCGACCGCGAGCCGCTCGGCGACCAGCTCGTCCACCGGATAACGCGAGATATCGATGTCGAGGCCGAGGATGTACTCGCGCACCCGCTCGATGGCGCGCTGCTGCGTGATCGGCTCGGGGACCGCGGTCACCAGGCCCGCCAGCGACAGCTGATAGAGCGCGCCGTCGAGATCGTCGGCGGGATCGGTGAACAGCGCGGCCAGGGTATTGCGGGTGACCACGCCCGCCTCGGCGGCCGCCACCAGATTGGCTGCGGCGGAACGCTGTTCAGCGGTGGGATCGGCGCTGATCACCCCGCACAGCACATCGGTCACGGTCTCGGCGGTCCACACTCCGGGCACGGCCGCGCTGATCTGGTCGGAGGCGGGTGACGCCTCGGCGCGATACCAGCCACCGCGATCCCACCAGTAGCAGTACGAGAGCAGACCGCGCGCCGCGCGCGGGTTCAGCACCTGATTGGCAACCCATTCCGGCGCGCCCGCATACAGATTCGGCAGCTCGGCCCCGCCGTTGTACGCCTCGTCCAGCTCCGGGGCGTTCCACACCCCGCCGGACAGCACCGCGCGACCGCCGGGCAGCACGTACAGCGTGGCGCCACTGCGCGCGGAACCCTCGAAAACGCCGAGCGCGGGCAGGATTCGCGGACCCCATTCCGATCCGACCGCGACGAAGGCCGCCGCGATCGTGGCCCAGCGCGCCCACAGCACCGGCAGCACCGGGAAGTCATCGGTCGAACGCACCGGCGCGATCCCGGCGTCGCGGTCCGCGCGCGCCCGCTCACCGGCCTGCTGCGGGGAACGCCACTGCCGATTGTCATGGCCGACATAGGCGGCCAGCCAGACCGGCAGCCGGTCGCGCGGATATGCCTCCAGATCCGCGCGATACGCCTCGGGGATCAGCAACTGATCGTCGGGCAGCGGCTCGTCGCCGTAGTCGTAATCGGCCTCGAGATGTCCGGTGACATCGAGCCGCAGCACCAGCCGCAACCACGGGCCGTCACCCAATTGGGCCGATACCTCGCGGTGGGTGCGGGCCAATTGCACGATCTCGTCGGCGGGTTCGGTCCGGACGACGCGATCGCCCTCGTCGAAGTACAGCGCGTACATCACCCCGCCCGCGACGGTGATCGAGAAGATCGCCTCCAGCCTGCGCCAGCCGTCCGGGCCGGCGATCGCGAGCTCGCGCGCGATGGTGTGGACGAGCTCGGTCGACTGCGCCTCGACCGACTGTTCGGCGGGCGGGGTCTGTTCGGGTCCGGAGTCGGCGGGCGGTACGTCCGATGTCGGGCTGTCCGGCGACGTCGCATCGGAGGGACCCGCCGGATCGGCGGGCTGCATCCGGAAGATGACATCCGGCGCCTCGTCGATTCCCTCGGGCCTGTCCTGCTGCCGATCGTTCATACCGTTAAGCCTCTCTCATCACTGCGGTGCGTGCGCACAACAGAGATATCCGAATCCTGCCGCGCGCGCATATCCGACGCCAGACGACAGTATTCCGGTCATCGGACGACGCGCTGCATACCTCATGACGTCACCGGAAGATCCCCGCCCGCCGGGCCGGATCGGCCACGATCTGCTCGATCACCCGGCCGAAGTCCAGATCCGCCCCCGGGAACGGATACCGCGCATCGAAGACGCACGCACCCGCCGAACCCACCTGGAACCAGGCCTGCGTCGCATCCGACCGCCCCCAATAGACGCGCACAGCGGCATCATCGAGATCGACCGCCCCACCGTTGACCCACAACCACAACCTCCCGTCCCGCCGATACAGCACCCCCGGCGCCTCGCCGAACCGCCCGTAGATCCCGGCCGTCGCCCCGATCGTCGCCGAAAGCCCGTGCAGCGCCCCGGTCGCGGGATCGAACGCCGCGGGACCACCCATCCCATCGGCTGGTTGCACCACCAATCGCGCGGGCTCCGACCGCCGTTCAGGCTCCCACCGCCGAGTACCACCGCGCGCCCGCCCCGCACCACCTGTATTCCCTTGTGGGGCCGTCATTCCCGGCGGCAACGATATCGGCGGTAGCTGCGGCGGAGTTGGAATGTCCGGAGGCACAGGGAGGCGCCCACCGGTCGGATTCGGCTGCGGCACCGGCCAGTCCGGCGGGATCACACCATCCGGCGGCCGGATCGGCGGCTGCCCCGTCGGAGGTGTACCGCCGGTCGCAGGGGGAATACTCGGTGGCTCCGGCGAACTCGGCCCGCTCGGGAAGGGCGGGGCCGACGATCCCAGCGGCACAGGGGGTTTCGGCTCCGGTGGCTCGGGCGGCAGATCCACCTCCGGCGCCTCGAGCTCCGGCGGCTCCCACTCGTCATCAGGCATATCAACGGAGAAGAAATGCGGCGGATGCGGAATCCGCGACAGGAACACCCGTCCGGTCCCCTCGGGTCGCCTCGGCGTTGCCGGTGCCACTTCGCGAGGCTCGGGCTCCGGCCCGATGAGGCCGTGGCGCTCGGCGGCCGCCTCCTCGCGCTGTTCGACCGCCGCCGTGGTGTCCGAATCACTGTGACCTGCCTGGTCTTCCGAGATCTGTGTGGCCGGATCACTCTCCCGCGCTGTCTGAGATCCCTCGGGTTCACCCCGCCCGCCGGACTGATCCTCGGCCTCCGCCGGCCGCCGCTGCGCACCACCGTCGCTGTCGTCGTCGCGGGTCGGCTCCGGCGCGGTCCGCGCCGCGCCCCCGTCCTCCTCACCGGGCCCCTCGTCCTGGGCGCGGCGATGTTCGTCCAGCAGCGCGGACAACTCCCGCAAACCCCGTGCGCGCGAACTCACTTCGGCGCGCAGCTCGGCATGCGCGGTGGCCAGGTCCTGCGCCGACAGGCGCTCATGGGCCTCGATGACGCCGTCGCGGAAGGCGTCGTAGACCTTGACGTACTCGTCCAGGCGCGCCTGCAGATCGGCGCGCAGCTCAGCATCGCGGGCCTGCTGTTCCTCGGTCAGGGTCGGCTTCTTGGGTTTTCCGCCCGCCGCCTCGTGCGCATCCTCGAGGTCCTTGCGGAACCTCTCGTATTCCTCGTACTTCTCGACGAATCCGGCGCCATCGGCGTCCAGCCCGGTGATGCGGGCCCAATCGCGGTGTACGCCGCGCTCGGCCAGTCCGGCATTGCCCGCGAGCCGTCCGGCGAAATCGACCGGATCGCCGAGTACCTCGTGCAGATGTCCGGGCGCGCTGTCATCGAAAACCCGCATTTCACTACGGGTATTCGCATCGCCGGGCCTGGCCGCCGGTTCGGCGGCCAGCACGGTTCGCACGAATTCGGTCAGCGGATCGATCACCTCGTCGGTCCGGCCGCGGCGCACCAGTTTGTTCAGCGCCCGGCGCAACCGGCGTTCGCCGATGCCGGTGGGATCGGGTCGCTGCCGGAAGTCCGCGTCGGTCCGGTGCCCGTACAGATCGCGGGGTTCGAGCCCGAGGCCGGGGGCCAGCCGGTTGCGGGCGATCAGAATATCGCCGCGCGCACCGTAATTCAGCTCGCGCACGCAGTCGACGAGCGCGCGCACGAGTCCATCGCGCTGCGTGCGGTCCAGCGTGGGATCGAGCAGCAGCCGCGCGATCCGCTCCGGCGTCGCCTCGTGGGCGCCGAGCAAATCGGTGACCAGCTCGCGCAGGCGCTCATGCGCGATCGGTTCATGCCCCGGCATTCCCGCCCCGGCGATGCGCGGATCGGCCCGCGCATCGCCGTGCCAAACCGGATCGGAAGCGTCCAATTCCATGAGCCCGCGGACGTATTCGGTGAGGGCGTCGGTGAGCCGTCCCCGCTCGTGCGGGCGATAAGCCAGATTGGCGATCTCCCGGGCCAGCCGCTTACCGTCGATATCCTCGGCGTCAGTCTTGTAGACCAGATCGTCGCCGACCTTGTGCGGATGCAGATCCTCCGCCGCCAACCCGAGCCGCCGCGCCAGCCGATCCTGCGCCGCGCTGACGGCGTCGCCATCGACCTTCCGCATCTGACGCGAATACTGCGCGAGGGTTTCGGTAATCCGATTCCGCCAGGTGGCACTGCGTTCGGGGTCGGCGAGCCAGTCCGCGACCCGCTCGGGCGTCAGCTCACCCGGCCGCACCCCGACGCGATCGGCCAGCGCCGCGCGAACCATCGCGGCATCGTTGAACCGCTCGATGGCGTCGGCGCTGCGCACGTAGTCGACCAGCGCCTCGATCTGCACCGCCCGCACCGCATTTCGGAGCAGCTCGGCGCCGACCAGATCCGATCCCGCCCCGGACAGCAGTTCTCGCGGCGGCAGCTCCAGCCGCTGTGCCAGTTCCCGCACCTGCCGTTCGATCTCGTTCACCGGACGCTGCGGTGCGATCGAAATCTCGTGCGGGGCGGCGTGTTCGAGTTCCTCGACGGGACGTTCCGGCGTTTCGTCGACCAGCCGCCACCGGCCGCCCTCATCGCGCACCAGCATCGCTCGCACCGGACGGCCGTCGATCTCGGCATCGACGAAACGTGCTTGCGGCGTGTCGATTCCCGCGATGCGCACCGCGCCGTCGTGATCGACCCAGCCGAGCCGGAAATCGGGCGTGAGCTCCCCGCGGTTCACCGCGGTCGCCTGCTCGGGATGGTCGCGCAGGAAGCGGGCGAGCAGCTGTTCGTGCCGCGGCTCGGTCGCGAGCACGACCAGCCCATCCGGCTCGCCCGGCACACGCCAGACCCCGTCATTCAGTTTGGTTCCCCCGAGATCGCGCTCGAGCCAGGCGGTTCCGGTCTGCTCGATCAGTTCCTCGCCCGCGTGCCGATAGCTCTCGTCGACGCTGCGATACTGCTCGGCCAGCTCCCGCAGCCGCCCCAGCGCCTCGATGCGCCGCTCGGTCCCCTCCCGCAGATCGGACCGGATCTCCGCCAGCCGTCGCGGATCGCGCGGCACATCGCCGGAGAGCATGTCCTCCCAGGTGGCGCGCTGCTCGCGAATCTGCTCGCGGCGCAACGCCTCCTCGAAGAACAGTCGCAGACCGCTGTCACGCGGGCGGCCGTGCTCGTCGAACAGTTCGGCGGCGCTGGGCGGCGGCGAACTGGTCTTGTTGTTGATCCCGGTCCACTTCTGCAGCCAGGTGTCCGCGTCGTGGGCGCGCACCAGCTCCTGCAGGAACCGCGCCATGGGATCGTCGCTGCCCGCATCGATCTCGTGGCTGTAAGGCACGATCGCGTCCGCGGCGTTGTACCAGCGGGTGGCGTCGAGCAGCCCCTCCGCGACCGCGGCGCGGCGGGCGATCTGATACTCCAGATGATCGATCGCGCGGCGCACCGATTCATGGGTGAGATCGGGCAGGTCGACGCCGTACTCGCGGGTCAGTGCGACGATCTGCTCGGCGGCTTCGGATCGCTCCGCGCCCAGATCGTCGACCCTGCGCAACTGATCTTGCAGTGCCGCAAGCCCTTCCGTGCCGGTGCGGTAGTCCTGTTCATGCTCCGGATGGTCGCCGGGCGGCAGTTCAGGGCGCCGCTCGACCGGTTCGACGGGCGTGGCCTCGTCCGGCTCGTCGGGGCGGTTGAAATGCTCGAGCTGCTCGCGGGGCAGGCCGACCTGGGCGGCCAGATTCGGATCGGCCTCGCTGAACCACGGCTCGTATTCGGATCCGTCGGCCAGCCGCGACGGCGGCGCCGAATGGTCGTGGCCGCGCCGCAGGAAGAAGTCGCCGATGCGCTCGCGTTGCTTCCAGAACGTGATCAGCTCGGTGGCCAGGCCCAGGGGCAGCTTCTTGATGAGGGCGTCGGCCCCGCTCAGCGCGTCGATCGTGGCGGTCACATCGGAGTGGACCGGATGCGGCGGCACGGGCACCGGCGCCGCCGCATCGGGCGCGCCACCGCCGGTGTGCTCATGTTTGGGCTCGGTCGCGGTCTGCAGCGCCCCACCGGATCCGGACGGCGCGCCCGGGGCGGGTTCGACCGGCGGCGCGAGGATCTGCTCCCACAGCCTGCGCAGCCACGACTTCTTCTCCGCCGCGGTCGCCTCGGTCGGCTCCTCGGTCCCCGCGGGGCGCGGCGGCTCGTATTCGCTGATGCGCCAACCGCCTTCGCCGTCGGGCTCGGCGCGCAACCGCGCCCGCTCCCCGCCGACCTCGACGATCAGATCGTGGACGCCGGGCGGCGCGGGCAGGCGATCGGGATCGGTGAGGGCTGCCAGATCGGCGATATCGTAGGCCTCGCGCCGAATGTCTTCGCGCAGTTCGGCCAGTCGGCGGGCGCCCGCCTCCAGGGTGGCCGGATCGACCCCGAGCAGCCGGGCCCAGCCGTCGCGTACGGCGGCGATCTGTGCGGCGTGCTCGGGATCGGTCGCCTCCTCGTGCCGGACGATCTGCTCGGCCAGCGCCTCGATCGCACCGGCACGCAATGCGATTCGATACCGCAGCTCCTGCAGGACTCGATCACGCTCGGTCTCGATCCGATCGTCGAGGCCCAGCCGCTCCCGCAGCCGCCGCAGGAACTCCCCCTCGGACCGGATCCGCGGTTCGGACGATTCCGAACGGTGGTGGCCCGCAGAGGTTCCGGAATCACCTTCCAGCGCACGGTGTCCGGGGCCCGAACCCAGCTCCTTGGGCGCCTGCTCGTCGCCCTCGAAGCGCCAATACTCCTCCCCGGCGTAGACCTCCTCGAGGTCCAGCGGGCCCATATCCTCCGGATAGCGCATCGTCCGTGGCCCGCCCTCGGGGTCGAAGAAGCCCCGGACCCTGGCCATTTCGGCGAGATCCTGGAGCGCGGCCAGCGGATCCGGATGATCGCCCAGCGCCTCGGCGAGGCGTAATGCCTCCACCAGATCACGCGCGTGCGCGATCTCGGCCTCGGGCCGGTTCGGCGGCGGATCGTCGATCCGCGCCGCGGCGTCGGCGATGAGAAACTTGCGGACCTGATCGAGCGGGCGGCGACGATGCGCCTCGGGCTCCTCGCCGTTCCCCGGCGGCTCCGCGCCGTTCCCCAGCGGCTCCGCGACAGTCGCGGGCGGCTCCGCGACAGTCCCGGGCGGCAGCTGCTCGCCGCCGTCGCCGGTCGACTTCTCGGGGCGAGAGGTCAACTCCCGCACCCAATCCGCCAGCTCGGCGTTACGCTCCGCCGACCATTCCGCCTGCCGGGCCAGCTGTTCCTTCAGCCAGCTCCCCGGATCGGCATCCGCCTCGCGCCGCATCTGCTCGGCCCGCTCCGCGGCCTCGCGCGCGGCGCGCTCCTCGGGCGTCTCCCGGCTCTGCCCGACCGAATCACGCTCGCGCGCGGCCGAATCCCGCTGCGCCTCGCGCAGCAGTCGCTCCCGGGTGGGCTCGTCGACCCGATCGATCGGGTGGCCCTCGCGATCGAACAGCACTGCCTCGGTGCTGTGCACATCCCTGGACAGCCGCGCCGGATCCGCATGCTCGGCGCCGGTGGCCGGATCGCGCACGATGATGCGGCCGTCCTCGTTCACCAGCAGATACGCATGTCCACCGACGCCGTGCCGATCCGCGGGCCCCCGGTACATATCCACCACGAGCGCGGCCGCGCCATCGCCCAACTCCCGCAACCGATTCGCCACGGACGCATGATCGGCGAACTCGTGCAGTCGCCCACCCGCCGCGGCGATCAACTCTCCGCGGGTCATCCCCTCCGCGCCGACGACCCGCTCCAGCAGGCGGATCCCGGATTCGTCGCCGAATCGGTTCAACAGTTCCCGCAGTGACAACTCGCCGCAGCGGCCGCGATTCGCATCGTCGAGCAGAACCCGGAGCTCGCGGTCGACGTGGTTCCCGGCAGCGGTCCGCTCGGGTGCGAGGGCGAGTTTACGCACCGCGTGTTCGCCGGGATCGCGGCTGCCGTCGCCCGGATCGGGGCGCGCGGATTCGCCCGGCTCCGCCGCGCGCGCGGCGTCCCAGGCCCGCCCGGCCGTGGCCACCAGTGCGGTCATATCGCCCACGGTGAATTCGCCGTGCGCACCGGCGGGCGTATCGGTGTCCAGCTGTTCGCGGATCAGCCCCTCGTCGAGGGTGCGCAGCAAGTCACGACCACTGTCGGTCTGCGACAACAGATCTCGCAGCTGATCAGGGACGGCGTCCAAGGCCCGCCCGATGCGCGGCTCGGAATCTGTCCGCGCATGCGACTCGAGCTCGTCATAGGACCACGTCAACCGGTCATGCGAACCACTCAGCGGTACAGCATGTTCCGGTCGTACCCGGGCCGGACCCGAGTCGGGGAACACTGTCTCACCCGGCCGATCCACGACCCTGGGCAGCGGCGGCTGCTGATCCGACAGACGACGGACAGGCCGGATCGGGGGATCCCCGTCGATTCCGTTGCCACCCGGATGCGGCGTCGATCCGTCATTCGGAGCCGAAACCTGGTGCGGCCGAGTCGTCGTCTCGCCCCGGGGACCGGAAGTCTCAGGGCCCGATGATGTTTCAGTCTCCACCGGTCCGCCCCGCCGAGTGGGCCGAGTCGGCGGTTCATCGTCCACACCGTCGCGCCGCGTCTGCGACTCATCGCTCACCTCATCCGTACGCCGCCTGGTCGGGCGGGTGGGCGGATCCGGCTCCTCGCGCGGATCGGTCTCGTCGCGGGTGCGGACGGGATCCGGGCGGGCGTGGGATTCGATCTCGGTCAGGCGCTCGAGGACGAGGTCGTGCCAGTGTTCGCGGTCCAGCGCCACGAATTCCGGGCGCGTCCGCCGCACCCGATCGCGGATGACCGCCAGCTCCGGCTGGGTGAGGTTGTGATCCACGAATTCGACGCGGCCGTCGGGGCGCGCCCGGACGAAGCGTTCGGCATAGCGGGTCACATGTTCGGCGGTCAGGTTCGGGGTCTCGAAGGCCCGATGGGTATCGACCCAGGCATGCCGTCCGTCCGGCTCGATCACCAGTCGGTCGACGCCGCGCGGCAGCCCGACCAGGGCGTCGTGCAGGCCGATGCCGACCCGGCCGTATCCCTCCCGCGCGAGCTGCTCGGCCAGGGCGGGATCGACGCCCTCGTAGTAGACCTCGCGCCCGACGGCCTTCGCCCGCGGCGCCGGCACGCCGAGTGCCCGCGCCAGATGTGCCGACAGTTCGTCGGCGGCCGCGAAGCGCGAGTTGAGCATCGTCTTGCGGATGTACACGTCGCCGGTGTTATGGGTGACCAGCTCGACCTTGCGCACCCCGATCACGGTGGTGTGCTCGCCGAGCGGCTCGACCGTCCGCACGCCGCTCGCTCGCGCGGCCAGCACCCGCTCGTCCCAGGGCTGCACGCCATTGGCACGATCCCAGATCTCGCCGTAATGGTCGCGATACGATTCGTCGCCGATCCGGTGCTCCCGCACCTCGGACCGCAACGCCAGCAGACCGGCCTCGTTGGCCATCCGATCCAGCACCGGCGCCAACCGCTCGGGCACGGGCCGGCCGTCCAGGCCCATGCTGTCGACCAACCGCGCCCGGGCGCGGTAGTACGCCTCGGTATAGGCGTGCGTACCGACCGGCTCCGGCACCGCGATTCCACCGGCCCGAAGCTGCAGCGCCGCAACGATTTCCATCGCGTGCGCGCGGGTTTCCTCACCGATCATCCGCTCGATGAAGGCGTCGCGCGGCAATCTCGCCGGCTCGAGCAGCGCCTCGACCCGATCGCGGCTCGCGCTGATCTCGCTGTGGATCGCACCGTGCACCAGCTCGCCGAGATGCTGCTCGTCGGACATGCCGACGTCGAGCACCAGCCGCCTACCCACCGAGTCGTAACCGTGTTCGGCGGGATCGGCGGTATGGACGATCTCGACATCGCGCAGCACGCCCTCGGCCCACTCACCGGCCTTAGTACCGCGCAGCCGTTCCAACAGCGGCGCCAGGCGCTCGCGTGTCGCCGTCTCCACCAACCGCTGCGGATGTAACGACGGTTCCGCCGGGCGTTCGATCAGCCGCGGCGGCTCCCACATATGGATCGCACCACCGGCCTGCAGCACCACTGCCCGATACTCGACCTGGGCGTCGCGGCCCGCCTCGATCACCCGGGGATCGTCGAGCACATCGTGGTGACGACCGGGCTGCGCCGCGATCACCAGCCGCTTCGGATCGCCGGGCAGCAGCACCGCATGCTCCGCGATGCGTTGTGCCCCAGGATTATCCCGCACCATTCGATCGATGACGTCGGCGGCGACGACCGCGTGCTGCTGCCGCAGCCGATCCCAAGTGCGGGTGTGCGAGCGCAGATCGCGTTCGTCGGTCAGATCGGACAGCTCGCGGAGCCGGTGCTGATCGCGCAGCAGATCGGGCGTGCGCTCCGGGGGCGCGGTGGCCAATTCGCGCTCCCGCGCGGCCAATTCGCGGGCCACCCGGTGGCGCAGGTCGGCGGTATCGCGTGCGGCGATGCCCCGCTCGATCGCCAGATCCGACAGCGTGGCGTCCAGTTCCCGCAGCCGCACATCGTCATGACTGCGATGCAGATCCACCGCACGCATGCGCGCGATGCCCTCGGGCGTCAGGTCGTAGTCGCGCGGATGCCGGGCGGGCGCCGCATGCGGTGGCGGCGGTTGCTGGGGATGGGCGGCCAGATGGTCGGCGGTCTTGTCCCACTCCCCGCCGTAGGCCTTCGCGTAGCTCCCGCCGTCACGCCACCGGAAGTCACGGATCTCGTGATAGGCCGCCTCCCAGGCCGATTCGTGTGCCCGCTCGTGAATCTGCTCGGGAGACAGGGTGATATCGCGCCCGCGCCGGGCGACCGCCTTCTGATAGGCCGTGTCATAGGTATGTTCGATCCCGCCGACATCCACCCGGACACCCTTGGCGCGCAACTCCTTCGCCAGCACCGCCTCCCGCAGGAAGCAGTCGGTCTCCTCGGTCACCTTGAGCCGGATGTACTCCGCCCGCGAGATATCGGTGATGGGACTCGGAATCCGCCGCCCCGCCACGAACATCTCACCGTGGGTCAGCTCATGCAGCAGCGTGAAGGCCTGATCGACGAGTGTGCGCCCGGAGGTGAACACCCGGGCGGCATGTAGATGGTCGTGCCAGAGACCGGCGGCCGTACCGCGTTCGGGCAGCGATTCGAAGACCTCGTGCACCGGCATCGTCGCCAGCCGATCGAGGAGTTCGCGCCCGATATCGGTGCTGCGCAACAACTCCCGCGCCTGATCCGGATACGCCCCGAGCAGACGTCCGAAACCCACCCACTGCTCGGTGCCCAGCCGCTCGGCGGCCCCCTGCTCGAACCGGTCCCGCATCGCCTCGTCGAGCTCGTCGATCGGCCGCCCGTCCCGATCGAACAGCACCGCCTCGGTGCCGCGCACATCGCGGCCCAACCCCGACGGATCGCCGCGCTCGATCCCCCCCGCCGGATCGCGCACCACGATCCGCCCATCCTCGTTCACCAGCAGATACGCATGTCCGCCGACGCCGTCGCGATCGGCCGGACCGTGGTAGGTGTCCACTACCAGCGCCGCGGCCCCATCACCCAAGTCCCGCAGGCGATTCGCGATCTCGGAGTGATCGCCGAACTCCGCGAGCCGACCGCCCGCCGCGGCCATCAGCTCCTCGCGCGCCATCCCCTCGGGCCCGACGGCGCGCCCGGGCTCCCGGATCCCGGAGTCGTCGCCGAACATCCGCGACAACTCGCGCAGCGACAGCTGACCACAGCGACCGTCGGGCTCGCGATCGGCCGCGAACCGGTTCGGATGCTCATCGAGCACGGCCAGGATGTGCTGTCCCGCTTCGGATTCCGAGAGCAGCTCGCGCACCTGATGCAATTGTGCCGGATCGCCGTCGGGTCCCAGGGCGTGCAGCACCGCCCGGCCGTCGGGCATGCGCGAGAGCGCATCTCGGATGGCGTCGGCATATGCACCGAATGTGGTCGCGCGCTCGGCGGCCGCGGCGGCGTCCGTCTCGCCCTCCGCCATCAGCCAGGTGCGGGCGCGGTTGCTGATGCGGTCGACCGGGCGGCCCTTGCCGTCGAACAGGACCGCCTGCGTCCTGCCGAGCTCGCGGGTGACCCGTGGCGGATAACCGTGCTCACCGTCGAGTTCGTGAATGACGATCCGGCCACGCTCGTTGACCATCAGATACGCGTGCGCGCCCACGCCGTGGCGATCCCGCCCACCGGTGTAATGGTCGACCACCAGCGCCGCGGCACCGTCTTTCATCTTGCGGAGTGTCTCCGCGAGTTCGGCATGGCCGCCCACGATGTCGCGCAACCGACCGCCGGTGGCCCCGACCAGTTCACCGACGCTCATCCCCTCCGCGCCGACCGTACGCTCAGGCAGCCGCACGAACTTGTCGCCGAATCTGTCGATCAGCTTGCGCAGCGCACCCGGACCGCACTGCCCCCGATCGGCCTCCGACCGCGACGGTGTCCGCTGCGACTCCCCCGGATCGCGCGGCCGCGACGATCCGTCCCCCGCATCGGCAGCGCCCGGTCGAGCATGCGCGGCCGATTCGGGCCGCGCCCCCGGCTCACCATGTCCAGCGCCGACCAACGGCGGAATCGGCTCGTCGTCATGCCTCCGCCCCCGATACTCGCCGGGCCTGCCGGAATGCTCCCGCTCAGGCTCCGAATGCCGTTGCGGCTCACGGTCTTCACCCGCTCCCTCGCGAGCCCGCGCCGAGCGATCACCCGCACCGGAGGGCTTCTCCGAGACACCGGCGCGATCACCCACACCAGACGGCTTCTCGGAAACCCCCGCACCGCGATCACCTGCACCGGCGGTTTTCTCGGGCATACCCGCGGCGCGATCACTACCGGCCGTCGGCCGCTCACCCGAGTGACCTGCACGATCACCCGCGCCGGAGGGCTTTTCGCCGCCGCTCGTACCCTCGGGCGAACGGGCGGTGACCCGCTCACCGGCCTCACCGCCGGGTCGGCTGGAGCCACGCGCCTCGGACCCGGTGGACTCGGCACGCACACGTGGGCCGGAATCGGATTGTCCGCGCGGCGAATTCGTCTCGGAGGCACCGGCCCTCGCCGGACTCGCGCCGCGATCGGAGGCCAGGCCACTTGCTGCTCGATCGGTTCCCGACTGCGCCGCCGCACGCGTGTCACCACCCGGACGGGCCGAGTCCGTACCACCCGCGGTCTCGGTGCGGATCGGTGAGGCGCTCGCGCCGCGATCGGATGCGGGAACCTGCGCCGCCGCTCGCGAGCTGTCACCGGCGGCCCCGTCGCCACCGACCCCGGACTGCGGTCGCGTGACACCGGATTCGGTTGCACTGGAATGGCTTTGACCGCTCGAATCCGCACCGTCGGATCCACCCCCACGCGGCGCCGAACCGTCACTCGCCGGACGTACCGCCGACCCATCCCCCGCCAGCCCGGCACGCGGCCCGCCCGACACCCCGCCACCACCGCCCACCGGCGAATCCGCCGCCGTACCACCATGATTCGCATCGAACTCGGGATCAATCGACCCGACGCCACCCACCCGCGCCGCCTGCGGATCCACCCCGGCGGCCACCCCACGCCCCCCGGTCTGCGACATCTCGTAACGCCGGGTGAGCGGACCCTTGAACATGCCGGTGATCGCACCGCTGGCCGCACCGCCGGTCAGCATCCGGGGATCGAATTCGGTGATCCCCTTCTCCAGATTCCCGACCGCCGTATTCCAATCCTTCTGAGCGACATCCAAACCGAACTGGGTCGCCAGCCCGGCCGCCCACCCCGCCGCGCCACCGGCGAGGCCGCCCACCTTCGCGGCGATGATGTCCTTGAAGAACGGGCGAATCCCGACATCCGCGAGCAGATGCCCGGCGAACTCACCGGCCCGCGCGCCGCCGATACCGCCGACCGCGGAGGAGACCGTGGTCACCAGGAATCGATCGACATCGAATCCGCCCTTGCGATGCCCCTCCCCGATCTGGATGAGCTGAATGGCCGCATCCTGCCCCGCGCCGATCAGGGTATTGATCAGAACGTGCCGGAGCAGGAAGCGCAGCACGATATTGCCGATCTTGGTCTCCACCCACCGGGCGATCCGCGCGCGCACCTGAGAGATGAACATGCGAATCGACAGCCTGGTGAAGGCGACCGCCAATGCCTCCTCGGTGGGCGCGGTCGGCGGAAAGGCCCATGCGGCAGCGATTTCGATCGCCAGCAATCCCAGCGAGGATTCGACCATCCACTGGCCGGATTCGATCTCATCGGCCGTACTGTCCGCACCGTCGGCGATGCTGCCGAAATCGTGCGCGAGCCGATGCACCGATCCATTGGTCGGATCGTCGATGGCCTTACCGGCGCCGTCGCGCAGCGAATCGAAGGCCGCGGCGATTTCGTCGCGCGCCTGTCCGGACGGATAGGCGTCCAACGCCGCCCGCTTGGCGGCATCGATATCGTTTTCCAGCGCCGTGAAATCCCCCGACGCCGCGCGCCACAAACCCGCCAGCGCGCGCATCCGGCCCGGGTCGCCGTTCGGCCACTCGGACCCGGCCACCCAGCCGAGGGCATCCATGAGATCCATAAGCTGTCGATCCCCGATTACCAACCGGAATCGGTGACACCCGGCTCTCTGGAATCGTACTTATCCGCATCGCCGAAGATCTCCTGCGTCACCGGCTTGGTCACCGGCGCCCGCTCGGGCTTCGGGACCCGATCGCGCAGATCCGGCATGCCCGGAACCAGGTCCGACAGCTTCGGCAGTCGCGCCCGCTGCTCATCCAGCGGCGCCATCAATTCCTTCGACTTCCGCGCGACATCGGCCGAGGCCTGCTGCACCGCCTCGATGACCGCGCGGGCGAGTTCCGAATACTCGAGATCCTCGACATCGCGGCCGAATTTCAGATCGACCAGCACGCTGTCGGCATTGACGACCGCGGTCACCCGGCCGCGCCGCACCGACGCCCGCCCGAGCAGTGTGGTGCGCTCGCGCTGCAATCGTGAAATCGTCTCCAGCGTGGACTGGATATCCTCCATCAGATCCGGATGACTGTCCGGACCGAATCCTCCCGCCATGGCGAACTACCCTCGCGTTTCGAAGCTTTGGCGATTGCGCTCCTCGAGTTCGCTGCGCACCTTCTCGCCGGTCCGGCGCTGACCGTCGGCGAGGTTTTCGATGTTCGTGATCATGCCCTGCGGACCGGTGAGGCCCTGTTCGACATTGGCCTTGGTCTTCACATAACCGTTGTCGCCGTCGCCATTCGCGAATTGGCTGCCGGTCCTATCGGTCCCCCACGGCTCACCGAGCGCCGAGAGGCCGGTATCCAGCGTCTGCCAGATCTCACCGATTCGGTCGGCGACATGTTGCGTCTTCCCAGCGGATTTCGTGAACGACTCCGGGTCGATCTCCCACTTCTGGGTCCCCATCACCCATCCCTCTCCTGCACCCCGGGCCGTGGATTCGCTTGTGCCCGCTTCGGTTGGCAACTGTCCGAACCATTGCTGTCCACCGTCCCCCCGACGGAGACGAATACGCAAGCCGCCGGAACTCGGGGCCCGGGTCCCAGCAGGGTCGAAGGCCGCCCGGAATCCACCGTTCCCGGCACTATGGCGAAGCCCTGGCAAACCTTGTGTCCCAGACCCGATCGGCCCGGTCGGGGATGTGCCGAACCACCGTCACGTGAATGCCTCCCTGCAGTGGCATTCCGGCGGTTCGGCACATCCCCGGCCCCCCGGGTCCCGATCGCCGAACTCGTTCCTCATCGCTGCCGAATCCTGCACGGCGAAAACTCGTTTCGTAATACCTCTCGACAGGCAATGCCCTAAGGGACTGTTAAGAGTGCTGGGCGCGTGGATGATTCGCCCGTTTCGCCGCGCCGACCGGCGCGCCGCGGCCCTCACCGCTCCGGCAGAATCTCCGACAGCTCCGCGGTATCGCGCTCGAGATAGCGCCCCACATACCGATCGACCAGCTCGGCGGCCACCCGGCCGGGCGCGACCCGCGCCTCGGTCAGCCGCGACGCCAGCTCGGCCACATCCTCGGTCGTGCGGCCGGACTGCTGGAACGACTGCCATGCGGTGCGCTCGAACAGATCCACGAACCGCCGCGCGATGCGATCGCAATCGGCGACCAGACGCTCGAGCTCGTCGAGCACCTGCGTCTGCGGCAAACCCGCGGCAGCGAGCTGATCGGCCACCCGCACGATCTGCGGATCCACCACCCGATAGGTGGCCGCGTCGACCGGTTCGTACATTCCCGCGGCGATCACCCGCGCCAGCCCGTTCGGCACCTCGTGATAGATCTGCGCGAGTTCGGTTGCGGCAACGGCGATTTCGTCGCCGCCGGGATGCGCCTCGGACGGGAAGGCGATATCGGGCCGCTCGGAGACGCCTGCCGCGGCGACGTCGTCATGTTCGCTCACGCCGAGGATGTCACCCAGATCGTCGCCGCGATCCCAGGCCTCCAGCAACTCCCGGATCCCGTTCAGCTTGATGCCACGATCGAGCAGCCGGCTGATGGTCCGCACCCGATTCAGATGCTCCGGACCGTAGAACCCGGTGCGCCCCTTGACCTGTGGCGGCGGCAGCACCCCGCGCTCGTGGTAGACCCGCACGCTGCGCACGGTGGTTCCGGCCTCACGTGCCAGCTCGTCGATCGTGAACTCCGCACCCGCTGACATATCTCAAGGAAACCACACCGCAACATGGGCGGGGCCGGTCCGCGCGCGCCATGACGATCGCGGAAAAATGAGATGACAACCATGTACGAGTGTTGAACGTACCGTTAAGTAGCGGTACGTTAATCGTCGATATGATCGCCATCACATGAAAGGCCATCGTCATGACGACAGTTCGACCGCCGGCGGCAAAGGAGCACGCCGCGGCGCACGCCCTGCACGCTGAGGATGCGGGCTATCACAAGGCGCTCCGCCCCCGGCAGCTGCAGATGATCGCCATCGGCGGCGCGATCGGCACCGGACTGTTCCTGGGCGCGGGCGGTCGGCTACACGATGCCGGCGCCGGCCTGTTCCTGGCGTACGCCGTGTGCGGCGTGTTCGTCTTCTTCATCCTGCGGGCGCTGGGCGAGCTGATCCTGCACCGCCCGTCGTCGGGCTCGTTCGTGTCCTACGCTCGCGAGTTCTACGGCGAGAAGCTGGCCTTCGGCGTCGGCTGGATGTACTTCTTCCACTGGTGTATGACCGGCATCGTCGACATCACGGCGATCGCCGCCTACGTGCACTATTGGGGCTCACTGCAGGTCATTCCGCAGTGGGTCATCGCCCTGATCGCGCTGGTGTTGGTGGTGGCCATCAACATGGTGTCGGTCAAGTGGTTCGGCGAGATGGAGTTCTGGGCGGCCATCATCAAGGTGGTCGCGCTGGTCGGCTTCCTGGTCATCGGCACGATCTTCCTGGCCGGGCGCTTCACCATTCAGGGCGCCAGCACCGGACTCAGCGTCATCAGCGAGCATGGCGGATTGCTGCCCAACGGCGCCGTTCCGCTCGTGCTGTCCACCACGGGCGTCGTCTTCGCCTACGCCGCGGTCGAATTGATCGGCACCGCCGCCGGTGAGGCCGAGAATCCGGCCAAGATCATGCCGCGCGCGATCAACTCGGTCATCGCCCGCATCGCGCTGTTCTACGTCGGCTCGCTGGTGCTGCTCGCGCTGCTGCTGCCCTTCACCGCCTTCAAGTCCGGCGAGAGCCCGTTCGTCACGTTCTTCTCCAAGCTCGGCATCGAGGGTGCCGGCACGATCATGAACCTGGTCGTGCTCACCGCGGCGTTCTCCAGCCTCAACGCCGGGCTGTACTCCACCGGTCGCATCCTGCGCTCGATGTCGATGAACGGCAGCGCCCCGATCCTCGCCTCCCGGATGTCCCGCCGGGGCGTGCCCTATGTGGGCATCCTCGCCACCGCCACCATCGCGCTCGTCGGCGTCGGCCTCAACGCGATCGTGCCGGAGAAGGCGTTCGAGATCGTGCTGAACATGTCGGCGCTGGGCACCATCACGGCCTGGGCCGGAATCGTGCTCTGCCAGCTCAAGCTCTGGCAGTGGGCCCGCGACGGCAAGGTCGAGCGCCCCTCGTTCCGGTTGATCGGCGCGCCCTACACCGGCATCGCGACGCTGATCTTCCTGGCCGCAGTGGTCCTGCTCATGCTGTTCAGCAACAGCGAAGTCCAGCGCGGCGCGGTCATCGCGATGGTCGTGATCATGCTTCCGGCCCTGGTCGGCGGCTGGTTCCTGGCTCGTCGCCGGGTGCTGCACCTGGCCACGGTCCGCGAGGGCTACACCGGCCAGTTCCCGGTCGTCGCCGAACGTCCGATGGAGCACCGCGACGAGCACCGGGCGGATCCGGCCGCGTCCGGCCCGGGCGATGAGGCAGAATCGCGATAAGGCCCATCCGGCCCGGTACCCCGGGCCGGATGCTTCTCGCTCCGCGGCACGGACACCCACCCGTGCCGCGGAGCGGTTCGAGAATGCGGGCCCGGACCGGACCGTGGGGCTGAGAGGGATGCGATGGAAAACTCCAGTGCATCCGACCCCCCGCGCCCGCAGCCCTGGGCGACTCGACGGATGCGGGAGCCGGAGCCGAACGGTAATCCGCCGGCCTGGGCCACCCGCCGCGCGGTCTCCGACCGGCCCTGGGCGCCGGAGCCGAGCGAGACGACCGTCCCCGACGGCGATCCGGGCTCGGGCAGCAGCGTCCGCTCCCGGCCCAGTGTGCGCCGGCTCGGCGCGGGATTGGTCACACTGCCGCGGGTGGCGCCGGTCGATCCGGCCGAGGCCGTACTGTCCGATCCGCTGGTGCCCGAGGCCAAACGATTCTGCTGGAAATGCCTCGAACCCGTCGGCCGTTCGGTGGCGGGCACGCCCGGTCCGACCTCCGGGCACTGCGCGAAATGCGACTCCCCCTTCAACTTCCGGCCCCTGCTCGACAACGGCGATCTGGTCGCCGGACAGTACGAGGTGCGGGGCTGCCTGGCCTACGGCGGAATGGGCTGGATCTATCTGGCCCGCGACCGCAATGTCAGCGACCGCTGGGTGGTGCTGAAGGGTCTGCAGAATCCGATGGATTTCGAGGCTCACATCGTGGCGCTGGCCGAACGCCAATTCCTTTCGGAGATGGCCCATCCCGGCATCGTGAACATCTTCAACTTCGTCAAGCACCGTCCCGCCGACGGCATGCGGACCGGGTACATCGTGATGGAGTACGTGGGCGGCCGATCGCTCAAGACGATGCTGGATCTGAGTGCGCCCCAACGGCTTTCGGTATCCGAGGCGATCACCTACATCATGGAGGTACTGCCCGCGCTGGACTATCTACACTCCTTCGGGCTGGCCTACAACGATCTCAAACCCGATAACATCATGATCGGCCAGGACGAGGTCAAGCTCATCGATCTCGGCGCGGTCGCGGCCCGCGAATCCGGCGGCAATCTCTACGGCACACCCGGATATCAGGCGCCGGAGTTCACCCGCACCGGACCGACCGTGGCCTCGGATATCCATACCGTCGGCCGCACGCTCGCGGCGCTGACCCTGCAGCTGCCCGCCGATCGCGACGGCCACAAGCTGCCGGGCCTGCCCGAGGACGAACCCGTCCTGCGGCGATATCCGGCCTATCGACGGTTGCTGCTGCGCGCGACCGATCCCGATCCGGCGCAACGGTTTCCGTCGGCGTATGCGATGTACCGGCAGCTGGCCGGGGTGCTGCGCGCGGTGCTGGCCGAGGAGACGGGGCGCGAATATCCGCAGGTGTCCTCGGCCTTCGGCGCACCGCGCGGCGAATTCGGGGTCGATACGCTGGTCCGGCAGACCGACGGCCTGGTCGACGGGCGGCATCGCCAGCTCGCGCTGGATGCGACGAGTGTGGTTGCCGCCCTTCCGGTTCCCTCGATCGACGGAGACGATCCCAGTGCGGAGCTGCTGTCCCCGCTGCTGCACGGCGATCCGCGGCTGGCCCTGGACGCCCTGCGGCAGAGCACCGAGGGTATGCGGGCGGGCACCCTCGAACAACCGGAGACCTTCGCCCTCGAGGGCGGGCTGACCGCGGTCCGCGCGCATCTCGATCTGCGCGAGACCGGCACCGCCCGCGAGCGGCTGGCCGCCCTGGCCGACGAGTTCCCCACCGATTGGCGCATCGAATGGTATTCGGGGATCGCGGAGCTGGTGAGCGGGAACTTCGACAAGGCCTATGCGCGCTTCGATCTCGTCCATTCGCGGGTTCCGGGCGAGATCGCGCCGCAACTCGCGCTCGCGGCCACCGCGGAGCTACTGCTGCAAACCCTCGACGAGCCCGCGGATCTCGAACGCTGGTGCGCGGCCGCGACGCAGTACTACCGGGCCGTATGGCGCACCAATCGCGGTGTGACCAGCGCGGCCTTCGGCCTGGCACGACGGCTGGCCGCCGACGGCGACACCGCCGCCGCGGTCGCCACGCTGCGACAGGTCCCGGAGACCTCGCGACATCACAACGCGGCGGTGCTGACCGGCTGCCTGCTGCGGGTATCACGCCCGGCGAACGAGATGACCCAGGCCGACCTGGACGAGGCGGCCGATCGGCTACAAACCCTGCCCGACGAGCCGAGACTGTTCCAGCTGCGGGCCATCGTCCTGGGCGCGGCCCTGGCCTGGCTGCGCGGCGGGGGCCGCCCCGACCATCCGGCCGCGACGATCCTCGGCTCGCCCTACACCGAGGCCGGACTGCGCGAGGGACTGGAATCGGTGCTGCGCATCATCGCCCGCACCAGCCCCCACCGCCTGCAGCGCTACGCCCTTGTCGACCTGGCCAATTCGCTGCGCCCACGCTCCTGGTGGTGACCAGTCCATCCGGCGTGCACGGTGGATGATCTTCCGCGGAGCTGACAGGATGGGCAATCGTGCGAGTACTGGTGCAGCGGGTGCTGTCGGCGCGGGTGAGCGTCGGCGACGAGGTCGTCGGCAGTATCGATCCGGCCGTGGCGGGGGCGCCGCACGGCCTGCTCGCCCTGGTCGGCGTCACTCACGACGATACGGAGTCGATCGCGAAGTCCTTGGCCGACAAGCTGTTCCGGCTGCGGATCCTCGACGGTGAACGCTCCGCCGCCGATCTGAACGCACCCATCCTGGTGGTCAGCCAGTTCACCCTCTACGCCGACACCGCCAAGGGGCGGCGGCCCTCCTGGTCCGCGGCGGCGCCGGGCCCGATCGCCGAGCCGCTGGTCGACCGTTTCGCCGCCACGCTGCGCGAACTGGGCGCCACCGTCGCCACCGGACGCTTCGGCGCGCATATGCGGATCAGCCTGATCAACGACGGACCGGTGACGCTGCTTCTGGAGGCGTGAGGGCGCTGCGCTCCGAGCGAACGCCGCTTCGTGGCGAAATCTCCCAAGCGGCCTCTGACCGGCGTCGATCAGCGACGTCCCCCGGCGAACAGCCGAGCCCGCCGCACCTCGTTGCCCAATACCTCGGACACGAACCGGCCGATATCACCGTCGGCCGGGACACCGGCGTAGGACCGCTCCCATATCGTGTGGCCGCCCAGCCGAATCCGGAACCACGCCGCACCCTCCGCACCCGCTCGCCAATCCACCTCCGTCCCAGGCTCATCGAGCCCGACCACCGACTCACCCACCCGCAACATCAACCTCCCCCGCTCCCGATAGAACACCATCGCGGTATCCCCCACGCTCCCGAACACCCCACCCACCACCGCACCGGCATCGGCCGCCACCGTCCGAATATGCCCACTCCCACAATCCAATTCCGCGAGATCCCCGAACCCTGCCAACGCCCGCACCAACACCCGCGACTCCGCCGGATACGCCGCAGCACCCGGGGCGACCGCAGAGACCCCGACCTTGGTCACCACCACCGTCCCCTTCCATCCAGACCGGCTACGACGATCACACGCCCCGAACCTCTGACAGAAGGGGTCGGAGTCCGATTTGACGACTTCCCGACATCCCTTGTGCCACACCGGATCTCACTGCCGCGCATCGAAGCCGGTCGGGCACCCGGGATCGATCCATCGATGTCACGCCTCGTTGACGATTTCCTGACGCGACATCCGCATCCGATCGACGAGCGCACGGAAGATCGGATAGTTCGGAATCAGGCTGACCGGCAACGATTCCAGCGGTTGCGAACGCCCCACGACCTGCACGCTCAACCAGCCTCCGATCACCTCGAGCTCCTCGACCCGCGACCACGACACGGCGTCCCGCCCGGCCCCGATCTCATCCCTGGTCAACCAGAACCGGTCGAAGTCCAGGCGTGCGCCCGCATCCAGCGCCGCACTCATCCCCGGCAGTTGCGCCTCGGTCACGGCCCGCTCGATGGCCGGACCCCACTGCTGCGGCCGCTCGAACCCGTGCCGCAGCACCACCGGCACGCCCGTGACGTCGGTGACCGTATAGGTGTACGAAATCTGCCCGGGCCCAGGATTCTTCGTCAGCTGCAGGATCTTGCGGCGAACCCGGGTCGTGTCGTATCGAATCACCCGCACCCGCCCCCGATAGGTGAGGACGAGCCCCTGCTCGTACAGATCCAGCCGAGTCCCGCTGTTCCGGGCCGTGATCAGACCCGACCAGCCCCACCCGGCCAGTCCCCGAACCCCGCAGACCACCGCGACGGTAAGCCCCACGATCCCCAGTACGGTCGCGCCGAACGTGAATCCGAGCGCCGCGGCGAAGGCGCCGACCGCCGCGACGATGGCGATCACGATGTGGCGCCGGGCATCCGGCGGCACGGGCAGATACGCCGCACCATGCCGTCCCAATCGTTCCCGTGCCGCCGCCTCGTCGAGGACGGCGGTCTCCACATCCCGCGTAGCCGTCGTCATTCCCGAATCATGCCCATCTGCCCCAGGTGCCAAAACCCCCTTGACACAATCGATGCGCCGCGCCCACAGATGCGAACGCACCCCTTCCGAGTTCCGGAAGGGGTGCGGGCGAACAGGGGTGATGCAGGCTAGGGGTTGACCTACTCGGGGCGGAGCGTCAAGATCCGCGGCCCGTCCTCGGTGACCGCGACCGTATGTTCCCAATGCGCGGCCCGGGTGCCGTCGTCGGTGACCACGGTCCAGTCGTCGTCGAGAATATGGGACTGCGTGGTACCCAGGGTCAGCATCGGTTCGATGGCCAGCACCGAGCCGACCACCAGTTTCGGTCCGCGGCCGGGGTCGCCCTCATTGGCCAGGAACGGATCCATATGCATCTGCCGACCGATCCCGTGCCCGCCGTAGCCGTCGACGATGCCGTAGGTCCGGCCGTGCGCCTTCTCGGCCGCCCGCGTGCCCAATTCGATCGCATGCGAGACGTCGGTGAGCCGGCCACCGGGCAGCATGGCCGCGATTCCGGCCTCCATCGAGAGCCGGGTGGCCTCGCTCAGCAGCCGATCGGCCTCGATGATGGTTCCGACGCCGAACGTCCACGCCGAATCGCCGTGCCAGCCGTCCAGGATCGCGCCGCAGTCGATCGAGACCAGATCGCCCTCGACGAGGACGTCGTCCTTCGACGGAATCCCGTGCACCACACGGTCGTTCACCGATGAGCAGATCGACCCCGGAAAGCCGTGATACCCCTTGAAGGAGGGCACCGCCCCGGCCTCACGGATCGTCTGCTCGGCGACCTCGTCCAGCTCCAGCGTCGATACGCCCGGCTTGGCCGCGGCACGCACCGCGACCAGCGTCCGGCCGACGATCGCGCCGGCGGCGGCCATGGCGTCGAGCTCACCGGCGGTGCGGAACGGCACGACCTTCTTGTTCTTGCGACCGAAGACCATTCCCGTCAGCGACCCAGCGCCCGAAGGATGCGCTCGTTCACTTCCTCGACCGAGCCCACGCCGTCCACCGAGACGACCTGGCCGTCGTAGTGCTCGAGCAGCGGCTCGGTCTCGTCGCGGTAGACGCGCATGCGGTTGCGGATCACGTCCTCGCTGTCGTCGGCGCGGCCACGGCCCAGCATGCGCTCGACCACGACGTCCTCGGGCACGGTGATGCTCACGACGCCGGCGAGTTCGAGACTGGACTCCTTGAGCATCGTCTCCAGCGCCTCGGCCTGATCGACCGTGCGGGGATAGCCGTCGAGGACGAAACCGTTGGCGGCGTCCGGCTCGGCGATGCGCGACTCCACCATCCGGTTGGTCACATCGCTGGGCACCAGATTGCCCGCATCCAGGTACTTCTGCGCCTCGCGGCCCAGCGGGGTCTGCTGAGAGATATTCGCACGGAAGAGGTTCCCGGTGGAGATGTGCGGAACACCCAGCTTGTCCGACAGCAGTTCAGCCTGCGTGCCCTTGCCGGCACCCGGCGGTCCGAGCAGTACGAGTCTCACCTGAGGAACCCTTCGTAATTTCTGTTCATCAATTGGCTCTCGATCTGTTTGACCGTATCGAGGCCCACACTCACCACGATCAGCACCGACGTACCACCGAACGGCAGGAAGCTCGATCCGCCGGCCGCCCCGATGTGCAGAAGCAGGTTCGGCAGCACGGCCACCAGACCCAGATAGATCGAACCAGGCAGAGTGATTCGGCTCAGGACGTACTGGAGATAATCGGCGGTCGGCTTACCGGGACGATACCCCGGAATGAAACCACCGAACTTCTTCATCTCGTCCGCGCGTTCCTCCGGATTGAAGGTGATCGCGACGTAGAAGTAGGTGAAGAACACGATCAACGCGAAGTAGATCGCCATATACGCCGGGTTACCGGGATTGACCAGGTATTTCTGGATGATCTCCTGCCACCAGCTACCGGAGCCCGAATTCGACTGGGTCAGCTGCGCGACCAGATTCGGCAGATACAACAGCGAGGAGGCGAAGATCACCGGGATGACACCGGCCTGGTTGACCTTCAACGGTAGATAGGTCGAGGAGCCGCCGTACATCTTGCGGCCGACCACGCGCTTGGCGTACTGCACCGGAATCCGGCGCTGGCCCTGTTCGACGAAGATCACCGCGCCGATCACCAGCAAGGCCGCGAAACAGACCAGGCCGAAGATCAATCCGCCCTTGCTGTCCAGAATCTGCTTGCCCTCACCGGGGATTCGCGCCGCGATACCGGCGAAGATCAGCAGCGACATGCCGTTGCCGACACCACGCTCGGTGATCTGCTCGCCGAACCACATCACCAGCGCCGCACCGGCGGTCATCACCAGCACGATGATGATCATGCCGAAAATGCTTGTGTCAGCGAGGATGTCCTGGGGGCAGCCGCGCATCAGCTGCTTGCGGGCGGCCAGCGCCACCAGGCCGGTGGCCTGCAGAATCGCAAGGGCGACAGCGAGATAACGCGTGTACTGCGTCATCTTGTTCTGGCCCGATTGGCCTTCCTTGCGCAGCTCCTCGAAGCGCGGGATGACCACCGTGAGCAACTGAATGATGATGCTCGCGGTGATGTAGGGCATGATGCCGATCGCGAATACCGACAGCTGGAGCAGTGCGCCACCGGAGAACAGGTTGATCAGCTGGTAGATACCCGCCGAATCACCGCCGGAGACGACGTCGATGCAGTGACGGACCGCCTTGTAATCCACACCGGGAGACGGCAGCGTCGCGCCGATCCGGTACAGCACGATCAGGCCCAGCGTGAAGAGAATCTTCCGCCGTAAGTCCGGGGTCCGGAAAGCCGACACGAAGGCGGAAAGCACAGATCCTCCTGGCTAACGACATGGGGCGGTGGCAGACAACAATTGAACTCTAACAGCGACGCCGGACGGGCTCTCACCCGTCCGGCGATCACTATCTCTTCGGTCTGTGTCAGCCCAGCTCGGTGGCGGTGCCACCGGCCGCGGTGATCTTCTCCTTGGCGGAGCCGGAGAACTTGTCGGCGCTAACCTGAACGGCCACACCGATTTCCCCGGTGCCGAGCACCTTGACCAACTCGTTCTTACGCACCGCGCCGGCCGCGACCAGCTCGTTCTTACCGACGGTGCCGCCCTGCGGGAACAGCCGGGCGATGTCGCCCACATTCACGACCTGATACTCGACGCGGAAGGGGTTGGTGAACCCCTTCAGCTTCGGCAGCCGCATGTGGATCGGCATCTGGCCACCCTCGAAGCGGGCGGGAACATTCTTGCGAGCCTTCGTACCCTTGGTACCGCGGCCCGCGGTCTTACCCTTGGATCCCTCACCGCGACCCACACGGGTCTTCTCGGTCTTGGAGCCAGGGGCCGGACGCAGGTGATGCAACTTGATGGTCATGCGTTGACCTCCTCAACGATAACGAGGTGGCGCACGACGTTGATCAGCCCGCGGTTCTGGGAGTTGTCCTCGCGAACCACGGTCTGGCGGATACCGCGCAGGCCGAGGGTGCGAAGCGACTCCCGCTGATTCTTCTTGGCGCCGATCGTGGACTTGATCTGAGTCACCTTCAGCTGTGCCATATCAGGCTCCCTGTCCGGCACGCGCACGCAGCATGCCCGCCGGGGCAACGTCCTCGATCGGCAGACCGCGGCGAGCGGCCACCTCTTCCGGACGCTGCAGCATCTTGAGTGCCGCCACCGTCGCGTGCACGACATTGATGGCGTTGTCGCTACCGAGCGACTTGGCCAGGATGTCGTGGATACCGGCGCACTCCAGCACGGCGCGCGCGGCACCACCGGCGATCACACCGGTACCCGGCGAGGCCGGACGCAGCATGACCACACCGGCCGCGGCCTCACCCTGAACCGGGTGGACCACGGTGCTGCCGATCATCGGAACGCGGAAGAAGTTCTTGCGAGCCTCTTCGACGCCCTTCTGGATGGCCGCGGGAACTTCCTTGGCCTTGCCGTAGCCGACGCCGACCAGACCGTTGCCGTCGCCCACGATCACCAGGGCGGTGAAGCTGAAGCGCCGACCACCCTTGACGACCTTGGACACGCGGTTGATCGCGACAACGCGCTCGAGCTGATTCTTCTCGGCCTGAGTCTGCTCGCGACGATCGTCGCGGCGACCGCGACGCTCGCCACGACCGCCGTCGTTGCTGTTGCTGTTTCCGTTCTGTCCGGCGGGTCCGTTGCCGCCGCCGCCGTGCCGTTGACGTCCCGGGGGCATCAGACGTTCCTTCCGTTCATACGCATGGTGTTGGTCATCAGAACTTCAACCCGCCTTCCCGAGCAGCGTCCGCCAGGGCGGCGATGCGGCCGTGGTAGTCGTGGCCACCGCGGTCGAACACCACGGTCTCCACGCCGGCGGCCTTCGCGCGGGCGGCGATCAGTTCGCCGACCTTCTTGCCCTTGGCGCTCTTGTCGCCGTCGACGGCCCGGACATCGGGCTCGATCGAGGAGGCGTGGGCGAGGGTCTTGCCCTGCGAGTCGTCGACCAGCTGGACGTGCAGGTGCCGCGCGGAGCGGAACACGACCAGACGCGGACGCTCGGCGGTGCCGGCGACCTTCTTGCGCAGACGGAAGTGCCGGTGAGCCTTGGCAATACGACGCCGAGTCGACGCGTCCTTGCCGAGCGGCTTGCGCGCGGCCTTCTGAGTTTCGGTTTGTGCCATGGCTTACTTACCCGTCTTTCCGACCTTGCGGCGAACCACTTCGCCTTCGTACCGGATGCCCTTGCCCTTGTACGGGTCGGGCTTGCGCAGGCCGTGGATGACCGCGGCGATCTGGCCGACCTTCTGCTTGTCGATACCCGACACCGAGAACTTGGTGGGGGTCTCGACCTTGAAGGTGATGCCCTCGGGGGCCTCGACCGGAACCGGGTGGCTGTAGCCCAGCGCGAACTCGAGATTCGAGCCCTTCTGCTGCACGCGGTAACCGACGCCGAAGATTTCCATCTTCTTCTCGTAACCCTGGGTCACGCCTTGGATCATGTTGGCGATCAGGGTCCGGGTCAGACCGTGCAGCGAGCGGTTCTGGCGCTCGTCGTTCGGACGTACGACCTCGATCTGGCCGTCCTCACCCTTGGCGACGGTGATCGGCTCGGCCACCACGTGCGCGAGGGCGCCCTTGGAGCCCTTCACCGCGACGTTCTGGCCGTCGATGCTCACCTCGACACCGGTGGGAACCGGGATCGGCTTCTTGCCGATACGCGACATTGTCCTACCTCCCTTTACCAGACGTAGGCGAGGACTTCCCCGCCTACACCTTGCTGCTTGGCCTGACGGTCGGTGAGCAGGCCCTGCGACGTGGAGATGATCGCCACGCCGAGGCCGCCCAGCACCTTGGGCAGGTTGGTGGATTTCGCGTACACCCGAAGGCCGGGCTTGGACACCCGGCGCACACCGGCGAGCGAACGCTCGCGGCTCTGGCCGTACTTCAGGTCGACGATCAGGGTCTTGCCGACGGGCGCCTCTTCGACGCGGAAGTCGGCGATGTAGCCCTCACGCTTCAGGATCTCGGCGATGTTCGCCTTGAGCTTGGAGTGCGGCGCCTTCACCTGATCGTGGTACGCCGAGTTGGCGTTGCGCAGACGGGTAAGAAAGTCTGCGATCGGATCAGTCATGGTCATGGGTAGACCACTCACCTTTCTCGCCGCGGTTCCCATGCAGCACCCGCCTGTCTTGCGACACGCGAATCGTGGGCCTACAGCAATTCGGCTGGTCCGACCGGCTTTGGCCGATCGGTTGAGTACATGTCGCCGGAGGTCGTGTGCGGACACAGAGCTCCCCAGGCAACCGGTCTAGTGTAGACAGGGCCGTCAGCTGGGCAAAATCGGGGTGGGATGGTATCCGCCACACCGGCGGGCCCGAACTCCACCGCCGTTGACTTGACCAGTTACTCTGCAGCGCGCAATTGCCGCCCATCCCACGTGAGCCGCGCCGTCGTGACCGCATCGTCCCCATCCCCACTCGGCAACTGACGCAACTCCGCGTACTCACGCTCGATCGCAGAGATTTCCGGGCCGTCACCCCACTGACAGAGCACAAAGCATTCAGGGTGCTACCCGACGATCTGACCCCTTGAGCAGCGCCCCGCCGACTGTATCCGCGGTTCGACCGCCATAGGAATGCTCCAAGATCGCACCAGCGATCAGCCTTCGGCCGACGGAACCAGCCCATTCATCGTGTCGGCGTGATCGCGAGCGGTTCAGGTGATCCAAATCAAAGAACTTCGATCGCCGCAATGACCTCCGACAGCAACGGCAGCGACTGATCAAGCTGAGGCGCCCGAACCCACCTACGCCCCTCCCGGGTATGCCATCCGAATCCGGTCGGCAGGATCACGTTGCTACCGCTCGGACCGAGGCTGACACCGTTGCGCTCCAATCGAGCACTGCACTCCGCATCCGGCCTGCCGTCGAAAACCACCAGAAATGTGCATCGCGGCGGCCGCTCCCGCACCAAAACCGGCCCGGGAATACCACGGATCGTCAACTCGCCGAGGACCAACGCCCCCAACGGCTCCGGCGTATTCACCGCCGCCATCGACCCGATCAGAGGCAGCCCGAACAACGACCGGTACGCACAGGCCCAATCCTGAGGTGACGCAAGCCTTTCCACACGCATCGTCGCCCCTCGACTATCGCGCCCGAACGGGCGTATCGGATACGAACCGCGCCGCGGAATACGGCGTCCTCCGACGAACCAGACACTCGCCCACCCCGCACGTCGAATGCAACTTCGCGCAGCGATGCGCCTGTTCGACTGTCAGCTCACCCGGGTCGGCCGAACAGTTCGGTAGCACTGTGAATTTCATGCCGCAGCGCCACCGACACCGTGCATCCCGCCGCCACGAGACGCGGGCGCTCCGCGCACCTCGTCCCGCGCTCCCTGGGACTGCCACCCTCACGACCCGGTGCACATCGCCCACCTCGCCACCGAACCGATATTCGACCTGTTCGATCGACTCGAATTGCTGCAACGGCAACCAAGCACGCGCGGCTGTCATCTGGCCGACGATTCGGCTGAATTCGCCCGTACGGTGCTGGCTTACCTGAGTCACGACAGTCCTGTTGCGGGATAAGGCCTACAGCCACCACCTCCTCTACAACCGAGCTACCGATCACCGAGGGCAGAGAACCGGTCAGAACGGAGCCGGTCACCGAATGTGGCTGTCGCACAGCTTCTTGCACCCCGATCCTGCATGCGGTACAAACAGCGCTGTTCGCTAATCGCATGGGTGGGGAGGCGCGGCAGCATGACGGCAGAAGTGCAATCGGTACGTGAGACTCGAGCGTGGCTCGTCCGTGCAGGTAGCAACGGTGAGCGTGAAAGCCGCGCGCTCGGCGAGGGATTGGCAATAATCGGCTGGCACGAAATGGGTGACCTCAACCGGTACCGAAGCTGGTCAGCTTTGATCGACGCCGTGAAGGATGCGTATCCGGACCAGAGTCGGGCAGTCGTCGGTAACTGGGCCGGTCAGCTCTGGAAGTTCGGTGACGAAATCGCAATCGGCGACCTGATTGTGATGCGACTCAAGACGCGGCCGGGTTTTGTGGCAGTCGGCCGGGTGAGTGGCCTGTACGAGTTTCGCGCCGACGCCCCCGAGGATTTTCGTCAGGTCCGCAGGGTCGACTGGCTTCGCACCGACGTACCGTGGGAGTCGATCCGGTCAGACTTGCGTGCCAGCCTCGGCTCGCTGCTCACGGTGTGTGAGCTGGCGCGGCACAGCGCGGTCGAGCGAATCACGCGGCTCGCCGAAGGCGACAAGGATCCGGGCTTCGGCGACGACGAAGAGGTGACCAGTTCAACGGAACTGCTCGAGGACGCCGCCGACCGCGCGCCGGGCAGCCCGCGCGAGTTATCCATCCGCAGCTTCCTCGAACATTGGGGCACGGAGCGGCGGACCGCCGCAGTGGTTTCGGCGATCAAGGCGGACCTGGCCAGTAAGGGTCTGACCACTCGCCCGCCGTTCACCGAGGGACAGCTCAGCGACACCGTAGCGCTCGTCCCGCTCGGCATAGAACCGAACGAGGCCACCGTCGCGGCCGTCCCAACCCGCGGGGTCGAAGACGTCTCCGAACCCGTTCCGGTCACGCGCCGCCTGGACAACCTGCCATCGAGGTTGCAATACGTCTCGTCGATCGACGACCTGACCCGCGCGATCACGATCATGGCGCGCAATAACTTCTCTCAGGTCGCCGTCATCGACGACAACGGCGCCTACCACGGCGCGGTCACCTGGGAGTCGATCGGCAAGGCGCACGTGGCGAAGGACCGCCCGACACTGAGCGACGCGATCGTGCGCGTACCGGTCATCGACCACGACGCACTGCTGCTCGACCAGATCCGCACCATCTACGACAACGGTTTCGTCTTCGTCTATGGCCCGGACCGCCAGCGCGTCACCGGCATCCTGACGGCGACCGACCTCACCGAACAGTCCGGCATGCTGGCCCGACCCTTCATCCTCATCGAGGAGGCCGAGAACCGCCTGCGCCGCTGTCTCGAACCGTTCTGGGACCAAATCAAACCGACGCTTCCTCCGTACCTCCGCAAGCGCGCCAAGTCGATCGCGGACATGACATTCGGAAACTATGTCCACTGGCTTGCCGAGGATGAACACTGGGCCATGGTCGGCTGGCGACTGGATCATGACCAGTTCATGGAACTCTTGAGAATCGCCCACGGAACTCGCAACGAGCTTATGCATTTCTCCCCGGACCCGCTGTCCGAAAGCAAGGAGCAGGCAATCAACGGCCTGCTGGGCTTACTGCGCATGGTCGACCCTCGCCCGTAGCACCCGAGCGCGGACAAAGCCGTGCCCCGGGCAGCATGTGGTGCAGCAGCGGGCCCGGCACTCGGACGACCGCCAGGCCCGCCTCGGACCGCGGTGGCCTGCGGGCGCGGACGCTCCTTCGACGGTAATCCGCCGAACCGGGGATGCGTGGCAATACGGTCGAGGTCAGGCGATCTCACCATGCTATCGGTAGTGCACAACACCTGCTATTGGTAGTCTATATACCATGCTAATGGTAGCTTAGATCTATGGATCCATACCGGAGGCGGGTAGTCGACACCGAGTTGGACGAGCTGCTGACTGGCCTGGCAGCCGTGGCGATCGAAGGTGCCAAGGGGGTCGGCAAGACAGCGACAGCACAGCGTAGAGCTGACATCGTGTATGCCCTCGACGACGAACAGCAGCGTGAGTTGCTCGCAGCGGACCCCGGCCGGCTCGATCGAGGTCGCGGCACGGTGCTGATCGACGAATGGCAGCGCTATCCGACGGTATGGGACCAGGTGCGCCGCAGCGTGGATCGTGATCCGCACGCAGGTCGGTTCCTCCTCACCGGCAGCGCAATACCCGCCGAGACGCCGATGCACTCGGGAGCCGGACGGATCGTGCAAGTGCGAATGCGCCCGATGAGCCTGGCCGAGCGGGGAATCTGCGAGCCGACGGTCAGCCTGCGAGCACTGCTGTCCGGTCGGCGGCAACCCCTCGAGGGCGAATCCCCGGTCGATCTGCCGGGGTATGTCGAGGAGATCGTCGGCTCGGGTTTCCCGGGAATTCGCCCCTTACCTGCCCGGGCCCGTCGCGCGCAGCTCGACGGCTACATCGCCCGGATCGTCGAACGCGACTTCCCCGAGCAGGGACATCCCATCCGGCGACCGGCGACCCTGCGGGCGTGGCTGACCGCCTACGCCGCGGCAACCGCGACCACCGCGTCCTATAACACGATCCTGGATGCGGCGACCTCGGGCGAAAGCGACAAACCGGCGAAGACGACGACGATCACCTACCGGGACGTTCTGTCGCAATTATGGCTACTGGATCCGATTCCCGGCTGGCTCCCTGTGGACAATGCCTTCGCCCGGTTGGCCCAAGCACCCAAGCACTTTCTCGTCGACCCCGCGTTGTCGGCGCGCCTACTCGACCTGACCCCAACCGCACTGCTTTCCGGAACCGGGTCCGGCGTACGAGTTTCCTACAGCACCAATACGCTCGGCCAGCTATTCGAGGCTCTGGTCGCGCTGTGTATTCAGGTCTACGCGCAGGACAACGAGGCCAGGGTGCGGCACCTGCGCACTCGAAACGGTGACCACGAAATCGACTTCATCATCACCGGGCCAGGCGGCCGGATCGTTGCCGTTGAAACAAAGCTCGCTGCGACCGTCGACGAACAAGACGTCGCCCACCTGCGATGGTTGGGCACCAAGGTGGGCGATCTGCTCGCCGACGCTGTCGTGATCACCACTGGCCGATACGCATACCGCCGACCCGACGGAGTCGCCGTGGTGCCCGCGGCATTGCTCGGCCCGTAGTAGCAGGACCGCTGCCGAGCCGGCACTACTTCCGGCGTCTCGTATTCCGTCGAAGGCCGGCCAACGCGTCGTTGATCTCGTTCACGCCGAAGTGCGCCGGGTCGAATTGGTCGGGTCGGTCGACGCCGAGCCAGTCGAGCCGCTCGGCGTGCTCTTCGTGGTCGGGGTCGTCGAGGATCTCCAGCAGCTCCGAGTACCCCCAGATACCGCCGCAGTCCTCGGGGGGAGCCATCCGGCGGCCGCCGACGCAACGCGGGTAGGTGGCGCCTTCCTCGCACGGCGAGGAGTCCTCGACGGCGATCGCGTGTTCCCAGCTGTCGCCGAAGTCGTAGGTGTAGGTGAGTTTTGCCCCGGGCGCGGAGGCGACCTGTTCGAGAGTGACCTTCGTATCGGATCGGAATCCCAATTCGGGATTGGCGACACCGAATTGGCCGTAGGCGGTGTCGAAGACGTACATATGTGCCGAATCCCAGTCGAACGCAATCTGCAACAACTCGTGCAGTTCGCATAGCGGGATATCGCCGGGGACCTGCAGGCGCCGCCAGATCGGTGGTTTGGCTCCACGCAGGTCGACGCGTAGCTGGAGCACAGGCGCCTGCCCGTCTCTCGTCTTGCGCTTGGCGGGCAGTTTCGGGGTCGACTTCGCCGGGGTGGCCGCTGCCCGGCCGCCGGGCAGCGCGGCAACCCGATCGAGTGCCGCCAACAGGGTGGTTCTGTCGATTTCGCCCGGGACAACGTGCGGCGGCTTGGGTTTCGCCGACAGCGGCAGCGCTCGCAGCCGGGCGCGCAGCAGTGGCGCGAGAACGTGGTACCCCGGACCGTCCTCCTCTTCGAAGTCGTCCTCGTCGAACAGATCCGCGGCCTCCATGACATCGTCGAAGCCCTCGATGTCATCGGGATCGGACGGATCGTCGTCGCGGTCATGATCGTCACGTATATCCATCGCGACCTCGACCCGCCACCGAAACTCTGCAGGGTCCAAGGTCGTTGTGGTGAGCCGGACCCCGTCACGTCGGGCGTTGTGACACAACTCGGCGAGCGCCTCGGTGAGATCGGCGGAGTCCAACAGCATGATCTCAGCGGCTTCCCCGCACTCGTCCGGGTCGAGCAGAATCATCACGCCATGTGCCGCCCCCGCACGGTCGAAGCGCGCGGCAAGCACCAGCGCCTCGCCGCCCTCGCCCACTTCGACGCAGTCACGCGCGGTAACCGGGGCCGAGAGCGCCATCGTCCACTCGGGGGTCGCGACATCACGTGCCCGCAGTCGGTTCAGCCCTGCGGCGGCGGCCCCTCCGACTCGCTCTCCACCGATCGTGCCGAGCACGGCGAGCATCCCGGCCGCCCGGTGGTCGCCCACCACCTCGATGGCCTGGAGAAGTTCGGCCGCTGCGGCATCCTCCAGATCCGTGCCGAGCAAGCCGATGGCACCCAGAAGCATCGAGCCGAGGACTTCCGCTTGGATCGGATCGGTGACCTCGGCCAACCCTGTAAGAATCGCCTCCGTCACGACCTTCGGATCGACTGGGTCGCCGGTCTCGTCGAGCGAGTCGTCGCATGATTGACCTGTCACGTCGAATAGGGGCGTGGGCCAATGATTTTCCGGTCGCTTCGCGGGTGGCGTGCGCTTGCTCACGACGATGACTGTCCCACATCCGCCATCATGGACATCGGGCAGATGCCGAGGAAATCATCGGCCGAACCGAGCGGTCCGGTCTCGACACACTCTCGAAAGTGGTTGAGTAGCTTGACCCATCGAGGCTGCGCGGGCAACTCCAGCAGTCTGTTCGATAGAAGGGCGTGCCGGTCTCCAGGCGAACTTCGGCTTCGCGTTCGCCTTGTTGATCAGAGCTTTCTCAGCCATGTGCTCAGTTCTCCCCGAACAGGAAGCCGAGTTGCTCGAGCAGGGCTCAGCCCTCCTCCTTCCCGATACGCCGGAATGTCTCCAAGAGTGATCAAGTAGGTGGGTAGCGGCGTTGCCATTCTGTGTCGGTGAGGGTGTCGCGGAGTTCGGTGGCTAGGTCATGGGCGAGGGTGTCGAGGGTTTCGGTTGATTTGACCGGGTCGCGGAGGACTCGGGGGACGGCTTGGATTCCGTATTCAGCGCCGATCAGCAGTCCTGTTGTGGCGGCCACCTGGGGGCGGTGGGTGGCGTAGTTCAGGGCCAGTAGGAGTGCTTCGCGGACATAGTCGCTGACCATGGCGGAGTAGAGGGCTATGCCGAGTGCTTCGGCGCCGTCGGCGCCGCCGTTCGGGAAGTACTGGCGCAGGTTGTCGGCCTGGGTGGGGGCCCACTCGTTGCGAACCAGAGCGACCGTGTTGTCGATTATCGCGAGGGTCTTTTCGTGACCGGGGCGAAGCGCCAATTGGCCGTAGCCTGCGGCGAGGCAGTCCAGGAATGGCTGGTCGCGGATCTGTTGGTGCAGGACTACGGCCAAAGTGGCTGCGGGCAAGTAGTCGTCGGGGTGGGGATGGGTGAGGGCGGCGAGGGCGACGGCGAGATCGAAAGTCTCGGAGAGGTCTTCGGACCATACTGCGGCGAGGGCGGCGCGGACCAGTACGTCGGCGCCGCGGGCGTTACTGCGGGGGTTTGTGGGGGTCGAACGAATTCCGGTGGTGGCGAAGGCGATCAGGGCTTCGATGACCGTGGGGTCCGGTTCGCGATGGACTCTGAACTCGGTTTCCTTCGCGACAAAGCCGTCGGGCCGATCGTGCTCACCGGCATCGCGCGCATAGACACCACCGTAGACGGACCACTCGTTGACTTTCTCCACGCTTGACTTCATGTGGTAGAGCCAGCGCTGATATCCGTGCTGCACGGTCGACACCGGATCGACCTCGTGCCCTATACGACGTCCGCTCAATGCACGCATCAGCCCCTCGGCGGCATATCCCATAAGCTGTGCGCCCCAGGACGACCTCATGTCCTCATCGGGTAGATAGTCGACCAGCTTCTCTTCCACTTCCACCGCACCACCGGCATACCAGGGATACGCCTTCAACCCACCGAGGTTGCGCGATCTCGCAAATGCATCACCAACAGCGGCGGACACCATTGCCCCACGCAGTCGCTCGGCCCCAGTGGGTACCGCGAGCTGACCCACGGCCCCTGGGCGATTACCGGTGATTTCATCCGATCTGGAGCTGTAGTCCAGCTCGGCTTCCAGCGATGCCTCGACATCGACGTAATGCAGGTTGTAATCGCTGCCCTCTACCATCCGGCTTTCCGGTCGGAATTCCGTACGATGCCGCCACCTCTTCGACCAGTCGTCGTGCCAGAACCCGATCTTGAGACCTCGCCTGCCCTGCTCCTTGGTCGACCAGCCCTTCGGGGCGATCCGGGGATCCCTCACGGTCACTCCTCCTTGAGACTCTTCACGGCCGCCCAGGAGATCCTCAACCCGGGCTCCATAAATACACGCTTTCCCAGCCACGACAGCTCGCGCGACTGTCCAGGAAGAAGACCGTCCGGCCTACCGAGCTGCGAAATCTCCTGCGGTTTAGGGAATTTGGACGAACCGACCTGGAACTCCTCGAGCATCTCCTTGGCCCTATCGATCGCAGGCTCGAGGTCTTTCAACCGAGCTTCTCGATACGACCTTTCCGGCCCCTCCGGAAGCGAATCCCGCTCTCGCATCAGCAGTTCGGCTTCCTCGCTTGCCTTCTTGAGTTCATTGAACAGCCGAGGCCGGATCTGGTCGACGGCTTGCTGCTGATTGGCGAATTCGAATCCTTGTCGCGCCCAGGCGTAACTTCCGACGTCGATATTGGCACGCAATACCACTTGGTCTACCCCCGACTGCCGGTACCACTCGAACATGGCTTTGTTCAGATCAGCGGCACACCCTTGACCACGCACATGTTCTTGCAGCCTGAAGTAGGTATGATCGGCAAGGATACGGACCCCGTCGTTGTAATAAGTCCGCGTGGCATGCCCAACCTGTACTCCGTTTGCGTCGTAGAATCTTACTACCGTATGCAACGTTTGCGAGTGGCCGGAGACCTCCTCGACCCTAGCCCGCAGCCCGCCGTACTCACCATCGATAGCCCGCTGAAGCTGCGGCAATAACCGCGCCTGGTCGACCTTTAACCCCTCCGGCGGAAACATATCCCCGAGATTCGGCTTAGGCTCGATCGGATGACTCGGCGAATCACCATGCCCAGCCGCCGATCCCGAAGATTCCGTCCGCTCCGGACTGACATGCTCACGGTCAGGTCGCTCGACCGGCCCACGCTCCGGTCGGGCCCTCTCCGGCCCACGCGGATCCTCGTATTCGGTCGGCCGTCGGCCTTCCCCCGGATACGAAGGAGTATCCGGCCTACGCGGCGACTCGATGCGGGTCTCCGGCGGCCGATGATGCTCCACCCCCGGCCGCGCTGCCGGATGCGAGACCGGCGGATTCAAACCCCCACCGTCCCAGCCGGATACATGCCCAGCCGGAGAAACGGGCTCACGAGGATCGCGGAGCCAAGGTGGCATCGGAGGCCCGCCGACGGCAGCGCGCGGCGGCGTGCCCGTCTGGTGGGTCGGCGGCTCATACGGGTCATGCGGTCCCGGGGCGCGCACAACGCCGTCCGAGCGCGGGCCCACCATCCTGTCCTGAGGATGCGGCGCAGATTCCATGGGGCGGAACGGATCCGCGCGATGCGGAGGTATCGGCTCGCCGTGTGCGGGGTGACCCTGTCCGTAGGGATCACGCCGAGGCGGTGAAACAGCCTCCGGCCGTATGGAATCCGGATGCACACGAGCGGCGTCCGCAGGCCCGTGCACCGCATCAGGGCGAACGTCATCCGGCCGCATACCATTCGGTCGGAACGCGTCCGGATGCGCGCCATCCGGCCGACCAGCACTCATTCGGGTAGCGTCCGCAGGCCCGTCCGGCCGTCCGCCACCATCCCACCGCGAACCCCCATGCCCAGCGTGGTCAGCAGCCGAATTACCCTGCCTCACACCGTCGGACCGCCCACCCCCGAACGACTGCGCCCCGCCCGAATCATGACGCCCCCCGGACGCCGGAACGTCCGGCCGATACGGGAAATCCGAGCGCACCGGCATCGGGCCGCCGTCCGGACGCCCCGGCCACATCGGACGTTGCGGTGCCGAGGACGAGACCGGGGCCTGCTGCGCGGACGGGTCGAATCGCGGCTCCGGACCGGAACCCGGTGCACCGGAGCGCAACCCCACATCCTGAAGATCGGACGCGCCCCCAGAACCGGACACCGGCGCATGCGCCGAACCCGATGTCGAACTGGCGACGGTCGGAGCCTCGAGCCGGGCAGGGACCGCATCAACGCTTGCGGAATACACCCGATCAGCCGAATGATCCGGTGGTGCAACGGATTCGGCGCGAACCTGATTCGGCGGGACATCGACCGGATGCACCGCGCTGGCGGGCGTTTGCGAGACGGCCTGCGGCGCATTCGCCTGAGCATCGCTCACGTGGGCGGATGTGGTTGGCGCACCGCCTGATTCGCTACGAACGGATTCAGCGCCCGCACGCCCGCCATGCCCGGCCCCTGCGGTACCACCACCAACGACGGCCGCCTCGAACACCGACCTCGCGTTCAGATCGACATGCCCGCCGTTCCACGCGGCCGGAGCGACCCCGCCCGCCACCGCACCGACCCCGCCGCCGACCGAACTGGCGACCATATTGGTGCCGAGGCGACCCGCGGCGGACTCGACGGTGTCACGCAGGACCGACCCCACGGCCCGACCGGCGAGGCCAGCCGGGGCCCCTGCGAGCGCGCCCATTCCGGCGGTCTCGCCGAGGCTGCCCCAATCCATGTCGTGACGGTTGCCCTGGCCGTATTGCAGCGCCTGCGCCGAAACGTTCACCCCGGCATTGAGACCCGCGCCGATCGCTCCCTCGATCGCCGCCCGCCGAGCGATCTGCGCGGCGGCGCCGGCAAGGCCCTTCGCCATCAGCTTCTCGATCAGCTGTTTGATCACCATCCGCACGGTCACCCGCGTGGCCGCGACCGCGAGCGCCGCCTCTACTTCCCCAGCCAGCGGGACGAAGATGTCGAACGCCAGCTGCGCGGCCAGGGTGACCAGCGAACCGATGATGACGTACTTGGTCAGCTCGATATCGTTGGCGCCGTCGTAGAGCTGTTTCGCCTTGTGGTCACACCACTGCGCCAGCCCGGGCAGCGCGCCCTTGTCCCGGCCGACCTTGTCCCAGAACTGATCCAGATGTTCGTGGATATCGCCGTCGACGGCCGACAGCGCATCGCGCATGGCGGCGTCGGTGGGCTCGGAAATCTCCTCGAGCGCATTCGCCGTCGCCGACCAGGCATCGCCCAATCGGCGCATCGCGGTTTCGTCGCCGTGCGGCCATGGACCCGCCACGATCCCCATCACCGGCTCGAGCCAGCTCGGGATGGTCATCCCCATCGAAGAATCCCCCCAGATCTAGAACTGCGAAGCCTGCCGCAACCCCTGAGCGCCGCCCTCATCCTGGCGCTGGACCGCATTCGCGGCGGCAATGATCTTCGAACCGACCTGCTCGAGTATGTCGGGCAATGCCGACAGATGCTGCAGCCCCTCCTGCAGGTCGCTCGTGTAACCGTCGTTGTTCGTGCCATGCGCGAAGGCCTTGCCGGGATCATCGTCCCCCCAGCACTGTCCCTCCGCCTGAATCACCTGCTGCAGGTGCGCAATTGCCGTACGCACATCGTTCGACGCCTCGGCGAATGTGGGGGCCGGGCGCGCGAACCCGTCCAGGTCCATCCGAAACTTGTCACTCATGGCACAGACATCCTAAGGCCCACCGCGGCTGGGCACTGCGCCCGCACCTGGTCAGTCACCGCTGAACCAGAGGTAGCCATGGAGGCGGATGGCCTTCTCCGCGGCCGCTCGGAGCTCGGCGATCATTTCCGCGTCACTGTCGCCCTTCGGCGTCATGCCCGCCAGTTCGTCCAGGAAGAATGTGAGCTGATACGAATTGAACATCGTATCCGCGTATTGGTGGATGCCTCTCATCATCGACCCCAACGGAGCATCCAGGACCGAATCGGTAAGCCACTGCGCAAGCGGACCGGAAATGTGTTCGACCTCTTTATGATTAATGGCTTGAACTATGACGCCGATACCCACGGATCCTCCTGGATCGGGTACATGTTGACGATGGTCCCCCAGCGGTCGGTGATCACCTTGTACCGCCTCGTCGGTTGCCCACCGTTATCTATTGATCTATTGCCGATGTCGCGACCAGCATCGACCTCGGGCTCGGAGTTCCCGTAGCTGTTCGGCCCCCGAGCTTCCACGTCCCGGACTGCCTCAGCCAATGCCCCGAGATCCACATCCTTCGAGAACGCATCCTCGGCTCGACGTCTGCACCGGGTCTCACGGTAGAGATGTACGACTTACCAGAAAGCCTTGTGCGCGCCTCATCCCGTTCGACCCCGGTGAGGCAGACTCTCGAACGCCACCCGCCACCGATCTAGACGACCAGCGTCAACAATGAAGGAGCCGGCAGGCTGTCCGGGCGATCATCGGTTACCCACCCGTACTCGATGGCGGACAGGTAGCCACCGTTGGTCCAGACGGTGATCTCACCTGTGTAGTTGCCGTCGACGTCGCGAACCTGCGCGTCCACGGGTATCTCGCCGTCGGCGATGTCGGCGCGCTCGGCCTCCCGCTCAACCTCGAGATCGACGCTGGGTGATCCCTCTCCCCAGGTAGCGACCACACGGGTGAGGGGTAGCTGGGCCTTGAGCTGCTGCGCCCCAACGAAATCCGCCGAGAGCAGCTCGTTGAGCACCTCAGCTTCACGCTCGGTCAACGGGCGAGGATCCACCGGTACGACACCCAACTCAGCTCACCTTTCCTTAGTTCGAGAATCAGGGAATGAACGCCGTGCTGATCTTGAATACACCGTCGATCATCGCTCCACGAATCGTAATCGTGTGTCCGTTGATCGTTCGAACGAGCGGGTTCGCCTTCCCATAGATCCCGTTGGGAACGTCGTGGACGCTCTCGACAATCTGATCCATCGCGCCATCCTGCCCACCGCACGACTCGACGAACTCGTCCAGCTTGTGCTTCGGCACGAAGACGTGGTCCAGGCGGACTCGCTGCTTCCGGCCATCGATCCGGTGCCGTCGTAGAGCGCGCTGACGAGTTTCGTTGTGACGGTGTCGATGCCGTCGCCGATATCGGTGAGCTTCTTGGCCCCGTCGTAGTAGGTCTGGGGATTGATATCGAGCCCCATCGGACTTACCTGCGGCCGAACATGCGAGTGTTCGCGTTCACCGATGACGTGTACTGCCCGTGCGCATTACGCGCAGCGGAGCTCATCTCCGCAACCCCGTCGACGAATTCCGCTGCGGCAGCGGACCATTCGCTGTGTGCCTGTTGATGCGCCGCGGCGGCGGCGCCGCTCCATGATCCGGCGTGGACCGCCGCCACCTTCTGGTCGAGTGTCGTCAGGTGATCGGAGATGAATGCGGTCAGGCTCGACAGGCGCGTCACGACATTGTCGAGCTGCTCGAGGTCGACGCTGAATTCGTCGGTCATGACATGTTCAGCTTCGGGATCTCGGCGGCGAATTGGTTGTCGTGGGCGCCATAGGATTCGGCGGTCACGCCGAGGGTGGATGCGAGTGTGGCCAGCGCGTCGATGATCTTCTGCCCGCCGTCCCGGCATTCCGACCAGCCCGCGGCGAAGCTGTCCGCCGCCGATCCCGTCCAGCCGCCCTTGGTCAGCGACTCCACGTCACGACCAGCGTTCGTCAGCGATGCGCGGAGAATGTCGGCGAGATCGTAGGCGTACTTACCCAGTGCCGACACATCATCCGGAACGACGACAAGCGCTGGGCTCCCCCCACTCTCACTCACCATCGCAGGCTAGCAGCCCTACAACGACGAGAACCCGGCACAGCCGAAGCTGTGCCGGGTCACCGTCGAATATGCAGACTTACCAGGAAGCCTTGTGCACGCCCGGCAGCTCACCGCGGTGAGCCATCTCGCGCAGGCACACGCGGCACAGGCCGAACTTGCGGTAGACCGCGTGCGGACGGCCGCAACGCTGGCAGCGGGTGTAGGCGCGGACGGCGAACTTCGGCTTCGCGTTCGCCTTGTTGATCAGAGCTTTCTTAGCCATGTGCTCAGTTCTCCTTGAACGGGAAGCCGAGGTGACGCAGCAGGGCACGGCCCTCTTCGTCGTTGGTCGCGGTGGTCACGACGGTGATGTCCATACCGCGCGGACGGTCGATCCGGTCCACGTCGATCTCGTGGAACATCGACTGCTCGGACAGGCCGAACGTGTAGTTGCCATTGCCGTCGAACTGCTTCGGCGACAGACCGCGGAAGTCGCGGATACGCGGGAGGGCGATGGACACCAGGCGGTCCAGGAACTCCCACATGCGGTCGCCACGCAGGGTGACGCGGGCGCCGATCGGCATGCCCTCACGCAGCTTGAACTGCGCGATGGACTTGCGGGCCTTGCGGATCTCCGGCTTCTGACCGGTGATCAGGGCCAGATCGGCCACGGCGCCGTTGATCAGCTTCGCGTCGCGGGCGGCGTCGCCGACACCCATGTTCACGACGACCTTCACCACGCCCGGGATCTGCATCACGTTGGCGTAGTTGAATTCGCTGTTCAGCGCGTCCTTGATCTCCGCGCGATAGCGCAGCTTCAGACGCGGAGCGATCTTCTCTGTGTTTTCCACGGTGGTCATCAGATGTCCTTCCCGTTGCGACGGGAGATACGCACCCGCTTGCCGTTCTCGTCGGTGCGGTAACCCACGCGAGTCGGCTTGCCGTCGGAGTCGACAACCATCACGTTCGAGACGTGGATGGGCGCCTCCTGGGTCACGATGCCGCCCGAGCTGGCACCGCGCTGGTTCGCGGAGTTCGCGACATGCTTCTTGATCCGGTTCACGCCCTCGACCAGGACCTTCTCGGCCTGCGGGTAGGCCTGGATGACCTTGCCCTTAGCGCCCTTGTCCTTGCCCGAGACGACGATCACGGTATCGCCCTTGTGCACCTTCATGTCAGAGCACCTCCGGGGCCAGCGAAACGATCTTCATGAAACGCTTTTCGCGCAGCTCACGGCCGACGGGGCCGAAGATGCGGGTGCCGCGCGGATCGTTGTCCGGCTTGATCAGCACCGCGGCGTTCTCGTCGAAACGGATGTAGCTGCCATCCGGACGGCGACGCTCCTTGGTGGTGCGCACGATGACGGCCTTGACGACTTCGCCCTTCTTGACGTTGCCGCCGGGGATGGCGTCCTTGACGGTGGCGACGATCACGTCGCCGATACCTGCATAGCGACGCGACGAACCGCCGAGCACGCGGATGCAGAGAATCTCCTTGGCACCCGTGTTGTCGGCGACGCGCAGTCGCGACTCTTGCTGAATCACTTCAGCTCTCCTCCTGGACCTGGACGATATGCGCGCCGGATTACCGACCCGACGGGCATGGTCAGCTGCCCTCCGAACGCGCGCCTGCCAGCGGTTTTGCATGATCGAAGCGATCAACCACAGGGGGTTCACGGCCTGAGTGCGGGCACAACTGTCCCGCAGGCAACCTGGCCAGTGTAGCGAACGCGCAGGTCGTACCCAAATCGGGCCCTAGGCCGACCGGACCAAGGCCCACGAGCCGTCACCACCCAGTTCCAGCCGTTCGCGATGGAACCGATCGACCGTACTGCGATGCGCGACGCTGACCACCACGGCCTCGGGCGCCTCGGCCCGCAGCAGGCTGTAGAGCGCATGCTCGAGCCCCTCGTCGACCGCCGAGGTCGCCTCGTCCAGCAGCACGACCCGGGGCCCGGTCAGCAACACGCGCGCGAAGGCCAGCCGCTGCTGTTCCCCGGGCGAGAGGATCGCGGCCCAATCGGCCTGTTCGGCGAGTCGATCGGCGATATGACCCAGATGCACCTTGGTCAGCGCCTCGCGCAGGCGATCGTCGGGGATATCGCCGGGCTCGGCCGGATAACTCACGACGGCACGCAGATCCCCGAGCGGCAGATAGGGCACCTGCGACAGGAACATCGTGGCGTTGCCGTCCGGATACCGGACCGATCCGGTTCCGTAGGGCCAGATTCCGGCGAGGGTGCGCAGCAGCGTCGTCTTGCCGCTGCCCGAGGCCCCTTTGATCACGAGGGCGTCGCCGGGGTTCAGCCGCAAATCGAGCTCCGAGATGAGCAGCCCGCCGTCGGGGCGGCTGACGCTGATGTGATCGAGCTCGAGCGCCGAGGCGAGCTCCTCGGCCCGCACCGCGGGCAACGCCCGGGACTGCTCACCGGCGCTCAGCAGTCCGTCGAGCCGGATCAGCGCGGCCCGATACCCGGTGAAGGTCGCGTAATTCTCCCGGAAGAACGACAGCGAATCGTGAATCTGACCGAATGCGGTGGCGGTCTGCTGCAATCCGCCCAGGGTGATCGTGCCCTGAAAGAACCTGGGCGCCTGCGCGATCAACGGTAGGACGACCGAAACCTGGCTGACTCCGAGATTCCAGCCGCTGAATCCGACGGTCCGATAAACCAGGCGCCGGTAGACCTCGAGGACCACGCCGAATCGGGACAACAGGCCCCGGAGCTCGTTTTTCTCGCCACGGTAGAAGGCCACCCCCTCGGCGTTGTCGCGCACCCGCACCAGGGAGTAGCGGAAGTTCGCGGAGCTGCGCTGGTACCGGAAGTTCAACCGGATCAGTGGACGACCGATCCAGAACGCGATGACCGAGACGAGCAGGACATAGATAAGGACCACGAAGGTCATCGCCCGCGGGATATCGGCCCCGAACAGCGTCAGCGGGCCGGACAGATTCCACAGGATCGAGGTGAACGACACCACCGTGACCACCGCGGCCACGGCGCCCGTCGACAGGTCCCGCGAATTCTCGACGAAGGTCGTGATGTCCTCCTGGATTCGCTGATCGGGATTGTCGATGGTGGCGTCGATGAACCGTTCCCGGTACTGCGCGTGCCCGTCCAGCCAGTTCGTGGTGACCCGGTCGGTGATCCAGCGGCGCCAATGGATTTCGAAGATCTGGCCGATGTAGTAGTCCACCAGCGTGCGCACCACATGCACGGTCACGACCACCGCGAAGATAAAGACCGAGAACCAGAATGCGTGTTCGGCGGCGGACAGGGCGGCCCGCTTACCGCCGGCGAAGGCCTCGGCGGCGTCCTGCAGAGCCGTGTACGTGTCGTTGGACTGATATGACAGCAGGACCGTCACACGGACCGAGCCGACCGCCGTGAACAGCAGTGCGGCAACGAATCCCAGCGTCCGCCAGGCGCCCGGGCCGGTGAAGTAGGCGCTGCTCAATCGCCAGAACTGCCGTCCCCATCGGGTCGTGGTGAACAGCAGCGCGGCGATCAGCACGAAGGCGACCACGGTGATCGAGTACGCGATGAGCAGCCACTTCAGCGAAGCGACGAGCTCATCCCCCCAGTCCCTGGATGTAGGCATGCGAATTCCCATGATGGTGAAGAAATATGGGCCGCGTCCCGGAGTGTATCCGCCGGAGACCGGGCGTGCCGTGCAGTAGCCTCGATGCGGCAATGCCAGAGCAAGATCGCCCAGTTTCAGGGAGAGGATTGTCTGTGACGCCGTCCAGTCGCCCCGTCGCGGTGAACCGCCGCTCGTTCCTGCTCGCCCTCGGCGCGGTGCCCGTGGCCACCGCGTTGGTGGCCTGTTCGAAGCAATCCGCGCCCGCGCAGTTGCACGGCCCGGATCTGTCGGGTGTGGACGACGCCGTCCGGATTCAGGACGACCTCTTCCGCCATATGAACGGTAAATGGCTGAAGGACTATCAGCTGCCGCCGGACAAGACCAGCTTCAGCACCTTCGACGAGGTCAGCGACCGGGTCGAGGAGCAGCTGCGCACGGTGATCGACGGGATCAAGAATCCCAAGGACGGCAGCACCGAACAGCAGATCCGCGATATCTACGACGCGCGTATGGATGTCGACACGCTCGAGAAGCTGGGCATGTCGCCGCTGCAGGGGCTGTTCGCCCAGATCGACGGCGCCGCAACGAAACCGGATCTGGCGAAGGTGATGGGCGCGCTGCCGCTGGGCGGGCTGATCGGGCTGGGCATCAGCATCGATCGCAACAACTCCAACGCCTATCTGCCCTCGGTGGGCCAGTCCGGCCTGGGGATGAGCGAGCAGTACTACCACAAACCCGAATTCGCACAGTACCTTTCGGCCTATCACACGCTGCTCGAAAAGCTCTGGGCCGGAGCGGGATTCCCCGATCCGACGGGTACGGCGCAGCGGGTGCTCGACCTCGAGACGCGGATCGCGGCGGGCTTCTGGGACAACGTGAAGACCCGGGACGCCGACGCCACCTACAACCTGACGTCCTGGAACGATTTGGTCGCGCTCGCACCGACTTTCGACTGGGATCCGTGGCTGGCGGGCAGCACCAGCCGACCCAAGGATCTGTTCGCGTCGATGGTGGTCGAGGAGCCGTCGTTCGTCACCGCCGCCGGCGGGCTGTGGGCCCAGGTGGACATCGCGATCTGGCGGGATTATCTGAAGCTCAGCCTGCTTCGCAAGTTCGCCAAGTACATGAACAAGGCCCTGTCCGACGCCAACTTCGAATATCTGAAGGCCACCAGCGGAATTCAGCAGCGGCCGGATCTGTGGAAGTCGGCGATCGGCGTCGTGAATGCCAGTCTCGGCGAGCCGCTCGGAAAGCTCTACGTGGACAAGTACTTCCCGCCCGAGGCGAAGGATCGCGCCAAGGAGCTGGTGGACAATCTGATGGCCGCCTACCGCGACAACTTCCGCAACTCCAGCTGGATGTCGCCGCCCACCCGGGATGCGGCGATCGCCAAGCTGAACAAGATCACGGTGAAGATCGGCTACCCGGACAAGTGGGTGGACTACTCGAAGGTCAAGATCACCCGCGGCAAGCTCGTCGAATCGCTGTTGGCCATCGCGACTTTCGAATCGCAGCGCGCGATGAACAAGCTGGGCACGCCGGTCGACAAGAGCGAATGGGGCATGTCGCCGCAGACGGTCAACGCCTACTACGAGGCGACCTCGAATTCGATCAACTTCCCCGCCGCGATCCTGCAGTCGCCGTTCTTCGACAAGGACGCCGAGCCCGCCGTGAACTACGGCGCCATCGGCGCGGTGATCGGGCACGAGATCGGCCACGGTTTCGACGATCAGGGATCGAAATACGACGGCGACGGCAACCGCCGCGACTGGTGGACCCCGCAGGACCGCACGGCATTCGAGGCCAAGACCAAGCAGCTCATCGAGCAGTACAGCGCGCTGGTCCCCGAGGGCCTGGACCCCAGCCAGCACGTCAACGGCGACCTCACCGTCGGTGAGAACCTCGCCGACCTGCGCGGCCTGCTGATCTCGCTGGCCGCCTTCCGCCTCGAGCAGAAGAAGAACGGCCGCGACACCCCCGACTACACCCCCATGTTCCAGGCCTGGGGCCGCAACTGGCGCGAAAAGCAGACCAAACAAAACCTCGAACAGCAGATCGCCAACGACCCCCACTCCCCCGGCGAATTCCGCGCCAACCAGGTCGTCCGCAATCTCCCGGAGTTCTACGCCACCTTCGCCGTCAAGGAGTCCGACAAGCTGTTCCTGCCGGAGAACCAGCGAGTCAGCCTCTGAGCCCCGTGACCGGCTGGTCTGCGGGTGTCATCGAGTCGGTCGGGAAGGAAGGATGCCGTGAGTGTCGCCCACGACCACGCCTTCGGGCCGTACACGATCTACGACCTGGATGCGCTACCGGACGAAGGCAAGGGTTACGAGCTCGCCGATGGGTGGCTGATCCCGTTGTCTCCCAGCCAGCGCCACGATATGGCTGCCGACATCCTGCGAGACCGTTTCCGTTCCGCCGCCCGTGCAGCGGACGCGAAGGTCTATGTGCAGGCACCGATGGACATCTCCACCCCGGCAGGCGTCCGCAAGCCCGATGTGGGCCTCATCGATCGCGATGCGGCACGGACGGCGCACGAGGCCAACACCCGCACGTTCTACGGCCGCGATCTGCTCCTGGTCGCCGAGGTGGTCTCGCGGCGCAGCGGTAGTGAACATGTGGACCGTGTCGACAAGCTCTACGACTACGCGAACGCTGGAATTCCGCAGTACTGGATCATCGACCTGGAACCGCACCCCCGGATCGAGGTGCACACCCTCGTCGACGGTGAATACGGTTCACCGACAACGGTTCACGCGGGCGATGTGCTCAGTGTCGATTCTCCGTTCCCGATCGGCATCGATCCCGCGGAACTGTTGGACGTCGACAGCGCCTGGTAAGCACCCGTGTTCGCGTCGTTACTGCGAAACGTGGCTGGCGATGTTGCCGCGTAATGGGAGGAAGGTGCCCTCGCGGAGGGACTGTTCGATCTCTTCGAGGGAGTGGCCCTTGGTTTCGGGGACCAGGAACAGGACGAAGACGAACGACAGCAGGTTGAAGGCCGCGTAGAGGATGAAGGCGGGGCCGACGCCCAGGGTGTCGATGGTGGTCAGGGCCGTCAGGGTGAGGACCAGGTTGGAGCCCCAGAGGGCGACGGCGTGCAGGCTGGTGGCTCGGTCGCGGATGCTCAGGGGGTAGAGCTCCGAGCCGAGCAGCCAGCCGACGGCCTGCAGTCCGGCGGCGTTACAGGCCATATAGGCCAGCATGAGGGCCAGGGTGAGGAAGCGGCCGGGGTGATCGGTGACCACGAACAGCGCCCCGAAACCGAAGAGGAACAGCGTCGCGCCGGGGATGAGGATCAGCATCAGGCGGCGGCGGCCGACCACGTCGACCAGGCGCTCACCGACCGCGGTGCAGATCAGATAGACCGCCGCGATGCCCAGCCCGGACCAGGTGACCAGAGGGGCGTCGAAACCCGCGTCGCCGAGGATGGTGTGCGAGTAGTAGATCATCATCTCCAGCCCGGACAGCTGGGTGAACGCCGCGATGCCCAGGCCGGCGAGCAGGGCCGGGCGCACCCAGGGCTGCCGCAGATTCGCCCAGCCGCCGCGGGAGTCGTTGCGTTCCTGCTGGGTGACGGCCCAGATCTCCAGGGTCTCGCGGACCGCGATCGAGCGATTGGGCCTCAGCCTGCGCAGCACCACCCGGGCCTTGCCCACGGTGCCGTGCTCGATCAGCCAGCGCGGCGTCTCGGGCAGCCGCAGCATGGCCGCGGCCAGCACCAGCGCCGGGAACACCGCGATGCCGATCATCCATCGCCAGTCGTCACCGGCCGCGAACGCGTCCCCGGCGAGCACGCTGACCAGATTCGCCAGGAAGATGCCCACGCCGATGGCGATATTGAAGAAGGTGACCATCGCGCCCCGGCGCCGCGGCGGCGCGAGTTCGGCGATATAGGTCGGCACGATCTGCGAACAGCCGCCGACCGCCAGGCCCAGGAACAGTCGGCAGGCGACCATCATCCATTGGTTCACCGCCAGCGAGCAGGCGACTACGCCGAGGGCGAAGACGCAGGCGATGATGAAGATGGTCTTGCGGCGGCCCAGCCGCTTCGACAGCGTGCCACCCACGAGCGCGCCGATCACCGCGCCGGCGAGGATCGCGGCGGTGACGATCTCCTGCCAGCGATGACCGATTCCCCACTGCGCCGACATCTTCGGCAGCGCGCCGGAGATGATGCCGGTGTCGTAGCCGTAGAGCATGCCGCCGAGCGCGGCGAACAGCGCCACGATCAGTACATTGTGATGCGCCTGCGCCGACTCGTCATGGGTCGGCCGCTCCGGCGGCGAGACGACGATCTCGTAACCGCCGAGATTGCGGCGCCGCAGTCTGGGCAGGAAACTCCGACGCCTGCCCATCGTCGAAATCTCGCCAACCATGCACTCCAGTCGAACGCCGATCACGAGTGTGTGCAAACCGGTCGGTAGATAGTTGCGCATGGGAGCGTCGGCCGCACCGCCGATGACGAGCGGATGTGACGGTCGCGCGCCCGATATGTGATTTAGGCCTCGAGTCGAGAATTCCGCGCGTTTTATGCGATTTCCCGACTGTGATCGCGATCTTGGCCCACCGGATCCGGAGCCGTTCGCGTTCGGAGGTTTCCGTATACGATCGGACCGCGAAAATCGTTGAGATTCCGGGAGTTCGATATGAGCGGCGCCACGGCACACGACGGCGGGGCCCCACGCCTGGCCCATGTCTACGACGGCCGTGATCCGCAGGTCGACCCGTGGCCGACCGCCCGACCGTGGATCCGGCCCTGCACGAGCGGCTGCTGAGCTATCTGGAGTCCGCCCCGGTCATCCTGTCCGCCCGCAGCCGCGAGGTCGACGAGTTCGCACCCACCGACCGCGACGTCCCCCTCGACTACCGCACCGACGGGGCCTGGATCTGGTCCGGTTCGGTCCCTCACTACCTGCGCAAACACAGTCTGGCCCCGGAACCGGATCTGGTGCGCCATATCCAGGACCGCGATTTCCGGCTCGGCACGGTCGAGCAGGCCGCGAAAGACAGTGCGTTGCAGGTGATTACCGGCCCCTGATCAACGAGGCCCGAGCGGTCCCCGGTCTCGACGGCCCGCCGCGGCGGCGGGCCGTCGAGGACACGATCTCAGTGCGTGATCAGCCGCCAATCGTCGGGCAGCGTGGATGCCACCACATGATCGCCGTCGACAGCCAGGTCGAGCACCGTGCCGCCGAGGCGCAGATCGGTCAGTTCCACCCGGCCCCAGCGGCTCGGCAGATGCGGCAGCACGGTCAGCGAGCGGTGCGGGACATCGGGATCCAGTCCGAGGAACGACCGCACCAGCAGCAGCGGCGCGGCGCTGGCCCAGGCCTGTGGGGAACACGAGGTCGGATACGGCACCGGCGCGGAGAACCGGGATCTGGGGAAACCGCAGAACAATTCGGGTAACCGGCCACCGAAGGCCGCGGCGGCGTCGAGCAATCCGTCGGACAGCCGGGTAGCCAATTCGACCGCACCGGGGATATGCCGATAACGCAGCAGGCCGGCCACCGCGATGGCGGTGTCGTGCGGCCACACCGAACCATTGTGGTAGCTCATCGGATTGAAGGCGCCCATGCCGGAGGACAAGGTGCGCAGGCCGAATCCGGAATCCATCTCGGCCGTGGACATCCGCCGGATCAGCTGCGCGGCATGGTCGTCGGGCACGATGCCCGACCACAGGCAATGCCCCATATTGCTGGTCAACGCGTCGACGCGGCGCTTGTTGCGATCCAATGCCACGGCATACCAACCCTTTTCGGGCAGCCAGAAAGCCTCGACGAACTTGGTGCGCAGCGCCGAGGCCTGGTCGCGCAGCGTCGTGGCGAGGTCGCCCTCACCGAATTCGTCGGCCAGATCGGCCCGCGCCAGCAGCGCCGCGTACCGATAACCCTGCACCTCGCACAGCGCGATCGGTGTCTCCGCCAAATGGCCGGAGGAGTCGTTGATTCCGTCGAAGCTGTCCTTCCAGCCCTGATTGATCAGGCCGCGATCGGTGGCGCGCTGATATTCGAGGAAGCCGTCGCCGTCGCGATCGCCGAAGTGCGACATCCAATCCAGCGCCGCATCGGCCGCGGGCAGCAGTGCGTGCACCGCCTCCCTCGACGCGCCCCAGCGCCGCGCCTCGGCCAGCAACATCACGAAAAGCGGTGTCGCGTCGACGGTTCCGTAATAGATCTCCCCGCCCAACACCAGACTGCTGGAGGGACCGCGCCGGATCTCGTGCATGATCCGCCCGGGCTCCTCCTCGGTGAGCGGATCCATCCGCTGGCCCTGCATCTCGGCCAGCTGCTGCATGGTGCCCAGTGCCAGGCCCACATCCAGCGGCAGCGCCATCCAGGCGGTGAGCAGGCTGTCGCGGCCGAACAGGGTCATGAACCACGGCGCACCGGCCGCGACGAAGGTGCGACCCTCGCGCTCGGCGTCGTGGATCTGCAGTGCGCCCAGATCGCTTTCGGTGCGCTGCAGCACGCCCGTGAGCAGCGGATCACCGGTGGTGAGCTTGGTGGCCGTATCGCGCCAGGCCTCGATCTTGCGGCCGGGCTCACTGGATTCGTAGCGCTCGCCCGGGCGCAGCGGCAGATGGACGCGCTGGTTGGCCATGGTCGGCTGCGCCAGGACCTCGGTCTGCCAGCGGCCGCCGGCCGGGACCACCACCCGCCACGACAGCGATCCCGGCATCACCACCGGCAACTCCGACGACGAAACCGCCAGTCCCCGAGCACGATCGGAGCGGTCGTTGAGCAGCAACTCGTTATCGGTGACCAGCACCTCGGCCCGCCCGTGCCCGGCACGGCCCTCCTTGACCGCGAACAGATCGACGAAATCGGCATCGGCATGCAGTTCCAGCGCGACGGCCGTGGCCTCGCGGCCCAGATTCTCGAGTGTGACCGTCTCGCGCAGCCCATCGGCGACCAGCCGCTCACGAACCACCAGCAAGGTGCTATCGGCGGCGCCGGCCCGCGGGGGCCGGCGCCCGATGAACCGCGCGGTGAACGCCTCCGGGCTCAATACCGACAGCGGCTCCGGCCGCTGCCCATCCACGCGCAGTTCCCATCGCGACACCACCCGCGCGTCGCGATAGAACAGCCCATGGGCCGTTCCCGGTTCCACATCTCCCACACGGTCCGATAGGCAGAAGGTGCTCCCCTCCACCAGAGTGACCGCCCCGCCGGGGCCGACCACAGTGGACGGCTCTCCGGCGTTCAGCGCGGCGGGCGCTCCATTCACGCACTATCCCCTTCCATGGCATCGGAGGTGTCTGCTGTCGCCACCCCGGCCACTCGCCGCGTCGCGGCCAGCGGTCGAGCCGGTGTCGTTTCCGGGACTATCGGCGGAACGTGCCCGGCCGCAACAGCGCTCGCCGCGGCGCGACCACTCGGGATGTTCCTGGTGCGGATCGTGGTGGCGCCGCGGACGGGGTGGGCCTTGTGCAGCACCCGCCGGTAGACGCCCTCGTAGCCGCGGCCCAGGGTGTCGGCGCCGAAGTTGCGGGCCACATGGTCGCGGCACGCCTGCGGGTCGTAGTCCTGGACTTCCTTGATGGCGACGGGCAATTCGGCCGGATCCTCACAGATACGACCGGTGACCCCGTCGACGATCACCTCGGCGACGGCGCCGCCGCGCAACGCCACCACCGGCGTGCCGCACACCATCGCCTCGATCATCACCATTCCGAACGGTTCCTCCCACTGGACCGGGAACAGCAGACATTTGGCTTCGGACAACAGTTTTCGCTTGGCGACGGAATCCGCCATGCCGAACAGTTGGTCCCGTTCGGTCAGCAGCGGCCGCACCGCCCGATCGAAATACGCCTTCTCAGGTGGTTCGCTGCACTTTCCGGCAAGCACCAGCGGCAGGTCGGCCGCGTGCGCCGCCTCCAGCGCCAGGTGTGGCGCCTTGCATTCGGTGAACCGGCCCAGGAACAGAGCGTAGTCGCTCTTCTCGGTTCGCAGGGGCCAATCCTGCACGCGTAGGCAGTTGTGTACCCGCCCGGCCCAATTCAGGTCCGGCGCCAGCGACTGCTGCCGATCGCTGATGGCGACGAGTGCGACGTCGTCGCCGAGCGCGCTGTAGTACATGTACGGATCGCCGTCGACCGGTCCGTGCACGGTGACCACCGTGGGCAGGCCGAGATCCCGATAGAAGGGTGCGTTGAGCGGACCGGCGAAGGTGTGATCGTGGACCAGATCGATACCATCGAGGATCAGGAGCTGTTCGAGCGCGCGCCGAACTTTCAACGCGTGCACGACCTCCGGGAACGGATCGCCCAACCGGTCGGCCTGGATCTCGTCCCATACCGGAACGAACCGCTGCGCCCGCGTGCCGGGCACGCCCGCGCCGAGCAGGGTGACGTGATGACCGCGATCCACCAGTGCGTCGACCAGATCGGCGACGACGGCCTCGACGCCGCCGTAGGCCTTGGGTGGGACGTCGAAATACGGTGGAACGATCATCGCGATGCGGAACTGCTCGCCACCGCGGGCCGCCGCTGAAATGGATGGGATACGCGCCGATAACTCTGCGCTCATGACCCTTGCCTCCTGGGACACAAACCGGCAGCACTCCGATGTTTCGAAGTGCTGTTACTGGTGACCGTCGCGTCCTATCGGAAGATCGAGTTCTTCAAGGTAGTAGGTTAGGCTAGGCTGACCTACTTCTGTGGTGGCCCTGCAGACGGAAAGGCCCTCGACGAAGGAGAGTTCGACAATGAAGCCTGCCCGGACGTCTCGGTCCCGCTGGGCGCGCGCGGCGATCCTCACCCTGGCCGGCGCACTCGCCGTGACCTTGGCCGGTTGTGATTCGGGTTCCTCGGAATCCGGCTCCGGCAACGATGCCGTGATGATCAACCATGCGCGTGGCGCCACCACGGTCCACGGCACCCCTAAGCGCATCGTCGCACTGGGCAGCCAGTGGCTCGACACCACTGTAGCGCTTGGCGTGACACCTGTCGGGTATATCGACAATGTCGCGGCGATGGCGCGCACTCCATCGCCGTGGCTGCCCAATTCCCTTGGCGCGGCGAAGAAGCTGGAGACCACCGGCAAGCTGGACGAGCAGGTCGCTGCGCTGAATCCGGATCTGATCCTGGTGGACGGTTTCGCGGGCGACCAGAAGACCTACGACACCCTCTCCAAGATCGCGCCGACCATTCCGGCGCTCGGATCTGCCGTCATCACGCCGTGGCAGGACGAGGTGACCGCACTCGGAAAGGTGTTGCACCGCACCGATGCCGCGAACCAGGTGATCGCGCAGGTGAACGGGAAGATCGACGGATTGGCCGCGCGGAATCCCGGATTGCGGGGGAAGACGTTCGTCAGCACCTGGCTCGCGAGCCCGGCCCAGCTGATGGTGCTGACCGACCGCAACGACGGTTCCTCCCAGATGTTCGGCAGTCTCGGCCTGCGGATTCCGGATAACATCGCCGCGCTGCCCGCCAATCAGGGCCGCGCCCAGCTGTCCACCGAGCGGCTGAACGAATTGGGTGCCGATCTGCTGGTCGCGGGCTACTCCCCCGGTATGGACGAAAAGTACCGCCAGCTACCGGGTTACAGCGAACTTCCCGCGGTGCGCAAGGGCGCGGTGGTCTTCCTGACCGTCCAGGAGATCAGCGCGATCAACCAGCCGACCGTCCTGTCACTGCCCTATATGCTCGACAAGATCGCCCCGGCCCTGCCGAACGCCGCGAAATAGCGCGCGCTCGCGACTGGGGGTCGGCCCGAATCCGGCGTTGCGAACGGGTCGGTATCGGTAAAGTCCTTCGCCTCCTTATGTTTTCGAGGCAAGGGACGCAGTATGCCGCTCCGCCGAATCACGACGCTGTTCACCCTCATCGGCGCGATGCTGATCGGCCCGCTCGCGGCGCCCCCGATGGCGTCGGCGCAGGGCCGGATCGATCACATCGTCCAGCGCACCGATCGGTGGCTGCAGGTCTTCGTCCAATCACCGGCGATGCGGCGCATCGTGCAGGTCGACGTGCTGGTTCCGGCGCAGGCGAGCACCCCGCATCCGACGCTGTATCTGCTCGACGGCAACGGTGCCGACGCGTCCGAGGGCCAGAGCACCTGGACGCTGCGCACCGATGCGGTGCGTTTCTTCGCCGATAAGCCGGTGAACGTGGTGCTGCCGGTCGGCGGTGGCGGCACCTTCTATACCGATTGGCTGCGCGATGATCAGGGGCTCGGGCACAACCAGTGGGAAACCTTTCTCACCCAGGAACTTCCGCCGCTGATCGACGCGACCTTCCACGGCAACGGCCGGAATGCGGTGGCCGGGGTGTCGATGGGCGGGCAGGCGGCGATGGCGCTGGCCTTCCGCAATCCCGCGCTGTACCGATCGGTCGGGTCCTACAGCGGCTGCCTGTTCACCGCCTCCCTCGGCCAGGCCTACGTCCGCGCCGCCGTGGCCGCCCGCGGCGGCGATGCCGACAACATGTGGGGCGGCGCGCTGAACTCGCAATGGGCGGCACACGACGTGGTACTCCATACCGACGGCCTCCGCGGCAAACCCCTGTTCATCTCGGTGGGCTCCGGCATCCCCGGCCCCCCGGACCTGAGCTTCGACCCGCTCTACAGCTGGCCCGCCACCGAAACCGAGGCCGTGGTCATCGAACAGGCCGCCCACGACTGCACCATCGCCTTCGACGCCGAACTCCGCCTCCAGCACCTCCCGGCAACGATGAAGTACTACCCGATCGGCACCCACTCCTGGCCGTATTGGCAACAGCCACTCCACGATTCCTGGCCGGTGCTCGCGGCGGGGCTCGGTCCGTCTCAGCCCTGAGCGGCCTTGCGGTAGCCGCGGACCGCCAGTGCGCCGAAGACCGCGGCCAGGCCCGCGGACCAGGCGAGGGTTTGCAGGAATGGGACGGCGATCGGGCCGCCGAGCAGGGAGTTGCGCATGGCTTCGATGGCGCAGCTCATGGGCTGGGCGCGGACCACCGGCTGGAGCCAGGCGGGGTAGTTGTCCACAGGGACGAAGCCGGAGTTGAAGAACATGCCCAGCAGGATGATCGCCGCGAACAGCTGGACGACCTTCGCGCCGGCCTTGCCGACGCCGACGGTGATGACCATGGTCGCGAAGCCGGGGATCAAAACGACCGGGACCAACAGGACGCCGAGCAGCCCCGACCAGCCCGCGTGGAAGCGCAGGCCCAGCACGACCCCGAGCACGACCACGAGCACCGTGACAACCAGGGTGCGTCCGCATTCGGCGATCAGCCGCCCGATCAGACCCGCACTGCGATGCACCGGCAACACCCAGAAGCGCCGCAGCAGACCACTTTCCGCCTCCGCGTGCAGCGACAATCCGGTACCCATCGCGCCGTACATCGCCCCGCTGACCGCGATCATCGGAACGAAGCCGTAGATGGCGTCGGTGCCCGACGACAGGGTCAGCACCTTGTTCAGCACCAGCTGATACATGAGCAGCAGCAGAATCGGCTGCACCAGCGTAGAGCTGATGACATCGTGCTCGCGCGGCCAGCGCCGCATCAGCCGTCCCGCCTCGATCATGCTCTGATCCACGAGCGTCCTCACGCGCGCCGCCTCTCCACAGCCACCGACACCGCGGTGAACGTCACGATCATCCCCACCACCCACACCGCCGAAATACCGAGCGCCACCGTGTATTTCCCGTCGGTCAGATCGCGCAGGGCCGCTGCGGCCCGGGAGACGGGCTGATTGCGCACGAACGGCTGAATCCAGCCCGGAAACGCCTGCGCGGGAACGAATCCGGTGGACGTCATGACCAAAAGCAGCTGCGGGACCAGCAGTATCGAGGCACCCGCCTCCGGTTTGCCGACGATCACGCCGAGTGCGTCGGCGCCGATCACCAGCGCCACTCCGAACGCGAGCACCAGCGCGAGGAAAACGACGGCGCCGCCGATGTCGTGGAATCGGAAACCGAAAGCACTGCCGATCAGCAGCGCACCGGCGATCGCGGCCAGCGCGCGCATCAGATTGGCCGACATCCGCGCCGCCAGCGGCAGCCACGACCGTACCGGCATGGACCGCAGCCGCGTCCCCATCCCACTGAAGGTGTCGCGGGCGGCTCGGTCACCGGCCGACATGGCGGTGAAGAACATGGCCTGCAGCACGATCACCGGCAGCAGGTACTGCGCGTACTTACCGCCGCCCAGTTCCATCGAATGCCGCAGCGGCACATAGAAACAGATGAAGAAGACGGTCGGCGCCAAGAATCCGAACAGCAGGTCTCCCTCACGGACCGCCGCCCGAATGGTCCGCCCGCTCAACGCCTGCCACTGCAGCGAGGCCGGAACCCGAAGTTCCGCCATAGTTTCCGCACTCATGCCTCGGCGCCCACCGCGTCGTCCTGCGGGCGGGTCAGCTTGATGAACACCTCGTCGAGCGAGGGTCGGCGCAGCGCGATATCGATCAGCTCGATACCGGCCTCGTTCACCCGGCCGAGTACCTCGGCGAGGGTGGCCGCGCCGCCGGGCGCGGGTAGCGAGACCCGGTCGGCGGATTCGGCAACGGTCAGCTCGCCCAGGCCCTCGAGCACCGAGACCACCCGGGCGACCTCGCCCGCATCGACCGGAACGACCTCGCAGTAGCTGGCGCCCGACCGAGCCTTGAGCTGATCGGCGGTGCCCTCGGCGATCACCCTGCCCTGATCGATCACGATGATGTTGTCGCTGAGCGCGTCCGCCTCCTCCAGATACTGAGTGGTCAGCAGGATTGTCACGCCCTGCCGTTTGAGCTCGCGAATCAACGCCCACAGCTGCTGGCGGCTGACCGGGTCCAGTCCGGTGGTCGGCTCGTCGAGGAAGACCACCTTGGGCAAACGCACCAGACCACAAGCGATATCGATGCGCCGACGCATCCCGCCGGAGTATCGGCCCACCCGGCGATCGGCGGCCTCGACGAGTTCGAACTGGTCGAGCAGTTGCGCCGCACGCTCTTTCGCCTGTTTGGGCCGCAGACCCATGAGCCGGCCGAACAGAACGAGGTTCTCCCTACCGGTCAACACCTCGTCGAGTGCGGCGTACTGGCCGGTGAGCATGATCGACGCGCGCACCTGGGCGGCCGCACGCACCACGTCGTGCCCCGCCACCAGCGCTCGCCCGGCATCGGGGCGAACGAGGGTGGACAGCACCGAGACCATGGTGGTCTTACCGGCGCCGTTGGGTCCCAGCACGCCGAGCACACTGCCCGCCGGGACGGTGAAACTGATGCCCCGCAGGGCGCGTACCTCGCCGAACGCTTTCTCGACCGATTCGACGACGATCGCCGAATCCGTGGTTTCCGACACCGGGTTCTCCGTCCTCACTGTGGTTTTCATTCGCGAGTCACCGCTCGACCCCGTCCTCGAGCGCTGCTACCAGCGCATCGATGCCGCGTTCCCACAATCGGGTGAGCTGGTCCGCCTCGGCGGCGGTCAACAGCGTCGAGCTCCATCGCCAACTGGTTCGCAACTGCGGACCGTCCGCGGTGACGGCCACCGCCGAGATGACGTCGAGGGTGTAGCGCAGGGGCAGGTCGGGCTCCGGCACCAGCGGAATCGCCTCCGCCAGATCCGGATCGGTGATCATCGACCAGGACGGCCGGTCGTGGCCGACCAGATCGGCGCGGCCCAGATAGTTGAATTCGACCTGTGGCTCGTTCGCGTCGACCAGATCCGCCACTTCGGTCATCTCTTGCAACACACCGAAGTCCAGCCCGAATCCGGGGAGTGAACCCACCTGCACCGCAACCGAATCCAGCAGTGCCCGCGCCGCTCGCGGATCCTCCTCGGCCCCGGTCACCGTGAGCGCTGCCGCGCCGTGGCCGAGCCGGATCGGGAATACGGTGGTGAACCAACCCACCGTGCCGGAGGTATCCGCGCCGACAACCGCATCGGCGCGGCCGTGGCTCTCCAGTGCGATCAGCGCCCCTGCGGTGTGGTCCTGCTCGCGCTCCCACCTCCAGGATGCCAAGGTCATCGCCAAGGCGGTCAGCAGGAACTCTCGGACACCACGTTCCTCGCTCAACGCACTCAGAATGCGTGCCGTCGACTCGACGGGCGTCCGAACCTCGCTCACCCGCAAGGAGGACCAGGTATCGGACGCCGGGTCGGGCTTGCGCCGTCCGATGGCCGGATCCGAGCCGCGGACCTGCGCGGCCCAATACAGCCGCTGCGCCAGCGCCGCCGGCTCGTCGGCCCGCTGCCGCACCAACTCGGACCAGGCGCGATACGACGTAGCCTCGGTCGTCGACTTCGGTGCCGTCCCGGCTTTCACCTGTTCCCAGGCATGCGCCAACGCCGCCAACAGGATGTGCCACGACACCACGTCCACGACCAGATGGTGGATGGCCAGGAACAGGATGTCACCGCGTTGCGGCGACCGGAACCAGACCGCGCGCACCATATCGCCGGTACGCGGATCGATCTCATCGATGGCGGCACGCGTGAACGGCGCCAGATGCGCGCCGCGAACCGGGACCGAGCCGGCGATCTCGACCTCGGACAGGATGTCACTCGCGGCCACGACTCCCGGAACTCGTGTCCGCAGCCGTATCCCGTTCGGGGTGTCGACCAGGCGCGCGCGGAGCATGTCGTGCGTATCGAGCACCGCTTGCAGCGTGGTCTCGAGATCGGCGCGCGACATCCCCTCCGGCAGGCTGATCAGGATGTCCTGGACGAACCGGCGGAAGCTGCCGTGCCGATAGGTCCACGACACGATCGGCAGCGGAACAACCTCGCCGTATTCCACTGGCCCGGCCGAGATCGCCTGGGCCGCACGGCTATCGACGGCAACGGCCAGATCGCGAACGGTCGGCGTGGCCAGCACCATCGCAGGACTCACCGACAGCCCGGCCCGGCGCGCCCGGCCGACCAGCGAGATGGCCACGATGCTGTCGATGCCCAGATCCAGGAAATCGTCGTCGATACCGAGTGCGCGGCCGCCCAGCGCCTCCGAGAATGCCTGGCACAGGGCGCGTTCGGTCTCGGTTCGCGGTGCGGTCCCGGCACCGTCGGCCGTCATCTCCCGCAGCCCGATCTCGCCGAGGGCGCGGACATCCAGTTTCCCGTTGGGGTTCAGCGGCAGTGCGGGGAGTACGACCAACCGGATGGGAACCATATAGCCGGGAAGGTGTTCCGACAGTCGACCGCGCAGGGACCAGCCGTCGGTACCGTCCTCGGCCACCACGAATCCGACCAGGCACGGTCCGCTGTCGCGGCGCACGACGACCACCGCTGCCCCGCGCACGCCGGGCAGGCGCAGTAGCGCGGATTCGATATCGCCCAGTTCGATACGGTAACCGCGGATCTTGACCTGATCGTCGGCACGCCCGATATAGGACAGCTCGCCCGATGGCAGGCGGCGGACCAGGTCGCCGGTGCGGTACATGCGCGAACCTCTGCCGGAGACTACTTCTTCGTCCTCTTCTCGGACCCCGAAGGGGTCGGCCACGAAGCGGTCCGCGGTGAGGGCCGGCTTGCCCACGTAACCGCGGGTCACCTGGTCACCGGACAGATACAGCTCGCCGATCACGCCGTGCGGCACCGGCCGCAGCAGCGCATCGAGCACATAGCCCGACATCCGGTCCACCGGTCGCCCGATCACCGGCGTCAGCGACGAATCCGACCGCCCCGCACCGGTGTTCACCGTGGCGACGACCGCCTCGACGGTGGTCTCGGTGGGACCGTAGCAGTTGTACACGGCGGTATCGGGCAGCGATCGCAACCGATCCCACATGACCGGGCCGATCGCCTCACCACCCAACGCGAGGACCGTCAGGTGATCACCGTCGACAAGCCCCGCCGCGGACAGCTGGGTGAACATCGACGGCGACGTGTCGATCATGTCCACCCGGTGCCGCACGATGCCGTCGACAATGCCCTGGGCATCGCGCATTTCGACCTCGTCGAACAGATGCAGCGAATGCCCGACGAGCAGCCCGACCAGCGGCTGCCAGGACGCGTCGAAGCCGAGCGACCAGGCGTGCGCGATCCGCAGCTTGCGGCCCAGTCGACGCTCGGCCGGGCGGTAGACGCGGTCACGGTGGTCGGTGAAGTAGCTCGCCAGCGCGGTGTGAGTTCCGATGACACCCTTGGGCTCTCCGGTCGAACCCGAGGTGAAGATGAGGTAGGCGGCCGCATGAGCGTCAACGGCCCGGAGATCGGCCTCGGTGCGGCTCGTGATTCGCCGCTCGGTATCCGGATCGTCGAGCACGAGGACGCACTCACCACCCGCACCCGCAGCGGTCATCAGGTCGACGTGCTCGATGTCGGTGAGAACGATCGCCGGATCGGCCTGCCGGACAATGGATTCCACCCGAGACGTCGGAGCCGCGATATCCACCGGCACGTAGGCGCCACCCGCCCGCAGTACCGCGAGGATCGCGACGATCGATCGGGCCGAGCGCGGTAATGCCAGCGCCACAACGGTTTCGGGACCGATCCCCCGATCGGCGAGTTCCGCGGCCAGCCGTCCGGAGGCCTCGCACAACTCTCGATACGTATAACGCTCCGCCGCGGTGGACAGCGCCACTGCCGCGGGTGTCGCCGCCACCTGCCGCAAGAACAGCTCCACGATGTTCCCGGCCTCGACCGGCCCACCGGCCCGCGGCCGCAGCACATCCCGCTCCCGCGGCAGCAGCACCTCGAGCGTGTCGGGGGCGTTCTCACCATGGTCGGGCAGCTGCCGCAACACCGAGAGCATGCGCGCCCCGATATCGGCGGGCGCGAAATGCGGCAGCGCCTCGGTGATCACCTCGAGCATCACCACCAGTTCGCCATCGTGCAGATGCGACACCACCGACAGCGGGTAGTGCGCCAGACTTTCCATGGCCACCGGCAGGAATCGCGCACCGTCGCCGGTGACGACCGGGTCGGTGGCCGCACCGATCGGGGCATTCTCGAAGACGAACAGCACATCGAACAGCGCACCTCGGCCGACTGCCCGCGCGATGGCGGACAGGCTCAGGTATCCGGAGTCGCGCATGGCCGCCTGCTCACGCTGCGCGCGGCGGCACTGCTCGACCACCGACGCGTCGCGGTCCACTACGAGCAGAGCGGGCACGGTGTTGATGAACAGCCCGATCATCGATTCCACGCCCGGCAGTGAATCCGGACGGCCGGAGATCGTGGTGCCGAACACCACATCGGAACGGCCACTGAGCCGGGAAAGCACAGCTGCCCAGGCGAATTGCACGACGGTGCCGATGGTCAGGCCATTGGCGCGCGCCCAGCGCACGAGTCGATCGGTGTCCGCGGCGTCCAGGCCGAGCCGGGTGCGCCGTGGAATCGCCCCGCCCATGTCGACGCTCGCCTCGGCCACCATCAGCGGACCCGAGAGCGGTGCCAGATAGTCCCGCCACGCCTGCTCGGCGGCCGCCGCGTCCTGCGCGGCCAACCAGGCGATGTAATCGCGATAAGGGCGGGCCGGGGGCAGCGACTCCGCCGTCCCCCCGGTCTCGTAGATCGCGATCAGCTCCTGGAAGAACACCGCGATCGCCCAACCGTCCAGCAGGATGTGATGAGCGGTGACGATCATGCGCCGCCGCCCCTCGGGCAGCGCGACCACTGTCACCCGCAGCACGGGCCCCTGGCCCAGATCGAAGTTGCGTTGCCGATCGGCCTCGGCGATGGCGTCGAAATCCTCGGGGAGCGCGTCGATCTCGGCCCACGGCAGGTCCACCCAGGTAGGCACGATCTGCACCGGCTTGGGCAGATCGCGATCCCAGAACGCGGCCCGCAGATTCGGGTGCCGCACCAGAATGGCCTCGACACTGCGACGCAACCGGGCGATATCGACCGGACCGCCGATGTCGACGACGAACTGCATCGAATACAGGTCGACACCGTCCGCGGCCAGCCGTGCCAGGGAGAACAGGCCCTCCTGCAACGGGCTGAGCGTGAGCACATCCTCGATCTCGGGCGGTGCCGAACGATCCACCACGGTCATCGCGAGGCCTTCCAGGCCGCGCCCAGCGCCGCCAGGGCACCGTCATCCAGGCCCGACAGGTTCGCCGGGGCGGCAGGTATCGATGTCACGGGATCGGGTGCGGCGACGGATGTTTCGGGACGCCGCGACGGAATGCGTTCGGCCACCGTCGCGTCGACCGCCTCGGCCAGCTCGGTGACGGTCATGCATTCGAACACCATCTGCGGCGACAGCGGCAGGCCGATCTCGTTGGCGCGCACCGACCATTGGATGGAGATGACGCTGTCACCGCCCAGCGCGAAGAAGTTGTCCTCGGCCTGGACGTCCTCGATCTCCAGCAGCTCCTCGAGGATGGCGATCAGGCGACGCTCGGTCTCGCCGCCGGGCGCTCCGGCGGACTCGCGACGCGACGCGGTCGCAGGCTCGTCGGAGATCAGTGCGATCCGGCCGTCGAGCGTCCATCGCGCACGATCGCCGGTGCGGCACAGGCGATTCGACGGCGTGACCGGATCGGGGACGAGACGCTCGCCCAAACCGTCGAAGGCCAACGCACCGCCGCCCGCATACACCTCACCGACCACACCCGGCGGCACCGGTCGCCGGTTCTCGTCCAGAATGAGCACGCGCGCACCGGGAATCGGCCGCGCCAGGCCGCCGCTGTCCAGCGGGCCGCGCGCCACCGCGCCCGCATAGCCGGGCAGCCGATAGGAGAAGGTGGCCAGCGACCCGGCCGACAACGCGGGCAGCAGATCGGGAAGCGCTGCGGGCCAATCCGTTCCGAGCACGTCCCAGCGCAGCACCGACGGCAGCACCGACACTCCGGTCTGCACGATCCGGGCCAGGATGGCCGGATCGGCCACCACATGTGTCACGGCATGTGCGCACACCAGCTCCACCAGTGCGACCGGATCCTCGCGCTGTGCCTCGGTGGCCACGATCAGCGTGGCCCCGTCGGCGATGGCAGCGAGCAGTTCCACGGTGATCTCGACGCCACCCCAGGGCGCGGCGATCAGCCGGACATCGGCCGATCCGAACGCCGGATCGATGCGGGTCGTGCGCCGATCGGCGGCCAGGGCGCGGCGATCGGCCACCGCGGCAGCCAGCGCCGCATCGTCGAATCGCACGTCACCGTCGGTGTGACAGATCCGATCGCCGCTCGCGCAGGCCTGTTCGAGCCGGCGCACGATCGCCTTCAGCCCGTCCGCCGAGGCCTTCTCGGTGACGGCGCCGCCGGTGAACAGGCCGTGATAGGTGAGCATCGTGTCGCCGCAGCGCACCGCGGTCCGCACCGGCGGCACCTCGCGGCCACGGCGCAGCAACCGCGCCACCCCGAGCACATCGGCGGGCTCCACGCCGGTGGCCCACTCCCCGGTGAGCCGATGACGCTCCTCCGGCGCGAGCACGTCCAGCTCGGCCAGCGGCAGCTCCGGACGGTCGGCGAAGGCCTCGAGCACCCGAATCATGCGCTGCGCGAACGTCTCCGCCGTCCGGGCGTCGTAGAGGTCGGCATTCACGATGACACCGGCGTCCAGCCCGCCATCGCCCTCGGCGAAGAAGTTGATCGACAGATCCAGCAGCGAGGTGTCGAAGTCCAGCGGCAGCACCCGTACCGCGGCCTCGCCGAGGCGGAGATCGGCGGCTGCGGCCCAGCCCTCCTCACGGAAGTGCATCATGGTCTGGAACAACGGATTTCGCGACCGCGAGCGCGGCGGATTCAGTGCCTCCACGACCCGCTCGATCGGCACGCTCTGATGGTTGTAGGCGTCGAGCGCGACCGCCCGGGCCCGTTCGAGCACCGTGGTCAGTGTCGGGTTGCCCGACAGGTCGTTACGCAGCACGACCATATTCGCCAGCAGGCCGACCAGATCCGCGGTGGCCGGATCGATCCGGTTGGCCACCGGGGTGCCCAGCGGAATGTCCACGCCCGCACCGAGTTTGTGCAGCAGGGTGACGACCGCGGCCTGGTACAGCATGAACTCCGACGCACCGGCCCGTTCGGCCACCTCCCGCAGCCGCGCGCGCAACGACGCGGACACCTTGAACGGCGCCACATACCCGTCCTTGCCGATCACCGCGGGCCGCGGCCGGTCGGCGGCGACGGTGATCTCGTCGGGCAGCCCGCTCAGCCGGGTACGCCAGTAGTCGAGCAGGGCGGGCTCGGCCTCTACCATATCTCGTTGCCACAGCGCGTAATCCGCATAATCGACCGGCGGCGGCGACCACTGCGGAGGCACGCCGGTCACACGTGCGGCATAAGCCGCGCACAGGTCACTCAGGATGGTTCGGAACGACCAGTGATCGGCCACCAGGTGGTGCACCAGCAGCGACAGCACATGGGATCGGTTGTTCACCACCAGGATTCGCGGCCGGATGAGCAGTTCGGACTCCACTGCGAAGCAGTACCGCGATTCGGCGGCCAGTTCGTCGCGCAGGTGGGCGGGATCATCGAGCCTCGCGACCGGGACGTCGATCGGCTCGATCGGCCGAATCGACTGGTATGGCAGTCCGTTCGCCTCGGGGAATACCGTCCGCAGGGCCTCGTGCCGCGCGATCACGTCGCCGAGGGCAGCGGTGAGCGCGGGTACGTCCAGCGGACCATCGATCCGCACCGCGAACGGGATGTTGCCGATCGGCGTCGGACCCTCCAGGCGGCGGTGGAACCACATCGCCAGCTGCGAATGCGATGTCGGAATGTATTCGGGCCGCGGCCGTTTCGCCAGGGCGGGCACGGCGGGCGCCGAAGCGGCCGGTGTGGCTTCGATCAGCGCGGCCAGACCGGCGACGGTCGGGGTGTCGAACGGGGCCCGGACATCCAGTCGCACACCGAATTCGGCCCGGATCAACACGATCAGCCGGGTAGCCAGCAGCGAGTGACCGCCGAGTTCGAAGAACGAGTCGTCGGCGCCGATGCGGTCGCGGTCGAAGATGCGGCCGAACAGTCTCGCGAGCCGGGTCTCGGTGACAGTGGCCGGGTCTCGGTGCCGATGGTCGACGATGTGCTCCGGTCGCGGCAGCGCGCGACGGTCCAGCTTGCCGTGCACGGTCAATGGGATCTCATCGATGGCCGCGAAGGCCGCGGGGACCATGTATTCGGGCAGTGCCGCCGCGGCGTGCACACGCACCGGCTCGAGGTCGAGGGCGTGTCCGGACTCGGGCACCACGTACGCGGCCAGCATCGTACCCACGGCATCGTCTCGCACGGCGACCACCACGCAGTGCGCGACGTCCGGATGCGCGGCGATCACGGTCTCGACCTCGCCCAGTTCGACGCGGAAGCCGCGCACCTTCACCTGTTCGTCCGCGCGGCCGACGAATTCGAGTTCGCCGTTGGCATTGCGCCACGCCAGATCGCCGGTCCGGTACAGCCGCCCACCGGAGGTCACCCCGTGCACGCCACCGGAAGTCCCCTCGTGTACGTCACCGGAGGTCCCCTCATGTACGTCACCGGAGGTCCCCCCATGTACCCCGAAGGGGTCGGCGACGAATCGCTCCGCGGTGAGGCCGGGCCGATCCAGGTATCCGCGCGCGAGTTGCTCACCGCCCAGGTAGATCTCGCCGACCACGCCCGTCGGCACCAGCTGCAGCGCCTCGTCGAGCAGATAGGCGTACACGTTGGGGTTCGGCAGGCCGATCGGGACGGTGCGTGCGCCCTGCGGGCCGTCGACGGTCATCACCGTCGAACACACCACGGCCTCGGTAGGACCGTAGTGGTTGCGCAGCCGGGCGTCGAACACGCTCGCGAACTTGTCGGCGATCTCGCCCGGCAACGCCTCGCCGCCGACCGGCACGTGCCGCAGCGCCCGCCACTGGTTGATCTCCGGCAGCAGCAGGAAGGTGCTCAGCATGGACGGCACCATGTGCAGCACGGTCACGCCGCAGCGCGTGATCACCTCGGCGACGTACGGAATGTCCTGGAAGGCATCGGGTTTCGGCACGACGAGCCGCGCGCCCACAGTGAGGGTGGCGAAGATGTCGAGCAGTGACGCGTCGAAGCTCACCGACGACGACTGCAGCAGCCGGTCCTGGGCGGTCATCCCCCAGTGGGCGACGAAACCCTCGAGATGGTCGGCGATCGCGTTGTGCGGCACCGGAACACCCTTCGGCTTGCCGGTGGAACCGGAGGTGTAGATGACGTAGGCCAGATTGCCCGGCCGCAGCGGCCGCGGGCGATCGGTGTCGGTGGGATCGACCTCGGACAGGCCCTCGGCGGACTCCTCGGCCGTGGCCAGCTCGACGCGGCCGAGCACCAGCCGTGGACGCGCGTCGGCGACCAGGTAGTCGATGCGTTCGTCCGGATAGGCCGGATCGATCGGCAGATACGCGGCGCCCGACTTGAGTACGGCCAGCGCCGCCACCACGAACTCCACCGAATTCGACATCCGTAGCCCGACGATGTCCTCGGCTCCGATGCCTCGCTGGATCAGCCAGTGCGCCAACCTGTTCGAACGTGCGTTGAGCGCGCCGTAACTCAGTTCGATATCGGTATCGGGGGCCACCACCGCGATTGCGGCAGGATCCGCGGCGACACGACTCTCGAACAGCGACACCATGGTGTTGCGCGGCGAGTCGACGAGTTCCCCGTGCGACAGGGCCAAGATGCGCTCACGGCACTCGGCGCCGAGCATATCGATATCGCCCAGACGCCGATCCGGATCGGACAGGGCATTGTCCAGCAGCCGCACATAGTGCTCGGCGAGCTGCTCGACGAGTTCGGCGTCCATGACGCCGGTGCGATATTCGAGATCCAGTTGCGCGCCATCGGATTCGAGGGCAACGGTCAGGCCGAGCGGCACCTGGGCGACAAGGCCGCGCACATCGAGCAGGGCGGAGTCGACGCCGGGCAGGGCGAAGCCGTCGGCGGCCTTGCGGACGCTGAAGCCGAGACGCACCAGCTGTTCCAGACCGTCACGGCCGCCGTGACGTTCCGGATTCGCCTCGCGCACCATGCGATCGATGCCGACGCCGTCGTGGGCGAAGGCGTCCAGGCAGGTCTCGCGCACCCGGGCCACCAGTGCGGCGAAGCTGTCGGCGGTGGTGGGCTGGGCCCGCAGCAGCAGGGTATTGCCGAAGTAGCCGACGGCTGCCTCGGCAACGGCGGTGCGGCGCACGGTGATCGGCACCGATACCAGGAAGTCCGTGGCCGCGGTGTAGCGGTGGACCACCGCGTCCCAGGCCGCGAGCAGCACCATGAACGGGGTGGCGGACTGTTCGCGCGCGAAGACCTCGACCCGCTCGACCAGTTCTGCGGGTACGGAGCGCAGGTGATGGGCGGCCGCCTTGTCCGTCGTCGCGGTGGCACGGCCGCCGGGCAGTCCGAGCGGTTCCGGCAGCGGGCGCAGGGTGCGGCGCCAGAAGTCGAGATCGGCCGCATCACCGGCGATGTCGTCGACATCGACGAACTGACCACGCAGCGCGGGAAGGTCGCGCTCGCCGTAGGCGGCATTGAGCTCGCGGAAGAATACCGCCCAGGAGTCGTCGTCCCAGCAGATGTGGTGTACGACTATGACGAGCGCGTACTCGTCGGATCCGGTGCGGGCCAGCAGGATTCGCACGGGCGATTCGGTCTCGAGATCGAACGGGCGGCCGAACTCCCGACGTGCCAGCACCTCCACTCGCAAGGCCCGGCTGGTCTCCGGCAGCTCGCACAGATCGTGGTCCTGCCACAGCGGGGCGAGCGCGGCGTGTGCGATCTGATACGGCTCGCCGTCCTCGCCCAAACCATAAGTGGTGCGCAGGATCTCGTGCCGCTCGACCACGACCTCGACCGCTCGCCGCAGCCGCCCCGGGTCCAGGGCGCCGGTCAGCCGGTAGCCGACACAGATGTTGAGCGTGGTGTCCTGTGGATCGCGAGTCTGCAGGAACCACAGCCGACGCTGCCCCGCCGACAGCGGCAACCGCTCGCCGACGTGGCTACGCGCGGGCGAGACCGGCTCTGCCGCAGCGGTGACACCGCTTTCGGCCATGCGCCGCCGCAACAGCTCCCGGCGGCGTTCGAGAAGGTCCCCGCCGACAGCATGTGGGGATGACAATTGGTCGGACATCTCGCTCCCTGAGTTTCTCATCGACTCACGCCTGCTCGGTCGCCATCAAACGCACGACGTCGTCCAGCGACGCGCCCCCCAGGATCGCCGCGACGGGCAGATCCCGATTCAGTTCGGCCCGCACCCGCTTGCGAAAGTCCAAGGCCTGCAGCGAATCCAGACCCAGCGCCACCAGGGGCACCGAACCATCCAACGCATCCAGGCCGTCGGCGCCGATCACCGCACCCAACTCACGCCGCACCTGTTCGGACAGCGTTGCCCCGGAAGGCTTTTCGGCTACCCCCGGCACCACCCCTGCCCCTTGTTCCTGCGCCGTTCCCACCCCTTGTTCCAGCGCCGTTCCCACCCCTTGTTCCTGCGCCCCTCCCACTCCTTGTTCCAGCGCCCCTCCCACTCCTTGTTCCAGCGCCGAAGGCGTTCGGATAGGCTCGACCGCCACCGGATCCGGAGCCCGCAGCAGCCGCTCGAGCAGCGGCCCGAAACCCGCAGCCGCCGCCAGGGCATGCACCGTGGTCCAGTCCGCCGCGACGACGCTGCGGTTACCCGCACCCGGCCGATCGGCATGTTCGGCCATACCGACGGTCAGCGCATCCTCGGCCGCCATCGGAACCGCGCCTGAGGCCTCGACTGCGACAGCATCGAAGGTCTGCTGCGGTCCCGTCGCTTCCCACAGTCCCCACTGCACGGCCACCGCGTCGATACCCTGCGCCCGCAGCCGACGGGCCAGCACGTCCTGCATGCGGTTCATCGCGGCGTACAGCACCTGGCCGTGCCCGCCGAGGGAGGCCGTGAAGGAGGAGCACAGCACGATCCGGCAGTCCGGGGTGCGCGGTAGCGCGCGCAGGACCACTTCGGTGCCGAAGATCTTGGCACCGGCCATCTCCCGCGTCTTCGCCGCGGTGACCTCGGCCAGCTCCGCGCGCACGTAGTTCATGGCCGAATGCACGATCAGGCTCGCGGGCCGATCGGTCACACCGGCCACGGCCGTCGTATCGGTGATATCGCAGGCGGCGATGACGATCTCGGCGGCCGGGGCGGCGGCGCGGATCGTGCGCAGCCGCCGGGTCGCCGCAGGCGTCTCGCCCGACCGGCTGAGCAGGGTGATCCGCTGCGCCCCGTGCCGTGCGTAGTGTTCGCAGAACTCGAGACCCAATGTCCCGGTGCCGCCGATGATCACAACGTGATCCAGATTCTGCGCACCGGACGCGGGGGGCGGTGCGGTGTCGACATCCAGGCGTTTGACGTACACGCCGGTGCCGCGCAGAGCCAGCTGCGGCTCACCCTTGGTGTGCAGAGCGCGCACGAGAGCGGCCGCCACGCCGGCATCGGCCTGTGCGGCGGCGAGATCGATATGCCGGAACGCGACCTGCAGATGTTCGGCTGCCAGGCAACGGAATCCGGCGGCGACCGCGGCGTGGAACGGATGCGGGACGGGGTCCTCGTCGATCACGGCCTCACCGCCGACGGTCACCAGCCAGCAGTCCCGCACACCGTCGAGGTCGGGCAACCACGTCGGCGCGCCGAAGAATTCGGCGATCTCGTCGACGGCGGCGGACGCGTCGATATCCGGCGAGGGCGGCAGCAGCACGATCACGGTATCGAAATCGCCTGTGTCACCGCCGGAATGCACTCGTGCCGAACCGCCGTGGTTGTAGGCGGCGGTGCACAGCGCGGCCGCGAGTTGGGCGCAGCGCCCGGTATGGTCGACCACGAGCAGCTCGCGCGGCGGCACCAGGGAGCGTCGCTCCAGGCGCATCCAGATCTCGACGAGCCGCTCCGCCCGCGGGCCCGCGGGCGCCGGAATCTCTTCGGCGGCAATGGTTCCCGCCGCGGCCCACAACCGTCTCGGATTCATGACCGTATGCGGGAAATCCGGCAGCGGCGGCCGCACCGAGGTCTCGATCCGCAGCGCCTGCCAGTCGTAGCCGAGGTCCTCGACGGCCACGGCGGCCAGATTGCGGGTGAACTCCCGCAGGCTCTCCGCCGTGCGCAGCGAGGTGCCCAGCACGCGGAAATCGCGGGGCGCCCCGGCCGGATCCCGCGGGACCAGGGCCAGATTCTCCTGCACCGCCAGCTGCAGCAGCGGATGTTCGGCGACCTCGACGAAGGTATCGATGCCGTCGGATGCGGCGGCGACGATCGCGCGGTCGAAGCGGACGCGGTTGCGCAGGTTCCAGTACCAGTACTCCTCATGCTCGAGCTCGGGGGTGATGCGCTCGCCCAGAGTGGCGCCGTAACAAGGGATCTCACCGTCGGCAAAGGTCGGTCCGCTCATGTTCTCGCCGAGCAGCGACTGGAAGGTGCGCCGTAACTCGGCGACCAGCGAGGTGTGCGCCGGATAGGCGACCCGGATCTCCTTGGCGAACTGCCCACTCGCGGTGGCCTCGGCGACGATCTCGACGATCGTGTCGCGATCCCCGGCGACGGCCAGAATGTGCGGGGAATTGACCACGGCCAGCTCCACCCAGCCCGACCGGCGGGCCAGCAGCGCCTCACAGGTCTCCCGGTCCATGCCGAGCACGGCCATCGACATGCCGCGCGGAGAGAGCTGATCGACCAGCTTCGACCGATGCGTCACGACGAAGACGGCATCCCCGCGGGTCATCACCCCGGCTATATGCCCGGCCGCCAGCTCACCCTGGCTGTGACCGATGGTCGCGGCCGGCCGCACCCCGGCATCCCGCCACATGGCGGCCAGGCCGGACATATGGAACATCAAGGCGGGCTGCACTTCCCACACGGTGTCCTGATAGCCACCCTCGTCACCGAGCAGATAGTGCAGCGGCTGGGCATGCCCGAAGCGCTCCACGTGCAGGGCGGAGCAGGCCTGGACCTCGTCCCGATATGCCTGGGACAGTTCGTAATACAGCTTGCCCATCCCCGGTCGCTGACTGCCCTGGCCGGGGAAGACGAATCCGATGCGCCGCGCGGTGGCCGTGCCGGTAACCACCGCCGGATGTTCCGCACCGGCGGCGATGGCGGTCAGAGCGGCGAGCAGATCCTCGCGCCCCTCGGCCAGCACCAGCGCGCGCTGCCGACGCACGACGCGGGTGTGGAAGATCATGTCCGCCACCTGATTCGGCGTCACCCATTCGTGGGACCGCAGATAGTCCGACAGCGCCGCGGCCTCGGCACTGCGCCCGGCGGTGCTGTCGGAGCTCAGCAGCACCGGAACTGTGCCGTCCGGGAGCCGGTACTCACACATACTGATCCTCCAGGACGGGCATGGCGACGATGGCGTGCGCATTGGTTCCGGCGACGCCGAACGAGGAGACCGCGCCGTAGCGCACGCCGTCGATCGGCTCCCATTCCGTCAGTTCGGTGGCCAGGCGCAGGCTGGTGGCATCCCAATCGACCGCATCGGTGGGGTTGCCGGCGAACAGGCTCGGCGCGATCCACCCGCGCGCACCGCACAGCAGCACCTTGATCAGGCCCAGCAGGCCAGACGCGGCCTGAGCATGTCCGGCATTGGATTTCACCGACCCCAGCAGCGCGCCGTGCGCGCGCTCCGGCGCGCCGTAGACCTGAGACAAGGCGATCAGCTCGAGCGGATCGCCGACCGGCGTGCCGGTGCCGTGCCCCTCGATCAGGCCGATCGCATCGGCCGGAATACCCGCGACGGCAAGTGTTTTCTCGATCAGCCGCCGCTGTGCGCCCGCACTGGGCACAGCCAGCGGGGCACCCCTGCCGTTGTGGTTGATGCCGGTGGCCAGCAGGCGGCCGTAGATGCGGTGCCCGAGCTCGCGGGCACGCGATTCCCGCTCCAGCACAACGACTCCCGCGCCCTCGCCCCACAGTGTTCCGGTCGCGTCGGCGGCATAGGGTCGGCAGTGGCCGTCGGTGGCCAGTGCGTTGTTCTTGGAGAACTCGAAAAACGCTGCGGGCGAACCCATCACGCAGACCCCACCCGCGAGCGCCCAATCGCATTCCCCGCCACGGATCGCGCCCGCGGCCAGATGCACCGCCGACAGCGCCGACGCACAGGCGGTGTCGACGCTGAGCGAGGGCCCGATCAGTCCGAGCCCGTGCGAGATTCGCCCGGCCACCGCACCCAGCGCCGAACCGGTGGCCCGGTAACCGCTGTGCTCGGTGACGGCCGCGGCGCGCGGTCCGTATTCGGCGATCGACACGCCCATGTAGCAGCCGGCCTCCGCACCGTCCAGCGCGCCCGGATTGATTCCGGCGTGTTCGAGGGCGCGCCACGCCACCCGCATGCCGACCCGCTGCTGCGGATCCATCGCCACCGCCTCGCGCGGGGTGATGCCGAAGAAACTGGGGTCGAATTCCGTTGCCCCGTCGAGGAATCCGCCCGCATCGCGGACCCGGCTCCAGCCGTCGAGCCGATGCAACGACAGCAGCTGGTCGATCGGCCACTCACGATCACGCGGGAACGGCCCGATCAGCTCGTGCCCCCTCGACAGCGCCGACCAGAACCGCTCCGGCGTCTCGATGCCGCCGGGCGCCTCGATCGCCATGCCCGACACCACGATCGGATCGTGCTCGGTGGTGTTCATCGGACGGTATTCAGCTCGGGCGCAACCAGTTCGACGACGCTCGCCACGTTGTCGTTGAGGTAGAAGTGTCCGCCGTCGAAGACGGTCACCTCGATGTCCCGCCGGCTGTGCCCGGCCCACGCGTACAGATCACGCAGCGTGATGATCGGATCCTCGGTCCCGCCGAGCACATGAATCATGCTGCGCACCTTGACGTCCGGCGGACAGGTATAGGCATCGAAGGCGCGGTGGTCGGCCTTGAACACCGGCAGCGCCATCCGCATCACCTCCCGACTGGCCAGCACGTTCGCACCGGTGCCCTCCAACCGGCCCAGATGATCGAGGATCTGCTCGTCCTCGGTCGGCAGCGACGGCAGATCCACCGCCCGCACCGGGGCCACCGCGGCCGAGGCGGCCAACAGCCGCACCTCGATGCCCGCGGCCTCGGCGGCCCGGACCAGCTCGAAGCCGACCATCGCGCCCATGCTGTGCCCGAAAACGGTCAGCGGGCGACCCCGATGATGCTGGGAGGCAACGAAATCGGCGAGCGCGCCCCGCGCGATCTCCCCGATCGTGGCGCAGGCCTGCTCGCGGGCACGATCCTGACGACCCGGATACTGGAAGATCACGACATCGAAGTGCTCACTGAATGCCTTGGAGAACGTGCGATAGGCCGAGGCCCCGGCCCCGGCATGCGGGCAGATCAACAGGGGCGGAAGATCGGCGGACGCCGGCTTGTGGAACTGCCGGACCCAGCCGAGTGATGCTGGCATAACGGGTAACTCCTGCGGTACGTCGGTGTGATCAGTCGGCCGCGTCGGTGAGATAGCCACCGCGAGCGAAGAATTCGGCGGCACGGTGCTCGCGCCCATCCGCGGTGCGCACGCGCAGGATCAGCAGGCCGTGGTTGCCACCCCGATGCGCGTCAGGACCGCAGACGACGGCGCCGCCGCCCTCCTGCACGATCACGCGGCCGGGAGTGCCGCCGTAGCGGGCCTCCGATACCGCGGCCTCGAGCACCTCGACGCACTCACCGCGGTAGTAGGCGTACGCACGCGGATAGGGCTCCGACAGCGCGCGCACGAAACGCTCCAGATCCCCCGCGGTCCACGACCAGTCGATGCGGCTGTCGCGGGCGGAACGCTTATGGAAGTAGGTGCGCTCGGCCTTGTTCTGCGGCCGCCACCGCGCGGTGCCGGATTCGATCGCGGTCAACGCCTCGTGCAGCGCGCCCGGGATGAGTTCGATACCGGCCTCGACGAGTTCCGTGCCGGTTGCCTTGGGCCCCACGGGAAGTGCGTGCTGGACCAGGATGTCGCCGGTGTCGAGGCCCTCATCCATGCGGTGGATGGTGAGGCCGATCTCCGATTCGCCGCTGATCAGCGCCCACAGCACCGGCGAGAAGCCGGTGAACTTCGGCAGCAGCGAATCGTGCAGGTTCAGCGTGCCGTGCGTGGGCAGGTTGTACAGCTCCGCGGGCATCCAGGTGTACCAGGTGCCGACGACGATGAGAGCGGGCTCGGCGCGCTTGACCAGATCGATGGTTTCGGCGTCGGCCCGCTCGGTGAGATGGACCGGGATGCCGTGCTCGCGTGCCAGCTCTTCGACCGAGTCGTTCCAGATCGCCTTGTAGGACTGCTCACTCGTCGGATGGGTGACGGAGAGGACCACCTCGTGATCCGAATCGATAAGGGCCTGCAGGGTTTTGTGGCCCCAGGTCTGGTAGCCGAACGACACGATACGCATACAACCTCCAGTTAACTAAGCTGAGCCTAACCTATCTATACCCATCGACGGCAACCCTCCCCCCGGAACTCCGCACCGGACGCGAAGCGCCCTTCGGGGCGGGCTGCAGGACACGATCGGACAATTCGCCCAGGCAGCTGAGGTTCGGGAAGCCCGGACCCTGGGCCAGCGCAGCGAGATTCGGCAGGTAGAGGCGGGCGTCCAGACCCCTGACCGACAGGTCGTAGGCGATGGCCGATTCCAGCCGCTGCTGGGTGAGCGGACCCCCGATGGCCAGCTCCAGCAAATCGTTGGCGTCGGAATCGAAAAGCTCCAGGAACCACAGTGGTTGGCCGCCGGTGGCATCGATCACCAGATCGAAGGTGTGGATCTGATCCGCTCGCCCGGTCCCCTCCGGATCCGTCCGCAGGGTGAGCGCCACCGCGTCGCCGCGTTCGTGGACGCGGATCACGCGGCCGCGCACGTGGTGAACTCGACTGTCGCTCATCAGAGTTTCCTGCACCCGGACCGAGAACACACCGCGGTCGGCACGGCGGATCACATCGCGGCGCTCCCGCTCGCTGAGCCCGGCCCAGGTGGTGGGATCGCTGAACAGGGCGTTCTCGAAGTAGCTTTCGCCGCGGGTGTAGATGGTGGCGTTCGGGGAGATGACCGAGACCGTGAGCACATCGTGTCGAACGAGCTCGTCCATCGCCGAACCCGCGGTCTCGCCGCCGCCGATCACCGCCGCGCGCGAGGAGGCGAGCAGGGCGCGCTTACCCGCGAGATCCCAGAACTCGGCGATGCTCAGCACCCTCGGGTGGTCGGCGAGGGCGCGGCGGCTGTTGCCGGGACCGGTGACCATCAGGCCGTCGGCGTCGATCTCGGCGCTACCGCCGCCGGACTCCTCCACCGAGACCAGCCAGCCGTCGGCGGCCGGGGCGATGCGGCGCACGGTGCCGGTGACGATCTCCGCACCGGATTTGGCCGCGACCCACTGCAGATATCGGGCCCACACATGATGCTGCGGATTCGGTCGGCCGCGGTCGATCCACTCGGCGTAGGTGCCGTGCTCGACCAGGAACGAGGTCCAGCCGTAGGCCGTCATCGCCGCATCGATCGCACGATTGTGGCCGCGCGCCCAGGTGGATCGGTACGGGAAGCCGACGTCCTTCTCCGGACTGGTACCCAATCGGTGCCGACCGTCGGTCCAGCCGCCGCTGGGCAGCCAATTGCCGCCGACCGCATGGCTTTCCACGATGATCACGCGCGGAGCGGGCAGACCGAGTTCTCGCAGCACCTGCGCCTTCGCCGCGACCGCCATGGCCTTCGGCCCGGCACCGACCACGAGAAGTGTGTCCACGAGTGTTCTCCTCTGTGATTCCAGCCACCGATAATGAGTAAGCGTTACCTACATTTGCATAGGCTTACCTTATATTGCAGGAGGGTGCCAGCCGATGGATACGCACAATCGGGTGGTGCTCACCACGCCCGCAACGGAATGGATATGGCTATGAAGTCGAGCAAGTTACGCGCCGCCGCCGCGGCATTCTCTTTGGTCGCAGCGCTTTTCGCCGGTATCGCCGCCACCGCTGTGCCGGCCCTGGCCGCCCCGATCATGGCGCCGGTGCGCTCCGACGCCACCGCCCCCGGCCTCGGCGAGCTGACCGCCAAGCTCCAGCTGGTCCTGAACACCGGCGCATCCCGCGCCCAGCGCGCCAACGAGCTCGAGGCGGGCGAGGCCGGTCTGTCCTTGGTCGACCAGGTCGGAACGGTCATGGCCGCCACCCCGCCGAGCTTCCGCTGGGAACTGCAGGGCCCGGTCAACGTCTCCGGCGACACCCTCACCGCCACCCTGCAGACCTCCGTCGACGGCTGGGAGCCCTGGCATTTCACCCTCACCTGGCGCCAGATCGACGGCACCTGGAAACTGACCCGCGAGGCGGAGTGCACGGTCGCCAGCATCGCGGCCCTGCCTTGCACGGTGTAATCGGCTTCGGCGGAACAGAATTCGCCATCCCCGCATCCGGCGCCGGGTGCCGGATGCGGGGAATGAGGGTCCGAGGCGGGAGCCGCTCCCGCGCTACCGCCCGGCTACTGTCATAGGCGATGAGACGCAGGCAGCAGCCGCCACTGGGTAAACGGCACGGATTGGACCCCGCGCGGCTCCGGCTTCCGGAGGACGGCGACTGGGCGACCATCCGCGACCACCTGGTGGAACGACTGCCGCGCGTCCCGGCGGAACGGATCGACCAGATGCTCGCCGAGGGCGCGATCGTCGATCTCGACGGCCCGATCGCACCCGACGCGCCCTACGCCCCGGGCGGCGCGGTCTGGTTCCACCGCGACCTCCCGGTGGAAACCGAGGTGCCCTTTCCGATCACGATCGTGCACCGCGACGACGATCTGCTCGTCGTCGACAAACCGCACTTCCTGTCCACCATCCCCCGCGGTCAGCACATTCTGCAGACCGCGCTGGTGCGGCTGCGCCGCGATCTGGACCTGCCCGACCTGATCCCCGCGCACCGCCTCGACCGCGCGACCGCCGGACTGGTGCTGTTCGTGATCACTCCGGCCCGGCGCGGCGCCTATCAGACGCTGTTCCACAAGCGCCTCGTCCATAAGGAATACGAGGCGATCGCGCGCTACGATCCCGAACTCGATCTCCCCCGCACGGTGCGCAGCCGAATTATCAAGGAGCGCAATATCCTTCGCGCCTTCGAAATCGACGGCGAACCCAATGCCGAAACCCGGGTGGAACTGCTCGAGCGGCGCGGCGATCTGGCCCGGTATCGACTGCTCCCGCATACCGGCCGCACCCATCAGCTGCGCCTGCACATGAACGGCCTCGGCGTCCCCATCCTCGGCGACGATTTCTACCCCGAGATCACCGACCGCCCGGTCGACGATTACACCCGCCCACTCCAATTACTCGCCGCCGCGGTGGAATTCACCGATCCGATCACCCGCGAACCGCGCATCTTCCGCACCACCCGAACGCTGCAGGCGTGGACCGACCCGGACGGCTGGGCGGCCGGACCCCACGCATGACGATGCGGGCCGCCCGCCGAGGGCGACCCGCATCCCGACCTACCACACCTCGGCGGCCCAAGCCTGCGAACATCCCGGACTGCCCTTCCGCGCGAATCCGGCTCAGATATCCAGATCCTCGGTATGCGGGGTTTCCACCGCGGCGACGACTCGGCGATACAGCTTCGGCGAAACCTTCTCGCGCAGTTCATCGATCGAGTCGACGATATCGACGGTGTAATCGCCCCAGTCCGGCTCGTCGGAGCCGATGCCCAGCAGATTGCGCCAATTCCGCCAATCCAACTTCAATTCCGTCATCAGATCCGACCGATTCTGAAATTCGGTCCATTCGGCCACCTGATGCTGCACGACGAACTTGCCCGTGCGACTGCGGTACACCTTGCTCACCTCGACGCCGGTCTTGCCGTAGTCCTTGGCCTCGCACAGGAAGCGGCCGACGAAGCGCTTGGCGCGCAGGCCACCCGGGCCGTCTTTCACGATGATCTCGCCGAGGCCCTCGTCATTCGGGGCGTCGAGTACGGCCGGCTGCTGCGGTTCGGTGGTCATGACTGCTCCATTCATGCATGGCTGCGCAGGTGCGCATTCATTGATCGATCGGGCACGCGGATTCCGTGCCCCGGAACGCCGGTGAACCGCCCGCGACTTCGAGGGCGACCCGTCGTTGGGCTGTCATCTCGTTCCGTCGACGACTATACGTAGACGTATACATATAGAGCAAGCCCTAGTTTCCGGGGGTGTGATCGATCGAGCCCGCACACTTCGAGCGAATGAACGTAGACTGGCGCCGATGTCTCGAACCGATAACGGCGACACGCCGCGCCGGTTGCATGCCTGGATCGACGTCACGGTCGTTATCGTCGTCCTGGCCTGCACGAACCTGATCGCCCACTTCACCTCCGCGTGGGCCAACATCGTGACGGTCCCGCTCGCGGCGGTCACGCTGGTGGCGATGATGCGGCGGCGCGGCCTCGGCTGGGGCGAGCTCGGGTTGTCGCCGCGGCAGTGGCGGCGCGGGACGCTGTATGCGCTCGGGTCGGTGGGCATCGTGCTGGCGGCGGTCGCGATCGGCGCGATACTGCCGATCACGCGGCCGTTCTTTCTGGCCGATCGCTATGCCACCATTTCCGGCGCGCTGGTCGCCTCGATGATCGTCATTCCGCTGCAGACCGCCATTCCCGAGGAACTGGCATTTCGCGGCGTGTTGCACGGCGCACTCGATCGCGCGTCCGGCGTACGAGGCGTATTCGCGGCCGGATCACTGCTTTTCGGGCTCTGGCATATCGCCTCATCGCTCGGTTTGACCAGCGGCAATCGCGGATTGAGCAGCATTCTCGGCGGCGGTGTCGCCGGGCAGATCCTCGGAATCGCGCTGGCCGTGTTGGCGACCGCGGCCGCGGGCGCGGTATTCACCTGGCTGCGGCGGCGCAGCGGCAGCCTGCTGGCGCCGATCGCACTGCATTGGTCGCTGAACGGCGCGGGCGCGCTGGCCGCCGCGCTGGCGTGGCACACCGCCGTGCACTGAAATCGAAAATGGCCGGTAGCGGGGCGTTTTCGGGCGCGACACCGAACTGATGTTCGGTTGGAGCATTGACCACCGGTAGGTCTCGGATTACTCTCACTTCGATCACACATACGTTCGAGTAATCACTCTCAGGCATTGCAACGCGGAAACGCACCCACCCCGCCGAGCGGAGCGAGGCCATGAAACACGAGTCCGGCAATTCCGAGATCGAAGTGCTGGCGCAGCGGGTCGCGACCGCGCGCGGCAAGCTGCCGCTGCAGACCGATCCGGCGCTGTTCGAGGAGCTGTCCGAAGCGGAAATCGCCGCCGAACGCGAACTGGCCGAATGGATTCGGGCCCAGCGGCGCCGGCAGCGGCGCCACGCCGTCGTCGCCGAGCTGTCCGCCGAGAAGCGGGACCGCCGCGTCGCACTGGCCGTGCGGCGCGCCGACGACGCCGATGTGCGCTGGCATCGCCGCGCCCTGGCGGCCCGGCGGCGGGTATCCAATCCCGATGCCCGCCTTGCCCAGTTGTATCGGCGGGCCGAATGGACCTCGCGGGCGCTGATCGGCGTCGTGGTGCTGGGCATGCTGTGGGCCGGGGTCAACGTCCAGCACAATCTGGTGCCCAGCGGCGATATGCGCGATCCGCTGTATTGGCTCAGTTACGGCTTCGAGGCGATGATCTCGATCCCGATCATCGCCATCATGGTGGTGGCCACGACGGCCGCGCGCTGGGGCCGCGAAATCGCCCGGGGCAAGGTCGTTTTCCTCGAGACGGCACTGCTCGGGGTGACCATCGCACTGAATGCCGGACCGCATCTGGTGTCTCACGCGCCCGCCCGAGCGGCCGAGGCCGCCGTGGCTCCGGTGATGGTCGGTGTCGTGATCTGGTTGCACGCCTGGGTTTCCGCTCGATACGCGCAGCTGATCGACGGCGTGCCGGTCGAGGATCGCGAGACGCCCCCCGCAACGCTGGTGTCCAGCGAGCGCGCCGATCTGCCCGCCGATCCGAGCCATATCACCGAACTCCCCATCGGGACAACCGATTCACCGGCGCTTCCCACCGACCTTGCGACCCAATCCCTGGAGGCGCTGTCCTCGGCGGCCACCCATAACGGATACGGCTATCCGCTGGCATTCCCGACCGGAACGCCGCCCGCCGAATCCTCCCGCCCCCACGCAGAGCCCGTCACTCACAACGGCCACCCATATCCGGGCGCGGCGGAACCGACCGCGCACAACGGCTACCCGTATCCCACCTCTGAAGTACCGGCCACACGCAATGGCCACACATATCCCGCCGAAGAACCCGCTACGCGTAACGGTCACATATATCCCGCTGCCGGAAATCCGGCCACGAACAACAGTCACACATACCCGTCGGCGACGGAATCGGGCACCGGAGAGCCCACCACACGCAACGGCCATGCCTATCCCGCCGCGACGGAACCTGCCGCGCGCAACGGTCACTCACATGCCGCTGGTGAAGTGCCCGCTACCCACGCCGACCATGCCTATCCCGCCACAACGGAATCGGGCACACGCAAGGGCAACCCGCATCCCGCCGAGACAGAGCCCGCCATGCGCGACGGCCATGCGTACGTTGCCGCGACGGGCTCGGCAGAGCCCACAGTCGATAGTGGCCACGCGTATTCCGATGCGCCGGATGATGTTTCCCGCACCGAGCAGCCCACCGATACCCATCCCCCCGCCGATTCGACACCCGACTTGGGCGGCGCGGGAAAAGCACCGGCGCCCCAGGAGATCCGCCCTTCGAGTAACCGGAAAGCCGGCGCAGAACATCCCTTCACTCGCCGCCCTACCGCGCCCGCCGAGCAGCCCGCGGCCAAATCCCGCACCCACGAGGCGATCGAGCGCGCGACCCAACTGGTCCTCGACGACGCACCGGTCGACACCCCGCCGACCCGCCGCACGTACCCCACCGCCGCGCCGATCCCCGACGCCGCCGACATCACCGACGAGATCGACCCCGAGCCCCCGATCGACGACAGCGACGATATCGCCGCCGAAATCGACGATGTAGAGGTCTGGGCCGTAGCCCGCGAAATCTCCGAACGCCGCCTGTCCAGACTCCCCGTCGAACAACTCGCCGAGGTCCTCACCCTCGCCGACGAATCCTGGACCCCCGCGGCCATCGGCGCCTCCATCGGCCTCCCCGGCTCGCGAATCCTCGGCATCCTCGAGGCCGCCCGCCGAATCCGCCGCCCCTACGCCATCCCCAGCTAACCGTCCATAGAGTCCGGCAACTGATCGGCGAACGGCAGCGGCAACGCCCTCCGGCCGAGGGCCGTTTCCGGACCGGAATTCCCCGAAATGCCCTCTGTACTGCAGTTTTTCAGCACGGAGAACAGATTCGGCTCGGCCGCACACCACACCTCGCGTGATGATTGGCGACGCACCGGCTGATCGCGGGACCTGCGCAATGAGGCGCTGGTCCGGGGCCGGGCAGGCGCGAGAGGTGCCGCCGATGGAAGGGGGATCGGCGGCGCTTCTCTACCGTTGTCCGGGCTCGGCCAGCGAACTGCTCAACAGTCGGATCGCCGGTAACCTGTGTCGTGATGAGCGATACGAGTCAGCCCGTTGGCATCGGTGAAAGCTCCTCGTCACGAGCACTTTTCGCAACCAGTCTGGCGGAATTGTGGGAAGCCGCGGGCAATCCCACACTGCAGCGAGTCGCGGCGGCCACCGAGGCTCGGATGCGACCCACTCAGGCGCCGGGTCGCGGCCGCGGTTCGTTGATGCAGCGCATCAGCGATTGGCGAGCCGGCCGTAACGTGCCCTCTCGGTTCGAATCGTTGGAACCGGTGTTGGTGACCCTGATCTCGCTGGCCCGACAGACATCCGGTCCGGTCCCATCGAACTTGTCGAATTCGTCTGCCTGGCAACGTTTATGGAAGGCCGCGAGCGCGGAATCGGTACGACCGGCAGTGACGACCGCGCTGCGCCGCGACATCCACACGTTCGTCGGCCGCGACAGCGAGGTGCAACGGATCCTGGATGCGGCAGGGCCGGGACGGGTGGTATCCATCCACACCGTCGACGGCATGCCGGGTATCGGTAAGACGGCCCTGGTCACCCGCGCGGCACATCTGCTGGCCGACCGATTTCCCGATGGCCGGTTCTTCGTCGAGCTGAATACTCACACCCCCGGACAAGTTCCCACAGACCCGGCCGACGTACTGGCCACACTGCTCACCCACCTCGGGATCGCACCGAGCCATATCCCCGACTCCCTCGACGCGCGGCGTGACCTGTGGCGAGATCGCCTGTCCGCCAAGCGCGCGCTGGTGGTGCTCGACGACGCGCGCGACCACACCCAGATCGAACCGCTGCTCCCGACCGGACCCGAATGTCTCACCTTGATCACCAGCCGCCGCCGGCTCATCGCCCTGGACGGCGCGCTCCCGATGACACTGGCGACCCTCGATCCCGATAGCGCCATCGACTTGTTCTACCGTCTGGCGAACCGCGGCCCGAACAACGACGACGCCACCGCGGCCGCCGAGCTCGTCCGATTATGCGGATATCTCCCGTTGGCGATCGTGCTGCTGGCCGGTCGCCTGGCCCACCATCCGGCCTGGACCCTGACCGGCCTGGCCGCGGAATTCGCCACCACCCAGAATCGGCTCGACGAGCTCGATACCGGGCAACGCGCGGTCCACGCCGCCTTCACCGCCTCCTACGAGGATCTACCAGCCGACCGACAATGGGTGTTCCGTCGACTGGGCCTGCACCCGGGCTCCGACTTCGACGCCCACGCCGTCGCCGCGTTGAACGACATCCCACTCACCACGGCCCGATACGAACTCGATGCCCTCTACACCGACCACCTCATCGACGAGACCGCCCCCGGTCGCTACCGGCTGCACGACCTCCTACGGGAATTCGCACGCACCCTCGCCGCCACCGACTCGTCCGGCGACAACCGGCGAGCAGTGGAGCGATTGCTGGACTACTACCAGCACACCGGGGCGGCTGCGGATCGGTGGCTGGCGAGTTACCCCCTCCCCACCGATGATCAGCACACCGCCGTCACAACCGGTGCGGTGGCACGGGAATTCGAGAATGCGATGCGGGCGCTGGCCTGGATGCGCATCGAACGAACCAACCTGCTTGCCTGTCTGGAGTACACGGCCGAGCATGACCACGCACGGATGGTCCGGCTGACCAAAGTATTGGCGGAAATGCTCGAGCGCGACGGGCCGTGGCAACTGGCCCTACAACTGCATCGGCGCGCCGCTGAAGCCGCCGACCACCTCGACAATCGCCTCGGCCAGACCACCGCCCTCACCAACCTCAGCATCGTGCAGTGGCGCACCGGGATTTACGAACACGCCATTGGACTGCAGCAACAAGCCCTCACCCAGTACCAGGAACTCGGCAACCTCCTCGGCCAGGCCACCGCCCTTACCAACCTCGGCTTCATGCACCGCGAGACCGGGGACTACGAACAGGCCACCGCCCTACTACAACAAGCCCTCACCCGATATCGGGAACTCGACAACCGCCTCGGCCAGGCCACCGCCCTCGCCAACCTCGGCCTCGTATACCGGGAGACCGGGGACTACGAACAGGCCACCGCCCTACTACAACAAGCCCTCACCCGATATCGGGAACTCGGCAACCTCCTCGGCGAAGCCACCGCCCTCAACGGCCTCGGCACCGTACGTCGAGAGACCGGAGACTATGAACAGGCCATCGAGTTGCAGCAGCGAGCCTTGAACCTGCATCGGGAATTCGGCAACCGTCTCGGCGAAGCCAGCACGCTGACCAATCTCGGCATCGTGCAGTGGCACATCGGGAACTATGAGCAGGCCGCCCACCTCCAGCAACGTGCTCATACCTTGTTCCGGGAAATCGGCCACCGCGTAGGCGAAACTATCGCCCTCGGCAGCCTCGGCCTCGTGCCTCGGGAGACCGGGGCCTATGAGCAGGCCGCCGATCTGTACCAGCACGCGCTGAACCTGTTCCGGGAGCTGGGCAATCGCCTCGGCGAAGCCGAGACACTCAACGACACCGGGAAGTTCCTGTTCGAAACCAGCACGCCGGGTGAGGCATTGACCATGTTCACCGACGCGTACACAGTGGCCCGTGACATCGACAGTCCACTCGAGCAGGCCCGCGCCCTGGAAGGCGCCGCCCACTGCCACGCCGCCCTCGGCGACACCCACACTGCCACCACCCACCTGCGCGAAGCCATAGCCATCTACCGCCACCTCGGCGCACCCGAAACCGATGCCGCCACCACCTATCTCGCCACCCTCGAATCTCCGGATCCGGCAGCCTAGCCGATCAGCTCGAGGGCGGCCGCAGCCTCGTCCAGGGTGCGGAAGATGTGCGCGTCATTGAGGTGGATACAGCGCACTCAGGCCAAACCGCCTAGGACTCCGGACTACGGTGGACACCCGCACGCCGGGTGCGAGCCGACCGTTCGTATGGCCGCCTGGAATGGGATCATCAGCCTGCATTGGTGTCCGGATCCGTTGCGCCGGGACGAGGCTGGCTTCTGATCGACGGCTGAATTGCTTGGCCGCTATTGCCGTACGGAAGACCATTTAATAGGAAGCAGCCATATTGGATTCGAATAGCGATTTCCGGACGGATGATGCGACTCCGATATCGGTTTTCAACTCATAACGGCGCGTCGCCCATCGACTCGTTGCGTGGTGCCCGGATGGATGCTGACATGGAGGTACGGCAGATTCCGGATAGCGGGAGGGGACGGGGATGGACAGCGTGATTTTGGCGGAGATATTCACGGCTTGGAGCGAGCGGGTTTCGGCCCTGACGCCGGAGCAGTGGGGCGCGCCGACGCGGTTGCCGGGCTGGACCGTACAGGATCTGGTGGCGCATTTGGCCCCGGACAAGCGGGTTTTGGAGTTGTTGCGGTCGCCGCGGGTCGAGACGCCCGCGGTGACCAGTGGGGCGCAGATGCTGCGGATCTACAACCTGCCGGGCGGGGTCGCCCATGCCGCGGCCGAACAGAACGCCGAATCGGCGCGGGATGCGGCGACGGCTGGGCCGCGGACGCTGATCGCCTACTTCACCGACGACGGGCCCGAGGTGATCGCCGAATTCCGGAGCACCGACCCGAATGTCGGTGTCGCCCATCCGCATCCGGCGATCGGCACGGTCAGCTTCGGGGCCCTGGTCCAGGTCATCGTGGTCGAGGCGACGGTCCATCTGCTCGACCTGATCGCGGCCGTCGGCGGCGGACCGGTCCCGGATGCGGCGCTGCGCCGTACGGCCGAAATCCTCTCGGCGGTACCGGATCCCGTGGCCTTCATCCAGTCAGCGACCGGGCGATCCACCGAGCCGGTCCTCCCCGTTTTACGCTGAGCCGCACCGCGGTTCAGGACACCTCGCGGGCCGCCGGGGGCTCGTCGGCCTCCGCGGCGGGATCGTCGGGCTCGTCCTCGTAGACCACCGCCTCGAGCGGCACCTGATCCATGGCCGCCGCGATGCGCAGCCGCTCGGCGACCTCGTTGAAGATGTAGAAGTTGGGGATGGTGCCCACCGGGGCCAGCGAGACCCACCGGCCGTCGACCTTGATGCGGACCATGCCGTCGCGGGAGTCGATGGTCTGCACGTGTTCCCACGCATAGGAGGCATCCTGATATCTGAGATCGTCCAGGCATACAGCGATTTCGCCGAAATTCACCGTCTGTTCGGCATCGATGGTGGCGACCACGTTCGGTAATTGCGTTGCGGTCACGGCGGATTGGATGTGCGGACCCCATTCACGGGCATCGGCGAACAGATGTTCGTCGAATTCGGTCGCCATACCACCGGGCCCGCTGACCGCGAAGGAATAGTCGGTCGCCGCGGCGTCGGCGAGGCGGAAGGGGACCACCAGCTGCCGGACTTCGACACTGTCCCAACGGAATGCGACGATCTCCTGACCGACGTGGAACACCGTCATGCCGTGATCGAACAGGTCCAGCCGGGCCCCGCGGCTACGCCGATTGTGCTGGCCACGCAGGGCCATGACCGCCAACGGGGCCAGGGCGAGGGCGCCGACGGCCGCGCTGCCGACGAGCGAACCCGCTGCGGCGCAGATGACACCGACGATCAGCAGCCCGCCCGCCACCAGGGCACAGCCACGCACGACCGTGTCGTTGCTGATCGGCGTCGGCGGGAACGTCTGCCGGTGTGCGCCCAGCTTCTCGTACTCGGCCATGAGACGGATCAGCTGCGTCAGGGGCACCGTTCGCCGGCCATCGGTTCCCCCGTCGCCGCGCTCGAGCGTGCTCGGGGTGGTGGTCAATGTCCCTCCAATAGGCGATTTCTCCGCGCGAAGCGTATTCGACGCAGTGGCATCCTGCTACCGCTACGCGCGGTCGACGCGCCGGAAACTTGGACAAAACGACACAGCCCGGATCGGACAGATCTCGATTCGATCTCGGCCGAACTCGAGTCGGGCCATCTTAACGCCCTGTGAACCGCATCCGACGATCCGGTATCCGCGCGTCGACTCCCCTATACCCCGGCAATTGCCGATCGAAACAAATCGCCGCCCACGTAATTCACTATGCGGACACGTACTCTCGCGCCCGTGACCGCGCGACCAGCGCGACCACCGCGGCCAACCCGCCGCCCGCGCCGATTCCGAGGGCGGCCGCCGCCCCGAATCCGGCCGCGAATCCACCGGCGTCGATGGCCACCCCCGCGATGGAGCTGCCGATGCCGTTGCCCAGCGTCAGCGCGGCGCCGTGCCAGCCGAACGCCTCCCCGCGCCCGCCGTCGGGAACGATCCGGCTCATCTGGTCGACGGAGGCGGTAATCGTTGGCGCGCACAGCAGCCCCGCCACGAAGCCGGTGATCCCGAGCGCGAGCGGCCCGGCCGTGAAGGCCATCGGGAGCGTGACCGCGCCCAGCCCGGCGAGCAGCAGGAAGGTCGATACGGATCGCCGCATGGCGCCGTAGACGAGCCCGCCCACCGCCGAGCCGAGGCCACAAACCGCCATCACCACGCCGAGCCACTGCGCCGCCCCGAATTCCCGCACGGCCGAGACGAAAGTGAGCTCGGAGCCGGCGACCACCGCGACCGCCGCGCTGGCGCCCAGACATAGCGCGACGAATTCGATCCGGAACCATTCTCGGCGCGGCACCGCTGGTGCGGCCCGCTCGGCGTCCGAGCGCAGCGGCGGATTCAGCACCCACACCAGCACTCCCGCCAGGATGTGGGCCCACTGCGCGGCGAACAGCACCGTCGAGGTCGATCCGATCGTGGTCGCGGCGACGCCCACGACCGGACCGACCATGAACGCCGCCTCCACCGATACCGACTCCAGGGCCAGCGCCGACTGCCGGGTGTGCTCCGAGGTCGCCGCGATCACCGCCTGCCGCACCACGGTGAAGATCGGAATATCGAAAAGCCCTGCGACAGCGGCGAGTACGAGCAACGGGACATAGGAGACGAACGGCGCGATCGACCAGCAGACCGCGCCGACGACGATCGACGGCACGATCGTGCGCCGCAGCCCGAACCGGTCCAGCAGTCGCCCACGCCAGGGCCCGCTCACGGCCGTGCACAGGGTGACGGCCGTGCTCAACACCCCGGCCTGCGCATAGGAGCCGTGCAGCGTCTGCACCACATGCACGGCCAGCAGGACGGCGCCGGCGAAGAACGGGATGCGTACCAGCGCCCCCAGCAGCAGCACATTGCGCACCGCCGCGGCACTGAGAACCTCCCGATAGGACCGCACACCTGGGAGCGTGGCAGGTCACCGGCCGCGGCGCCACGGATTTATCCCATGATTGCGGCGACCCCGACCAGACCCCGATCGAACAGGCTGCGCGCCGTGGCGATGACGGTCTCCTCGGTGGAACGCGGTGTCCAGCCGAGGGTTTCGCCGGCCTTGGCGCTGCTCACATGCCGGACCCTGCCGAGGTTGGCGCTGACCTCGCCCATTCCGGGCACGAGCTTGGCCGCCGCCTTGACCATCCACAGCGGCACCTGTTTGGTCGGCACACGTTCGCCGTCGGGTCCGAGCGCGGCACGCAGCATCTCCGCCACCTCGTTCATCCCGACCGCGTCGTCCGCGGCCGCGATGAAACGCTGACCGGCCGCGGCCGGGTGGGTCATCGCGCGCAGATGCAGATCCGCGGCGTCGCGCACGTCGACGACCGCGAACGACAGGGGCAGCACGGCGGGCGCCGTGCCGTCGATCAGCTTGAGGATCAGCGGGATTGCGCTCGAATAGGCCGGGCCGAGCACCGGACCGAAGAGGCCGACCGGATTCACCACCGTCAGCTCCAGATCGCCGCCCTCGCGCGTGACGAAGTCCCAGGCCGCCTGTTCGGCAAGGGTTTTCGCCTTGATGGAGGGCGGGATGGTCGAATCGCCGAGGTTGGTCCAATCCTGTTCGGTGAAGGGACGTTTGGTCTCCTTGTGGCCGTAGGCGACGGCGCCGAAGGAGGAGGTGACGACCACGCGGCGCACCCCGGCGTCGCGCGCGGCGCGCAGTACGCGGATCGTGCCGTCGCGGGCCGGGACGATCACCTCGTTCTCGTCCTCGGGCTGCGCCGCCGGCATCGGCGAGGCAAGATGCAGCACCCAGCTGCAACCGGCCACCGCGTCCGGCCAGCCCGCATCGGCGGTCAGATCGGCGATCACCACCTCGAGTCCGGCCGCATCCGGCGCGCCCGCCTCGGTGAGTTGTTCCCGAATCCGTTCGACCGCATCACTATCGCGCACGGTGGTCCGGACCCGGTAACCCTCACTCAGGGCCTGGGCTATGCATCGCGTGGCCAGAAAGCCCGTACCGCCGGTCACCAGCACTAATCCATCAGCCATACCATCGCCATCCGTTCAGTCGGGGGGTTACAGGTATTCCGAAAGCGCATTACCGAGAGAGAACTCGGGCAGTCTATAGGGCGTGACGATGACAACCCTTGCCTACGGGTCCCATCCCGATCAGGTGGCCGATCTGTATCTGCCCGGAAGCGGGCCCGCGCCCTTGATTCTGTTGCTGCACGGGGGATTCTGGCGGGAACGGGTCGGGCGGGACTATACGACGGGCATCGCGCAGGTGCTCGCCGAGGCCGGATATGCGGTGGCCAATGTGGAATATCGGCGCATGGGCGGGGGCGGTGGGTGGCCGCTGACATTCACCGACATCGCCCTGGCCGTGGACGAGCTGCCCGATCTCATCGATCGCGCCGAACCCGGGCGAATCGACCGGGACCGCGTCATTTCGGTCGGGCATTCCGCGGGCGGCCAGCTCGCGCTCTGGGCAATGCTGCGGGATCGCTTGCCAACCACCCATTCCTGGTATCGGGATGAGCCGCCGCGGATCTCGAGTGTCGTCGCCCTCGCCCCGGTCACCGATCTCGCCGAGGCCTATCGGCTCGGCAGTGGCGAGAATGCGGTGGCGGAATTCCTCGGCGGCGGCCCGGATCAGTTCGCCGAACGTTATGCCTTCGGCGATCCGATCACCCTGGGGCGCTTGCCGATTCCCGTTGTCGTCGTGCACGGCGATCGGGATCAGCGGGTGCCGATCCACCTGTCGCGGGAATACTGCGCGAAAACCGATGCCGACCTGGTCGAGCTGAAGGGTATCGATCATTTCCAGTTGACCGATCCCGATTCCCCGGCCTGGCCCGCGGTGCGTGCGCAGATCGATCGGGCTATCGGGTGATCACATAGCTACCGTGGACCGGGCGCGACGGCATCGGATTCCACTGCTGCAGGAAATACGACCAGCCCAACCAGACACCCGGCGCGATTTCCCGAAACTCATGGTAGCTCACCGGAATTCCGGCCGAATCGCGCGAGAAATCGACGGTCCAGGCCGGTTTTCCGTCACCGTAGGAAACGCCGGAGCGCAGCGGACCGCCGGGCGAGGAGCCGATCTGATAGTTCTTGTGCACGATCGTGCCGTCCGGCCCCGGGACGAAGGTCAGGCCATTTCCGAGCAGGCCCTCGGTCGCCGCCCAGGCACGGCCGAGACCGTAGTCCAGCCGCTCCCCCGCCACCCGCACATGCGGCAGCACCCAGAACCGCTGATGCCCCTCGGGAGCCGGGCCGGGCGCGGCGTCCAGGAACAGTCGATCGGCCTGCTCGGAGGTGCAGTGGAAGCGCAATGAGTCGACGGTGATCGCCGGATTCGACGGGTCGATCACACAGTGCCCATCGGCATCGCTACTTCCAGTATCCGCAGTGGCGGTTCCCGAGGAGAGGGCGATCAATGCGGCCGCCGCGGCCACAACCATTGTCCATAGCGCACGCATTTCGATATCCCTTCGAATTTCGACCCGGACAAGGCCCGATCCTAATCCCGACCATTGCGCGGCGCGACACGAGCGGCTGCGGCCGAGGCGAGCGCGGCAATCTTGGCGCGGACCCGCACCCGCAGCGCGCTGGTCACCAGATCGTAGGCACGAGCCTCGGAAACACCGAGTTGCTCACCGATCTTGGAAGAAGAACCTCCCGCCTTGCGCAGTTGCGGCGTCTACTGTGCGATAACGGTTTTCGAACCTGCCATATCCGCTCCCTCTCCGGCACAGTCTAATTCGGTTCACCATGAATTGGGTTTTCCGGGAACGACCCCGGGCGATGGCCGTTACAACTATTAGCCACAGCTGAAAGAATATCCTTCCGAATCTGGATCCTGTGTTGCAACAGGTAACGCCTGGGCCTGATTTGTCGAATTGCCCTCAGGGCACTCAACGGATCCCTCCCGGCACCATGAGCCCAGCCGCCACCAACTGTCAGCAGTGAAACTCGAGGGTGCTGCGGGGTACCACAACACCCCGCAGCACCCTTGTCCGGTCAGGAACAATGAGAGGAGACAGCAATGGTGCGATGGGAAGTCGGGCTCCAACGCAGAAATTCAGCCGAGTCGAGAGGCCTGCGGGGAAGGCCGATTCACCGGAGCAAGCGGCACGCGAGCTCGTCGACGCAGCCCGGGAGTTCCTGCATGGGCGAGCAGAAGAATATGGAGATCTATCGATCGTGCTCATCGACGCTGTCTTCCAGCTCGAAATCGTCGGCCTCACCGATGCCCCGTGTCCGCCGATTCGCTGGTCGCTCAGACACTTTCCGCGTTGGCGGACGCCAAGCGCCGCGCCGAAACGCCAGCCGAGACCAGCCGCACTCCTGCCACCGCACGCGCCCGGCTCAGCACCCGCCCGGGATCCGGCGGGGTCCGCGGGCAACTCGACCGCATCACCGCCTGGACACAGACACACCTGGGTCGTGCGGCGTTCTTACCCGCAGCCGACGCCACTGCGGTGGCAGCAGCACAACAATGGGGAAAGCTGTGGCCACAGGAGCTGCTGGAGCTGTTCACCCACGCGGATGGTTCGCAGCTGCAGATCCTGCCGGTCCACGATCTGCTGCCACTGGACGGCAGCAACGACATCCGGCGCCTCTGGCTCGACACCATGACCGATCTGCGGGAACGGCACCCCGAAATGGCTGCCGCGTTCAATCCTGAGGTATCGGCAGCGATGCCGGCCGGTACACCGGCGGGTATTTTCCTGCCCCAGTTCGTACCGATCGCCGATCTCGCCGCAACAACACTGTTCATCGACACCCGCCCAGGTGAACTCTTCGGCTGCGTCACCGAATACACCGACGAAGGCGCCGACGACGAAGGGCCGCTGTGGATCTCGCTCGCCGCGATGCTCACCGACCTCGCCGACAGCCTCGAAACAGGCACGGAATTTCTCCGTTACCAACCATCCGCCGAAGCAGGCGAGTTGGTATGGGAACGGGCATCGAGGCAGAGATAGAACCAACGGCTCCGGTCAGAGCGGGGTGATGAACGGCGGCGGCGCAGCGCCTACCGAGAGGGATTGCAGAATCCACAGATTCCGCTGGACGGCAGCTGGACGAAGCATTCCTCGCACATCCGGGCGCGGACGGGTTCGGGCTTCGGTTCGGGACGGGCCGGGGTCTGACCGCGGCGGGCGGCGACCTTCGGGGTGAGCGGCGGGATGCCGGCGGGCACATCGGTGCCGTGCGTGGCATAACACTGCCACCGCGCATAGGCGGCATGCAGTTCGATATCGTCCGGAACCGGTAGCGCCGCGAGTTCGAGTACGTACTTGTAGCTCTCGGTGACGGTGTGGTTCGGCCGCACGCACAGCGCCGTCAGCGGCGGCTCGCCCGCGGAATGACACCGGCGCGCGACCTTGCGCAGCACGGCATCGACCCACGTCCGGGTCGGCGCGCTCGTGCGCACCCCCGACATCTCCTGAACCTGTGCCGCCAACTCGTTGACGGTCACGAAATGCCCGTAATCCCTTGCGATCTCGACAAGCGCCTCGTGCGCGGCCAAGGCCCACGCCACGGTCGCATCCCGAAAGGACACCACTGTCCCATCGCTCGCCTGCCAGGCCCCGGAAGTCATCGTTGCTGCCCCACTCATAGCCCGACTACGTTAGCGAATCGGACACCCTGCGCGCCAATACGCAGTAGGTATCGTGTCGTCGATCACGATGGTTACTCGATCGCGACTCGGTGCATGGTGCGGAACTCGCGACAACGATGAAGGCCCGCCTCCCAATCGGGAAGCGGGCCTTCGTTATTCGACTTGTCAGCCGTGGATGGGGCTTACTTCGCCCGCTCCAGGACCTCCACCAGGCGCCAGCGCTTGGTGGCGGACAGGGGGCGGGTTTCCATCAGCTGGACGCGGTCGCCGATGCCGGCGATCTCGTTCTCGTCGTGGGCCTTGACCTTCGAGGTGGTGCGGATGATCTTGCCGTAAAGCTTGTGCTTCACGCGATCTTCCAGCTCGACCACGATGGTCTTGGTCATCTTGTCGGAGACAACGTAGCCGATGCGCACCTTGCGCTGGCCCCGCTCCTCAACCTTGGCCGGCGTCTTGGCCGGACCCTTGGCATCACTCATGCCGCATCTCCCTTGTCCGCCGGGGCCGAGGCCAGGCCGAGCTCGCGCTCGCGCATGACCGTGTAGATGCGCGCGATCTCGTGACGGACGACGCGCAGGCGACGGTTGTTCTGCAACTGACCGGTCGCCATCTGGAAGCGCAGATTGAACAGCTCTTCCTTCGATTCGCGCAGGCGGGCGACGAGCTCTTCTTCGGTGAGCTCGCGCAGGTCTGCGGCCGGAGTTCCGGTAGCCATCAGAACTGCTCCTCCCTCGTCACGATCCTGCACTTCATCGGGAGCTTGTGCATCGCGCGGCGCAGGGCCTCACGAGCGGTCTCCTCGTTCGGGTAACTCATCTCGAACATCACCCGACCGGGCTTCACGTTCGCGATCCACCACTCCGGCGAACCCTTACCGGAACCCATGCGGGTCTCGGCGGGCTTCTTGGTGAGCGGGCGATCCGGGTAGATGTTGATCCAGATCTTGCCGCCACGCTTGATGTGGCGGGTCATCGCGATACGAGCCGACTCGATCTGGCGGTTGGTGACGTAGGCCGGCTCCAGAGCCTGGATGCCGTACTCGCCGAACGACACCGCGGTGCCGCCCTTGGCCATACCGGAACGACCGGGGTGATGCTGTTTGCGGTGCTTGACCTTGCGGGGCATCAGCATGGGTCAGCCCTCCTGGTTCTCTGCCGGAGCGTCGGCGACCGCAGTCGCGGCACCCGAACGCCCGGCCTCAGTGCTGGTCGCCGTGGTGCCCTGGGCACCCGAACGACGGGGACGGCTCGGCCGCTCACGACGCTCGCGACGGTCACCGGCCGGGGCAGCGGTCGCGGTGACCTCACGCTTGCCACCGACGATGTCGCCCTTGTAGATCCAGACCTTCACGCCGATGCGACCGAAGGTGGTCTTCGCCTCGTACAGGCCGTAATCGATGTCGGCGCGCAGCGTGTGCAGCGGCACCCGACCCTCACGGTAGAACTCCGAGCGCGACATTTCGGCGCCGCCGAGGCGGCCCGAGCACTGCACACGGATGCCCTTGACGTTCGGCGAACGCATGGCCGACTGGATGGCCTTACGCATCGCGCGACGGAACGCCACACGGTTCGACAGCTGCTCGGCCACACCCTGAGCAACCAGCTGCGCATCCGACTCGGGGTTCTTGACCTCGAGGATGTTCAGCTGAACCTGCTTCTTGGTGAGCTTCTCCAGCTCGGCACGGATCCGATCGGCCTCGGCGCCACGACGGCCGATCACGATGCCCGGACGCGCGGTGTGGATATCCACACGGACGCGATCACGGGTGCGCTCGATCTCGACCTTCGAGATGCCGGCCCGCTCCATGCCCGTGGCGAGGAGCTTGCGGATCTTGACGTCTTCCCCGACGTATTCCTTGTACTGCTTGTCGGCGTACCAACGCGACTTCCAGTCGGTGGTGATACCGAGGCGGAAGCCATGGGGATTAATCTTCTGTCCCATTTACTCAGCCCCTCCCTTCCGGCGGCTGCGAGCCGGGGCGGCGCTGGCGACGCTCTCGACCTCGATAGTGATATGGCTGGTGCGCTTGCGAATCCGGAATGCCCGGCCCTGAGCACGCGGCTGGAACCGCTTCAGGGTGGCGCCCTCGTCGACGTAGGCCGTCGAGATCACCAGGGTGTCCGGGTTCAGGCCGAAGTTGTTCTGGGCGTTGGCCGCGGCCGAGGCCACGACCTTCGCGACCGGCTCGCTCGCGGCCTGCGGCGCGAACTTCAGGATGTTCAGTGCGTCCTCGACTCGTTTGCCGCGGACCATGTCCACGACTCGACGAGCCTTCATCGGCGTCACGCGAACGAACTTCGCGGTCGCGCGCGCGGTCGTGATCTGAGTGTCAGTGCTCATCGCCGCTTGCTCTTCCGATCTTCCTTGACGTGGCTCTTGAACGTCCTGGTCGGCGCGAACTCACCGAGCTTGTGGCCGACCATGTTCTCCGACACGAACACCGGCACGTGCTTGCGGCCGTCGTGCACCGAGAACGTGTGCCCGATGAAATCGGGGATGATGGTCGAACGACGCGACCAGGTCTTGATGACCTGCTTCGTGTTCTTCTCGTTCTGGACGTCCACCTTCTTGAGGAGGTGTTCGTCGACGAACGGGCCCTTCTTGAGGCTGCGTGGCATCTTTAACCTCCTCCTTAACGCTTCTTGCCGCGGCGGCGGACGATGAGCTTGTCGCTCGGACGGTTGGGTTTACGAGTGCGGCCCTCAGGCTGACCCCACGGCGAGACCGGGTGGCGACCACCGGAGGTCTTGCCCTCACCACCACCATGCGGGTGGTCGACGGGGTTCATCACGACACCACGGACCGTGGGGCGGCGACCCTTCCAGCGCATACGGCCGGCCTTGCCCCAGTTGATGTTCGACTGCTCGGCGTTGCCGACCTCGCCGACGGTGGCGCGGCAGCGCACGTCGACGCGACGGATCTCACCGGAGGGCATACGCAGGACGGCGTAGGCGCCTTCCTTACCCAGCAGCTGGATGCTCATGCCGGCGGCACGGGCCATCTTGGCGCCGCCACCCGGACGCAGCTCGACCGCGTGGATGGTGGTACCGGTCGGGATCGAGCGCAGCGGCAGGTTGTTGCCCGGCTTGATGTCGGCCGCGGGGCCGGACTCGATGACCGTGCCCTGCTTGATGCCCTTCGGCGCGATGATGTAGCGCTTCTCGCCGTCCCTGAAGTGCAGCAGCGCGATGTTCGCGGTCCGGTTCGGGTCGTACTCGATGTGCGCGACCTTGGCGGGGATGCCGTCCTTGTCCAGACGACGGAAGTCGATGATGCGGAAGGCACGCTTGTGACCGCCACCGCGGTGACGAGTCGTGATGCGACCGTGCGCGTTACGACCACCGGACTTGGTGATCGGGCGCAGCAGCGACTTCTCGGGGGTCGACCGGGTGATCTCGGCGAAGTCCGAGACGCTGGCGCCACGACGGCCCGGCGTAGTCGGCTTGTACTTACGGATAGCCATGAGTTCTTCTCTACTTTCTGGATTCCCAGGCGCTTACGCGACCGGGCCTCCGAAGATCTCGATGGGCTTGCTGTCGGCCGAGAGGGTCACGAGCGCGCGCTTGGTGTCCTTGCGCTTGCCGTAACCGAAGCGGGTCCGCTTGCGCTTGCCCTGACGGTTGGCGGTGTTGACGCTGGTCACCTTCACGCCGAAGACCTTCTCGACGGCGATCTTGATCTGCGTCTTGTTCGCGTCCGGGTGCACCAGGAAGGTGTAGGTGCCTTCCTCGATCAGTCCGTAGGACTTCTCCGAGATGACCGGCGCCAGCAGAATGTCGCGGGGGTCGGCGATGGTGGTCACTTGCTCTCCTCCTGTGCAGCCTCAGCGGGCCCGTGCACGAAGGTGTTCAGGGCCTCCACGCTGAACACGACGTCGTCGCTGTTCAGCACGTCGTACGTGTTGAGCTGGTCCGGCGCGATCGGGTGCACGTTCTGCAGGTTCGCGACGCTCTTCCACGCGGCGAGGTCCTCGCGGCCCACCACGACGAGCAGCTTCTTGCGGTCGGTCAGCTCGGCCAGGAAGTTCTTCGCGGCCTTGGTCGAGGGAGCCTGTCCCGCAACCAGTTCGGTGATCACGTGGATCCGCTCGCTGCGCGCACGATCCGAGAGGGCGCCACGCAGAGCGGCGGCCTTCATCTTCTTCGGCAGACGCTGCGAGTAGTCGCGCGGCTTCGGGCCGTGCGAGATGCCACCACCGGCGAACTGCGGCGAGCGGGTCGAGCCCTGACGGGCGCGACCGGTGCCCTTCTGGCGGTACGGCTTCTTGCCGCCGCCGGACACCTCGCCACGGGTCTTGGTGGAGTGCGTGCCCTGGCGAGCCGCGGCCTGCTGGGCCACGACGACCTGGTGCATCAGCGCGATGTTGGCGGTCACGTCGAAGATCTCCGCGGGGAGCTCGACGGTGCCGTTGGTCTTGCCGCCCGGCTCTTTGACCGTAAGCGTCAGGTTGGTCTTGGTCTCGGTGCTCATGCCCGGGCACCACCCTTCACTGCACTCTTGACGATCACGATGCCGCCCTTGCGACCCGGGATCGCGCCCTTGATCAGCAGCAGGCCGTTCTCGGCGTCCACCTTGTGGACCGAGAGGTTCTGCGTGGTGACGCGGTCGTTACCCATCCGGCCGGACATGCGCATGCCCTTGAACACGCGACCCGGGGTGGAGCAACCACCGATCGAACCCGGGCGACGGTGCACGGCCTGCGCACCGTGCGAGGCGCCCTGGCCCTTGAAGCCGTGACGCTTCATGGTGCCCGCGAAGCCCTTGCCCTTGGAGGTACCGGTGACGTCGACGTAGCCACCCTCTTCGAAGGCGTCGGCGCTGATCTCCTGGCCGACCTCGAACTGCGAGGCGTCGGCGACGCGGAGCTCGGCGACGTGCCGACGGGGGGTGACGCCCGCCTTGGCGAACTGGCCGGTGACCGGCTTGGTCACCTTGCGCGGGTCGATGGCACCGAAGGCGACCTGGACGGCGGAGTAGCCGTCGCGCTCGATCGTGCGGATCTGGGTCACGACGTTCGGACCGGCCTTGACGACGGTCACGGGAACGACGCGGTTCTTATCGTCGAAGACCTGGGTCATGCCGAGCTTGGTGCCCAGGATGCCCGCGGCCGGACGACTCTTGTTGTCAGTCATATTCGAAGTCCCCGTCACTGAATGTTGACGTCGACACTGGCCGGCAGATCGATGCGCATGAGGGCATCGACCGTCTTCGGCGTCGGGTCGAGGATGTCGATCAGCCGCTTGTGCGTGCGCATCTCGAAGTGTTCGCGCGAGTCCTTGTACTTGTGCGGCGAACGGATGACGCAGTAGATGTTCTTCTCGGTCGGCAACGGCACCGGCCCGACGACGCGGGCACCGGTGCGGGTCACCGTCTCGACGATCTTGCGCGCAGATGCGTCGATCGCCTCATGGTCGTAGGCCTTGAGCCTGATGCGGATCTTCTGTCCCGCCACGCTGAGTGTCCTTTTCTCCGCTTTCGTCGTGTTCCGGGAGTTACCTCCCGAAGCACCCTCATTTGCATGCCCGAACCCGAAGAAGTCACAGCAGACGCAATCCGTCTCTAACCAACGACCGGGGAACTACCGACCCGATCCATCGCCGCTGTTCATCTGTCATGGTTCTTCCGGTCCACGCGGTCGGGCGTGTCGCCTCGCCGCTCATTCTCCGGCCCCGGAATACCTCCATGAGCCTCGGAACATCGTCCCGGACGTACCCGCGCCGGACTCGACGGGATACAAAGTGGGTACTGCTCGCCCGCTCCGATCAGGCCGTATATCCATTGGACATACGCCACCCGGTGCAGGCAACCCGAACAGTATGCCCGACGGCCTCATGCCGCACCAAATCGGGGGTGCTGTGACGCTGCGAACAGCACGCAGGGTCCGCTTTTCAGAGGGCCGGCGCCGCGCGCCCCGGGCGCATCCGTCGCCACACTACCGCGAGGAATACGAGCAGCCCGATGAGTGGCAGCGAGCCGATGGTCCAGCTCAGGGGCAGGGGCGGGCCGGGCTGGTCGAGGATCCGGACGTTGTCGAGGACGCCCTCGCCGTGGCCCTGCGGTCCGTCGATGGCGAAGCCGAAGCTGTAGGCGCCCGGATCGTCGTAGGCCTTCACGTCCAGGCCCCACGAGTCGAGCTTGCGCGGGTGGCGTACGAGCGGTGTGCTGCGCTCGCCGTGGCGCACGCCCGGGCCCTTCACCGTCAGCTCGCCGGATTTGCCCGCGATGCCGCCGTCGGGCATGAAGACGAAATCCAGTGAGTGCATGGCCCGGATCGGCCAGGTGGAGAAGCCGACGGTCACGGCGTACGGACCCGCCTGCACGCGTTCGGTGTGCACGATGTCGACCGGGGTATAGGCGGCGGCCGGGCCCGCGGTGAACAGCGAGAGCACCGTCAGGGTCAGGATCGCGAGGACGGCTCGGCGCAACATCAGCGAATCTCCTTGGCGGGGGCGAGGGTACGCAGCATGGTGGCGAAGCGACCGGCGAGGAAGCCGGCGAGCAGTCCGAGCGGTATGCCGATCGCGGCGGTCAGGACGACCTCGGTGGTCTGGAAATGCGCCTGGGCCTGGGTGAGCAGGAATTGCAGCGGCAGACTCACCGCCACGATGACGCCGAGGACCATGCCGGTGAGCGGCAACACCTTCCGAGCATCCAGCCCGCGGGTCCGCGCCCACCAGAACACGGCCTCCACCACGAGCGCCGCCACGCCCAGGAACATCGGCATCAGGCCCGGGAAGGCGGGCGGCCCCGGCTGCAGCCCGTCGCGCAGCGGCAGCCCGATCGCCGAGGCGTAGGCCTCCGCGGCCCAGGGCGAGAACCACCACAGCACCGCCTGCAGTACCCCGACCGCGGCGGCGACGACGAGCGCCGAACCCGGGCGGCCCAGCACGAGCGCGCCGATCAGCAGCAGCATCGTCGAACACAGCACGATGCCGCAGAACATCGGATCGACGGGCAGTTGCAGCTGCGCCAGCGCGACGAACGGAATCGGCATATGCGACACCAGCACCGCGAGGGCGGCGACGAGACCGATTCGCCCCCACAGCTCGTCGCGATGCGCGGCGAAGACGATGACGCCGCCGATCATCGTGATGGTCATCGACAGGAACAGCGCCACATGCGAGGGCGTGTACAGCACCGCGTCGAAGCCGTAGATGGAATGCCACTCCAGGTCCATCAGGCCGTAGAGCAGGAACGACGCCGCGCCCGCGCCGGAGATCATGAAGCCCAGCGGCACGGTCAGCGCACCGCCGAACACCCGCACGGGAGCGCCGCCCGCGCGCGGCACGGGCCGCCCGGCGCGTTGGGCCGCGGTCGCCATGATCACCATGGCCAGGCTCGCGAATCCGCTGACCGCGCTGCCGGAATACAGGAACAGATGCGGCAGGGTGAAGAAGGTGTCCGGGCCGACCTCGTCGTGCCATTGGATATCCCAGCTCACCCCCACCGTGGTGATGACGGTGCCGAGCAGGACGATCCATGCGCCGAGGCGGGCGGCGGTTCCGGTGGTCTCGGCCACGGTGATCGGCACGGCGGCGGTCGTCGGGGCGCTCGCGCGGGCCGCGGTCGCGTCGAATGGAACGGAGGTACTCATGCGGTGCTTTCCTTCCAGTGTTCGCGCATCCGGTTCAGCCGGATATCCACAGGGGCAGACTGATTCGATCCTCGCCGTCGGCGGTGCTCAGCGACAGCCGCAGCTCCCAGGGGCCGGTCGACATGAACGACACCGCCGGGGCGTGAAAACGGCCGGGGCGCACGGGCATCGCCATGACCAGCGGTGCGGCGTAACCCATGCGCGGCTCGATCGCCTCGAGATGCACCATGGGGTCGGCGCTGCGGCCGTCGCGGTCGGTGACCTCGATATCCACCGCACTGTCGCCGAGGCGGGGGTGGGCGACGATGACCGTGACCAGGTGCCGCGCGGTGCCCGAGCGCAGGGTGAGCGGGCAGGGCGGGCTGGGCCACAGCAGCCATCCGGCCAGCGCGAGGACGAGGGCCACCACGGCGACGACCATGGCGACGCGCAACGATGGTGTGCCGCGCGAGGATTCGGTGGCCGTGGTCATCGCGAAACCTCCAGCACGATCGGCACGGTGAGGACGGTGTAGTTCCGCTCGGCCTGGATCCAGACGCGATAGTGTCCGGGAGCCGGAAAGGTGTAGGTGAACGGCACATCCGGGCCGTAGGCGGCGACCGTCTCGTCGGGGGCGCTGTCGCCGTTGACGGGCGGCATCAGCATGGCGCCCTCGGACGAATGCCCGGACATGCCCGGCATATCCCCCATGGCGGCCATATCGTGGCCGCCCGGCATCGGGGGCATTCCGCCCATCGAATGCGCATGACCCCAGATGGGCGAATTCTGCACCGCCGCAGCAATATCGGAGTCGTCGGTGATCGGTCCGGCGACGATCATATGGCCCACCATGCCGAGCCACGGCTGCAGATCGGACCGGTCGCCGAAGCGCGCGGACAGGGTGGTCGGCGCACCCGCACGGGCCGCAGTCGCGGTGACGGTGACCGGCGTATCGCCGAGAACGGTCGAGGCCGTCGTATTCCCGCCCAGCCGAACGGGATTCACCGGTGCGCCGACGGATCCGGCGCCGACCGTGAAACCCGTTACCGCGCGGACCAATTGGACCCCGCCGCCGCGCCGGGCCAGTTCCGCCGACAGGGCGTAGCGGCCCGGGGCCGGCGGGATCAGATGCGCCTCGTAGCGGCCGGGCGCGATGCGGATGGGGTGCAGATGACGCAGATCGCCGCCCGGGCCGATCACCAGCAGATGCATCAGGGCGCTGTCGTGGATCATCAGATCGTCCACGGCCGCACCGGTGGCGGCATCGGTGAGTTCGAGGCGCAGGTCGCCGGGACGCCCGGCGGTCAGGGGATCGTTGCCGACGGTCAGCAGGACCGGCTGGCGGGAGTAGTCCGACAGCTGGGGTTGGCCGAGGTCGTAGGGGTTGGTCAGATTGTCGGTGCTCGGATCGAGTTGCACGCCCGGCTGCGGTGGCAGGGGCAGTGTCGAGGAGAGCAGGGCCGCCGTGATCGCCACCGCGACACCGGCGACCATGCCGCCGACGGGGATCAGCGCCCAGGCCGTCCGGCGCGCCCGGACCGCGATCAGCACCGAAATCGGCAGCAGCACACCGGCGATCAGGAAACCGCCGTAGACCAGTCGCTCCGGCGGCGAGGTGACCTGGGCGGGCACCGCGAACGGGATGCGCGCGACGCGGACGCCGTCGTCGATGGTGAGTTCCCAGGGGCCCGCGCGGTCCACGGCGAGGTCGGTGGAGTACATGCCCGCGGTCGCGGCGAGTTCGATATCACCGTGGGCCGTCGCGGCGCCGGGGGCGGGCAGATTCTTCGCCGCGCCGTAGGGGATCGCGGTCACGGCGAGCCGCCCGGCCGCGGTTCCGGTATGGGTGACGACGTCGACGCGCAGCGGCCCGGGAATCGAGGTGATCCGGCGCAGCATGACGGTGAGTTCGCGATCGCCGAGGGTCTGCGCGACCGAGATATCGCCACCGAACGAGGGCGAATCGGCCGCCGCGACGGGCATGACGGTCAGGGCCGGCAGGAGTCCGGCGACAACGAGAAGGCCGCATCGGACGATTCGTCTGGCTGCGGTCACGGGCTCATCCTAGAAACGATCGGACCGCGAAAACATCACACCGCGAGGTGATTCCGACTCCCCCGCGAGAGTGATTCTCCCTCGGGGGAATTCGGGGTAACTCCGGATATCAGCCCAGGCCCTGCACGATGATCGTGTTGTGCCCCTGGTACATCCCCGGATTCACCAGGGCGAAGCCGATCTGGCCGCGCGGGGCGCGGGCGGCTTCCGTGAAGACCGCGGGCAGATCCGCGTAGACGTAGTGATCATCCTGCGGCAGCTGCGAATGCGGATCCACCCAGTACTGGGTGGACGGGAAGACCCGCTGCAGGAGCTCGGGAATCGGACCGCCCGCGACCGCGACGGTTTCGTTGTGGTCCAGCCCGATGCCGACGATGATCCCGCTCGGATCGTTGATGACCGGCTTGAATGCCGCGGCCGGACCCGCGGTGACGGTTGCGGCGATCGCGCCGCCGACCACCGCCGTTCCGAGCGTCGCGGCCACAGTACGGATACGCATGAGAACTCGAACTCCAATTCCCCGAACACCCCGACCGTACGGCGTCGGCCCCCGGCGACGCCTGCACGACGTGCGCGCTCAACGTAGCAACGATCCGGGCGAAAAGCGCGCCGGGACCTGCGGGATGCCCGGGAGATCGCCACCGAACTTACTCCGCAGTAAGATGCGCTCATGACGAATGAGACCACCACCCTCCGCGGCTGGCGGAAGCTGCCCGACAACCGGCTGGGACATACGCTGTTCTCGCTGGCCATGGTCGCCCGGGTGCCCTACTTCGGCACCGTGCTGCCGACCGTCGTGCGCCTGGAACCCGGGCTGTGCGAGGTGACCGCGCCGAAGTGGTTCGGCATCCACAATCATCTGGGCACCTTCCACGCCATCGCGGCCTGCAATCTGGCCGAGGCGGCGATGGGAATGCTCAGTGAGGCAACGGTTCCCACCAGCCATCGCTGGATCCCCAAGTCGATGAACGTGCAGTACCTGACCAAGGCCGAGACGGGCCTGCGGGCGGTCGCCCAGCTGCCCGAGGTGCCGGATTTCGCCACGATCACCGAGGGGCGGGATCTGACCGTTCCGGTGTCGGTCTACGACAAGACGGGCCGCGAGGTGGTCCACGCCGACATCACCACCTGGGTGACGCCGAAGTAGGGGTCGCGCTCGTCAGCAGGGCGGCGGCGGGGCGTCGGCGAGGGCCGCGGCGACCAGGGCCATGGCGTGCGGATCGGCCAGCAGGTAGCTGTGGTCGACCGTGCGGGCGGGGCAGCCGTCCTGGACCCAGATATCGCGGTCCGGGCCGATCGGCGCGGCCAGCAGGGCGGTCTCGGGCGGGGTGATCACCTCGTCGTCGCGGCTGGCGATGGCCGTGTAGCGGATGCCGGGCACCGTCTCGGCGGGCCGATTGAGCTGTGCCAGAACCGGCGAGCCGACGGTCTGCTGTATTCCGGCATTGCCGAACACCTGGGCCGCGATATGCGGACCGTCCAGGCCCAGCGCCGCCAGGTCCGGATACTTCGCGGGCAGTTCGGCGAATGTCGAACCGCGATAGGGCGTTCCGAGGGTGACGACCGTGGTGGCCGCGGTCGGATGCGCCTTCAGATAGGCCCGGATGACGGTACCGCCGGTCGAATGGCCCACCAGCGCAACGTGTTCGGCCCCGGTCGCGGCGCGCACGGTCGTCACGAAGGCGGCCAGTTCGGCGGCCGAGGTGGCGATATCGGCGACGCCGTAGAGCGTCTGGCCCGACAGTGCGGCGCCGATCGGCCCGAGGCCGGGCCAGGCCGGATTCGGGGTCGCGCTCGCACTGGTCGTCAGCACCGGCGCGTTGCCGAGATCGGCGGCGAAGACGCAGTAGCCCCGCTCCCGCAGCGTGGGTGCCAGCACCGCGAAACTGCGCACCGCGTCGGTGGCCGAACCATGCACCAGGACAACGGGATCCGGTTTATCCGGCGCGGGGCGGCAGGCGAAGTCGTTGGCGCCCGGCAGGTCGGGTATCTCCACGGGCCGCGCGGTCGCGGTCGAGGCCAGGGCGAGTATCGCCGCTGTCAGGATCGACAGCACGGCGAGGAGCCGTCGGACGGTGGGGTCCATGCCTAGACCCCCAGGCCCGCGGCCAGCACGGGCCAGGAGTTCTTCAGGTCCTGCTCCCAGTAGCCCCAGGAGTGGGTGCCGGTGGGCCGGAAGTTGTAGGTGGCCGGGATACCGAGGTCGTCGAGCCGCTGTCGCATGTTGTGCGCGCAGTAGTCCGTCCCGGCCTCGATGATGCCGCCGAGCACGATCTGATTGGCGAACCCCCACGGACCCGGCAGCGAATACTTACCGTTGTAGACGTCGTAGACCCCGGGCAGCCCGCTGCCGTTGGAGATGTAGATCGCCTTGCCGCGCAGGCCCTCCGCCCGCACGTACGGATCGTTGCGGGCCCAGTTCGGATCGTTCGGCGGACCCCACATGTTCGCCACGTTCGACAGGCCCCACTCCTCGACGGTGAGCCGGACGAATTCGTGGCCGATCGGATCGCTGGTCTGCGCGCAGCCGCTGTAGGAGGCGACCGCCTGATACAGATTCGCCGTGGTGGCCGCCAGCGCGAGGGTGGTCGTCGCCGACATGGAATAGCCCGCGATGCCGTTGCGGCCGTTGGCGTTCAGATATCCATTCACCAGCGGCGGCAATTCCTGGGTCAGGAAGGTGCGCCATTTGTTGCGGCCGAGCCGCGGATCGTCGCGCTCCCAGTCGGCGTAATAACTGAACATGCCGCCGATGGGTGTGACGACGTTCACGTTCTTGTCGGAAAGGAATTGCCAGGCATCGGTTTTGGTCGCCCAGGTCGCGCCGTCCGCACCGCCGCCCGCGCCGAGCAGCAGGTAGAGCACCGGGCGCGGCGCGCCCTGATCGGGGGCGCGCTGCACCTGGACCGGGATATCGGCATCCATTGCCGCGGAATGCACGGTCAGCGTCTGATGTCTCGAATCATCGGTTCGCACCTCGACGATCGAGGATTCGCCCGGTTCGGCGGATCCCACCGGCGCCGTCATCACCCCGGCGGCCGCGATCACCGCGGCCACGGCCCCCAGCCGAGCGGACCGATACCGCCGGCGCCCGTACCGAGTCTTGTGCATATCCACTCTCCCGGGCGTGCCCATACTCGTCCACGACGCCTACTCGGCGTCCCGAATCAGGTTATGAACGTGCCCAAGGGATTTCACGACAGGATTTGCTGGGACAGGATCTTTCGGGGCGTAACGCGAGGCGGTACCGACCCGATCACCAGTTCTTGATTGAATGTGACGCATGACAGGGCGGCAGGTCCGGGTGGATGTATGCGTGGTAGGGCTCGGGCCCACCGGCCGGGCGCTGGCGCATCGGGCGATGCTGGCCGGATTCGAGGTGGCGGCCGTGGATCCGCGACCCGAGCGTCCGTGGGTGCCGACGTACTCCTGCTGGGCCGACGAATTGCCCGGCTGGGTGCCCCGGACGGCCATCGCCTCGCGGATCGCGGCGCCGACGGTATGGACCAATGCCGAGCATCGAATTCAACGGCCCTACTGCGTGCTGTCGAAACGGGGTCTGCGCGAGGCGCTGCCGCTCGACGATGCCACGGTGCTGCGCGGGCGGGCCACGGCGGTCGGGGCGCATCGGGTCGAGCTGGACGACGATACGGTCATCACGGCCGCTACGGTCTTCGACACCCGCGGTCTCCCCCTGCCCGGCACGCGGCGCAGCGCCAGCGCGCACGGCATCTTCGTCGACGCCGAGCGGGCCGCGCCCATGATCAGCGAGGGCGAGGGGCTGCTGCTGGACTGGCGTGCCGAGAACGGCGCGGGACCCGGTGAGCCGCCATCGTTCCTGTACGCGGTGCCCCTGGGCGACGGCACGGTCATCTTCGAGGAGACCAGCCTGGGCCTGCGCGGCGGGATGCCACAGCGCGAGCTGCGCCGCCGGACGCTGAATCGGCTTGCCGCACACGGCATTCGGCTGCGCGGCGACGAGCGGACCGAGGCCGCGCACTATCCGCTGGATCAGCCGCCGCCGCGGCCCGGCGCCGCGCCGGTGATCCCGTTCGGCGCGCGGGGCGGGATGATGCATCCGTGCACCGGCTACAGCGTGGCCGCGTCGCTGACCCTGGTGGACACCGCGATCGAGGCGGTGCGCGCGGGGACGGATCCGATTCGCGAGCTGTGGCCGGCGCGGGCGCGGCTGGTGTACTGGATGCGCGAGCGCGGGATGTTCGGACTGGGCCGGCTCACCACAGCCCAGGCGACGACGATGTTCGACGCGTTCTTCACCGCCTCACCCCGGCAGCAGCGCGCGCTGCTGTCCGCGCACGACGACTATGCGGCGCTGGGGGCGGTGCTGTTCCTGACAGTGGCGCGCACCTGGCCGTTCCGCTGGCGGTTCGATCTGGTGGGCTGGACGCATCGGAATCGTTGGGTGGGTTATGAATACACGCCGTCAGACCCAGTTCTCGATCCAGTACTTCCAGACGATCGGGGCATAGGCCGCTAACGGCGGCACGCTGATATCGGTGCCGGTCAGGGCGGTCGTGGTGTTGCGGCAGTCGAACCAGCAGCCGAATTCGCTGTGCTCCAGCACATCCCGCGGCACGCCGAGGCGGGGCAGCACCCAGCTCACACCCGGCACACGCATGAGCACATCCAGGGTCTCCTTGGGCATCACCTCCACCAGATGCGGCGCCCCGGCCTGATCGGCGAACAGGTTGAGCACATCGGCCGCGGTCTGGCGGCGCGGATCGACCAGATGATAAGTGGCGGACCGGGCGTCGGGCAGATGGGCGATATGGTCCAGGGCGCGGGTCACGAAATCGACCGGGACCATATTGGTTTCGCCGAGTTTGGGAACCACCAGCGGCAGCAGCCGCGGCAGCTGGGCGGCCATGCGCAGCAGGCGGAAGAAGTAGTACGGCCCGGTGATGCGGTCGATCTCGCCGGTGCGGGAATGGCCGATCACGATGGAGGGCCGATAGATTCGCCACGGCACCCGATCCTGGTCGCGGATCGCCCGCTCGGCCTCGAAGGAGGCCCGCTGATAGGGCGTGAGCAGCACCTGGCCCACGTCGAACATATCCTCGGTGTAGAGCCCCTCGGCCGAACCCGCCACCTCGACGGTCGAAACATGGTGCAGCGCACCCACTTCCAGCCGCTCGGCAACCTCGATCAGATTCGAGGTGTCCCCGCCCAGCGCGCCCGCATCGTATCCGGCCGCCAGATGGAAGATGTGGTCGATCGAACCACGATGGCGGCCAAGCCAATCCGGGTCGATACCGAGTCCGGGCGCCCGCATATCCCCGCGCACCGCACGCACCCGATCCCCGCCGGCCCATTCCCGCACACACCGGTCGAACCGATACGCCGAATCGGCCCCGGGTCGCACCAGCACGTGGATATCGCCGCTACGCTTCAGCAACTCGGGGATGAGAAACCGCCCGATCCACCCAGTCGCCCCCGTTACCAGGTAAGCCATAGCGACAGCCTATCGCCTGGCGTACCGGCAAGCGCGGCGGGATGGTTGCGCATCATTCGCGCGTGAGATCGCGGCAAGCGAGCAAGGTTTGCGGCGCGGGGGGGGGGGGGGGGGGGGGGGGGGGGCGGCGCGGGGGGGGGGGGGGGGGGCAGCCGCACCCCCCCCCCC